>JAPUET010000022.1:64845-67017 GCA_027492465.1 Candidatus Saccharimonadota bacterium | reverse complement strand
CGTCTATCGGCTACATCAGCGGTATTCTGTCGCCGCCGCATCATCCTATCGGTACCTGGAATGGTACTGCGATTGTGTGGAGCATGATTGGTACCTGGGATGGGTCGGATATTGTTTAGGCGTTGGGTGCTTTATAGGCAAGCATCTCCGTCTTAACAAAAGTAAACGGGGATACAGTAGGGCATGCCGTTCTTGCAAGAACAGAAGATTTTTGGCCTTGAAGGATTGCTATTCTGTGTGGCTGGCTGGTTTGTAATCTCAATTATTTCTCACACTATTTTCAGGTACCGTTTGTATTATCAGGGGCATGACGACCAAAGAAGCCATTATACAAACCCCAGGCTATGCTGCGCCCGCAGTGGCCGACAGTCCGTGGATTGCGATAGACAATCCGCTGATTGATATTGTGGTGCCGTGCCATAACGAAGCGGGCACGTTGCTACGAAATATCCATACGTTGCACGACTATTTAGAAAGTAGTTTTGGGTACCGCTATGTAATTACGATTGCCGATAGCGCCAGTACTGACGGCACCGGGCGGATTGCCGACCAGCTAGCCCAAATGTACCCTGAAGTGCGTGTGTTAAAAGAGAAAATAAAAGGCCGCGGCCGCGCACTAAAAACCGCTTGGCATTCATCAAAGGGCGATGTGGTGTTGTATATGGACGAAGATTTATCGACCGACCTAACATATTTGCCAAAACTTGTAGCGCCATTAGTACGCGGCGAAGCGGCACTCAGCGTGGGTTCGCGCCTGGCAAAAGCATCGCAAACCAAGCGCAGTTTAAAGCGCGAAATATTATCGCGCGGCTACGTATGGATACTAAAACGAATGTTGCGCATGCAAGTAAGCGATGCGCAGTGTGGCTTTAAGGCGATGCGTAAGGATGCGGTAAAGCGCATATTGCCGCAAATCCGTGATGACAAATGGTTTTTTGATACTGAGCTAATAATTAAGGTGCAAGAAATGGGCTGGGGCATCCACGAAGTGCCAGTGCGTTGGCTGGAAGACCGCGATAGCCGCGTGAACATTATGCAAACGGTGCGCGAAGATTTAGAGGGCGTGGCGCGTGTGCGCAAAGAACTTGGCTACCGCGTGCAGCCGGCCACACTGGCGTATGCCGGGCTGATTGCGGCGGCGTGTGTGGTGTATTTGTGGAACCTTTCTATCAACGACTATGCAAATAGCTACTACACGGCGGCCGTGCAGGCAGCGAGCACCAGCTGGAAAGCATTCTTTTTTGGCAGTCTGGATGCTGCGAATTATGTAACGGTAGATAAGCCGCCGGTGGCGATATGGGCAATGGCGTTGTCGGCACGGCTATTCGGGTTTTCCAGCTGGAGCATGTTGCTGCCGAATGCGCTGGCGGGCGTAGGCACTGTGGCGCTGGTGTATGCATCGGTACGGCGGCTGTTTGACACCAAACGTGCGTTAATTGCCGGCATAGTGATGTTAGCAACACCGGTTGCGGCGCTGATGTTTCGGTTTAACAACCCGGATGCCATACTTACGCTGCTACTAGCAGCCAGCGGTTACGCATTTATTCGCGCGCTAGAGCAAAAACGGCCGATGCTTTGGCTGGCGCTGGCGGGCGTAGCGACGGGCTTTGCATTTAATACCAAGATGCTGCAAGGCCTGATACTGCTGCCGATAATGGGCCTCGTGTATTTGGTATGTGCCAAAACCAGCTGGCCAAAGCGGCTAGCGCACCTGGGTGTCGCCGGTGTGGTAACTGCTATCGCGACATTTTGGTGGGCTATAGTTGTGGCGCTGGTGCCGGCAAGTGCGCGGCCGTACATTGGCAGTAGTACTAGTAACAGTATTTGGGATTTGATATTTGGCTACAACGGCTTTGGCCGGCTGCTAGGTAATGGTGCAGGTCAAGGCATGGGTGGTGGTCCCGGTGGCGGCAGCATGGGCGGCTCAATGGGCGCGGCGTTTGGTGGCGAAACGGGAATTTTGCGTATATTTAATGACGGTTTTGGCCCGAACATTGCGTGGTTTTTGCCACTGGCATTGCTATCGGCTGGGCTGGTGCTGTGGCTGCTGCGCCGTGCACCGGTACATAGCAAGCAACGTGCTGCCATATTACTGTGGGGCAGCTGGGTGCTACTACATACACTCATCTTTTCTATCACCAGCGGTGTTATCCACCCGTACTATCCAATTGT
>JAPUET010000022.1:39112-64745 GCA_027492465.1 Candidatus Saccharimonadota bacterium | reverse complement strand
CCACCTGGATTGCGGCGGCGGCTTCGGCCAACGAATCGGCCGCACTGCAAATTAGCAGCGGGCAGCCGGTAATGGCGCTGGGCGGATTTAACGGCAGCGATAACGTGTTGACACTTGCTGAATTTAAACAGCTGGTGGCAACAGGCAAAGTGAAGTATTACATTGCAAGTACGAATGGTATGGGCGGCGGCCCGGGCGGAAGTAGCGAAATCCTCAGTTGGGTATCAGCCAATGGGAAGATAATTGACTATGGAGGCAATGGCAGTGTAACGCTGTACCAACTTCCCACCGAATAAGTAACGAAAGGAATGATAATGGTAAAGCACGAGAAACAAGAAGAACCGAACGAGCTAGACGCAGTAGATAATGGGCGTGACCTGCCGCCGGTGAATACGCGGTCGGCGCCAGCCAAGTTGTCGCAGGGTGCGCTGATTGGTATCGCCTCGGTGGTAGCAATCGCAACTGGTGCGCTGGGCTTTGTGGGCGGCATGCAGTTCCAAAAAGGCAATGCCAGCTCTACGGTGGCTAACCAGCGCGGTGGCTTTGGCGGACAAGACGGCATGGGTGGCATGGGTATGAACCGTAACGGGTCGTTCGGTGAAGTAACGGCCGTATCGGATAGTTCGATTACTATCGCGGTACGTAATTTTCGCCAAAGTACCTCTAGCGGAAGCGATACGGCAAAAACATATGCTATCAACAGTTCTACGACCATCACAATTGATGGCAGCACGGGCAAGGCAAGCGATATCGCTACTGGTGATACGGTCATGATTGAAGCGGATTCGAGCGATAGCTCGGTTGCAGCGAGTATCCGCGTCGGCATGGGTGGGATGAGGGCGTCTTCTTCTACGTAAGACGCCGCACCTCATACACCTTCTTCCCCAATTGCCCTTCGTATGCCGAGGGGCAATTGTTTACGGTACAATGGTGGTATGAAAGTCGGTATTATTGGGTTTGGATCATTCGGGGAATTTGCTAGCAACGTGCTGGCGCCGCATGCTGAAGTGGTGGTGTGGAGTGAGCTGGTAGTGGAGCAAGGCGTGTCGTTTGAAGAAGTAGCAGCGAGTGACGTGGTTATTTTAGCCGTACCGCTGCCTGCATATGAGCCAATACTGCTGAGGCTAAAACCGCTTTTGCATTCGGAAACCGTAGTAGTCGATATCTGTTCGGTAAAACTGGAATCTCGCGAAGTAATGTTGCGAGTACTGGCTCCAGACCAAAGCATGCTGATTACTCATCCGCTATTCGGACCGGAATCGGCGGCGAATGGTACGGCGGGGCACGAGCTGGTTGTATGCGATGCGGTGGGCGAGCGGGCCGAAAAATGTTTGGCATTTTGCAAGCAGCAACTAGGGCTTAAAATTACGTACATACAGCCAGAGCAACATGACCGCGTAATGGCCTACGTGCACGTACTAACCTTTTTTGTGGCCCGGACGTTAGGGCGCATGGATATGCCGGATATTCCATTTAAAACGCCATCATTTAACGAACTAATGGATTTAATACATTTAGATGCTAAGCATTCTGATGAATTGTTTGCGACGATTCAGCGTGGTAACCCGTTTGCGGATGAAATTCGGGAAGATTTTTTGCGCGTAGCGACTGAGCTGGAAGCGCAAATACACTCGAATTAAAAGAGTATTGCTACTAGGGTTGTAGTAATAGTAAAATGGGATGATGAATCATTTTAAGAACGTCTTATTGAATACGCTTATTGCAAATGTTACAACCAGCTACTTGTGGTTTGCGGTAACTTTTTGGGCATATCTCGAGACGCAATCTGTGCTAGCCACGTCGATTATTGGCGGTTCGTATATGCTGCTTGTGGCCATATTTAGCATTATATTTGGTACGATTGTCGATCATCATAAAAAGAAATCGGTGATGCTGTTTTCAGGTGTATTTACGTTGGTTGCGTTCGCTCTCGGCTCGCTAGTATTTTGGCTGGCGCCGAACGAGGCGATTACTAACTTGGGTGGCCCGATTTTTTGGCTATTTGCCGGTATATTGTTAGCGGGTGCTGTGGTAGAAAATATGCGCAACATTGCACTCAGCACTACGGTTACGCTGTTAGTGCCAGACGGCATGCGCGATAAAGCCAATGGTATGGTAGGCACGGTGCAGGGTGTGGCATTTATGGTGACCAGTGTATTTAGTGGCCTTTCTATCGGACTACTTGGTATGGGCTGGACGCTGGTAATCGCACTGGTATTGACCGCGGTGGCGTTAGCGCACCTAGTGTTTGTGGTACAGATTCCTGAGAAGAAAATCTTCCACGACCCAGAACTAGAAGGCAAGAAAATTGACTTAAAGGGCAGTATTGCGGCTATTAAGGCAGTGCCAGGTTTAACGTGGCTGATATTCTTTACGACACTCAATAACCTGGTGGGCGGTGTGTTTATGGCACTGATGGACCCGTACGGCCTGACGTTATTTGATGTAAAAGTGTGGGGAATTGTGCTAGGTATTACCAGCACCGGGTTTATTATCGGTGGAATGATTGTGGCGAAAAAGGGCTTGGGCAAAAGTCCGCTGCGTACCATGCTTTTAATAAATGTGGCGGTTGCGATGCTTGGTGGATTGTTCACTATTCGCGAGTGGTGGTGGCTATATGCTGTAGGCATGCTGCTATTTATGTGCCTAATGCCAATTGCCGAGGCTGCTGAACAGACAATATTGCAAAAGGTGGTGCCACTGAAGCGCCAAGGCCGCGTATTCGGCCTCGCGCAAGCTGTAGAATCTGCCAGCTCGCCGATTAGCGCATTCTTGATTGGCCCAATTGCACAGTTTGGCTTGATACCATTCATGAACACTCAGCAAGGTAAAGATATGTTTGATTGGCTACTCGGTGCTGGCCAGGCGCGTGGAATTGCCTTGGTGTTCTTATGTGCCAGTATTATCATGCTTATTATTGTGCTGTGGGCATTTACTACCCAGTCATACCGCAAGCTTTCGGCCTATTACGCTAGCGCACCAAGTCCTAAATCTAAAGAGGTGAGCGCTGCCTAGCTATTGACATAAGTATTATAGATATGGTAAAATAGAAAGAGAAGGTAATGAAAAAAACAATCACCGCGCCGCGCCGCCCGAGCGGATTTAACGAATACCTACCGCCCGAGCAGATAGAATTTAATCGCTTGCTTGATATTATTCGTGGTACCTACGAAAAGTATGGCTACTCGCCGATCGATACGCCCGACCTAGAGCTCAGTGAGGTGCTGCTTGCGAAGGGGGGCGGCGAAACTGAGCAGCAAATCTATCGGTTTGAGCGCGGTAAAAATGATTTGAGCCTACGCTTTGATCTAACGGTGCCATTAGCGCGTTACGCCGCTGAGCATGAGGGTCAGTTGGTATTTCCATTCCGTCGCTACCACATTGGTAAAGTGCACCGCGCCGAGCGTGCTCAGGCCGGCCGTTTCCGCGAGTTTTACCAGTGCGACATTGATGTGATTGGCTCAGAAAGCTCGATTATCGATGCTGAATTTCCGGCCGCTATTAATGAAATATTCGAACGGTTTGGTTTTGGTGAATTTACTATTCGGATAAATAATCGCATGGTGTTGAACGGCTTTTTTGAAGGCATCGGCCTTGCGAGTGTGTCGGCTGAAGTACTGCGCGTTATTGATAAAATGGAAAAGATCGCGCCCGGAGAATTGGTCACCGAGCTAGAAAAAGTCGGCTTGAACAGCGAACAAGTCGAAAAAGTGCTGGCATTTACTGAAATTAGCGGCACAAACGATGAAGTACTGGACAGCTTAGACGCGCTAACTATTGATAACGAAATGTTCTGTGAGGGTGTAGCGAAGTTGCGTCAGCTGGTGGCGAGCTTACGGGCTATGAGTGTACCCGAAACGCGTTTTAAAATCGACTTGAAGATTGCGCGCGGGCTTGATTACTATACTGGCACGGTATACGAAACAATCCTGAATGACTTGCCCGGCGTGGGTAGTGTGTGCTCGGGCGGCCGCTATGACGACCTGGCGGGTAACTACACTAATACCAAATTGACTGGTGTTGGTATTTCCATTGGCTTATCGCGACTGTTCTATAAGTTGCTAGAAGCCGGAGTTATTAAGTCAGCTCAGCAAAGTCTGGCGAAAGTAATTATTATGCTGCTTGACGAGACGGCGATTCCAAAGGCTCTAGAGGCGGCGTCGCAGCTGCGTGCGGCCGGTGTCGCGACTATTATGCATACCGAGCCAGGAAGCATAAAAAAGAAGTTTCGTTATGCCGATCGTATGGGCTGTCGCTACGTAGTCGTTATCGGTGAAAATGAGTTAGCTACGGGTGTATTGTCAATCAAAGATATGCAAACCGGAGAGACACGCGAAGCACCGCTTAACGATCTTGCAACGTTGAGTCTACGGTAGGTAGACTGGTTTGTATGGTGTATTGCTAAGGTATGCCGTTATGATTTGTGCTAGCGCATTGGCTTCGTTAGCCGGTAACGCGAGAACCGTAGTGATGGGTACGAAGCGAAGCTGAAACAAATCATCATTAAATGTATACTCAAGGCTTGGTGCGGTGGCGGTATAAAAATCGACGAGCGAATGATGTTGCTCTGGAATGATGACTTCGGTATGGCCGATGCAATTTGAAGTGATTTTAAGCCCAAATTTTGTGGCGACACGTTCGGCTGCTGTGCTACTAGTTTCGCCAAAGCGATGGAGTGTTCCGGGTAGCATGTAGCGATTTAAGTCGCTCGCCATATGGTCGATGCGTTCGGACAGTAGTATATGATTGTCGTGAATTACAATCAACTGAACCATCGGACGGGGAAGCTCGGCGACTTGTAACGCAGCCCCGGTTTTGTTTGCCCAGCGCGCCCCGGCTGAGGTTAACCGAAAGCCGTGCACGGACTTTTCGACGATGCCGTGAGAGATGAGTTTGCGCATATGATACATAAACAAGCTGTTTTCTATGCTCGCAGGCTTGAGTTCCGAAAAGCTTTGCTCGCCATGCGCCATTAACCGCTGTACGATTTGCGACTGTAGATGGTGATCGAGCGAAAAGTGACGGTTCATACAACTATAGTAGCATTAGGTAAAAATGTTCTCACTGCCAAACTGAGCCCCCTTCGTTACGATGAAGCTGTAAACGAAAGGACTATATGGCGCACGAACGACACAGTGATTTAGTAGCGAGAGGAAAAGAAATCGTACAGAATGCACCGCAGTTATACATAGATCTGGACGTAGAATCAGACGGCTGTCCGGGCTATGGGTCGCTGCTAAGCGTGGGTGCAGTGAGCCCATGGGGCGAAGAGTTCTATCGTGAGTTGCGGCCAGTTGATGGTCCGTATGTCCCGGGTAATCGTGAGTTTTGCGCAAAGCATGGCCTAGAATATGAGCGGCTGATAGATGAAGGAGTGGAGCCATCGGTGGCTATGCAACAATTAACGCAGTGGCAGCAAGCACTAAAAGAGCGGCATGGAAAAACAGGCGCGTCCGTCTTGGTGGCCTTCAATGCGAGTTATGATTTCCCGATGATAAATCTAGAATATCTGCGAGCAGGTATAAGCAATCCTTTTGGTGTGGCAGGGTATTGCCTAAAGAGCTTGGCGATTGCCGTATTACCCCAATATGATTGGAGTATGACAGCCAAAAGTAAGCTCTCTCGTGAAATTATGCCAGAGGGCGACTTTACACATAACGCCCTAGAAGATGCCATCTGGCAACAAGAACTACACTTTGCGCTTGTTGCAAAACTCTCAGCAAGCTTTCATAATCTCACTGTATAACTAAAGCTACGAACAAAGAAAACAGTAAATTCATAGCGCAACTGTTCGTAAAATGTTTGTTGCAAAAACTACTTTTTTTTCACGCATTTTCACGTTGTACTATGGGGTTGTAAGTAAAACTTACGCTTTAACAAAAAGGAGGTTTCAATGAAGCTATCGACGAAAACGGTCGCATCACTACTTGTCGTCACGGCGGTAGCGGCGGCGGTACCAGGCCTTAGCCAAATCACCATCTCTAAAAAACGCCGCGAGTCGCAATTCGATAAATTACTATCGACCCACGACCGCAAAGGCGAACTACGTGCCGAGATTCTTGGCATTTCACCACACGAATTCAAACAACTGAGTAAAAAGATGACGTTTGAGGAGGTCATTCAAGCTTGCGGGTTGTATAGCAAGCGTGATTTTCGCCTCGCGTTAGCTGGCTGCTTGCGTAACGAACTGCTGCAGCGTGGCTGGAGCCGGGCACGGATAGAAACCTACATTCTGACCCGCGCACCACGTATGGCAGCGGTATAAATAACAAATATAAATTGATACATGGACTATTAACTACCTGGTTACTCGCCAGGTAGTTAATTTAATTGATGAAAATGATACCGTATCGTACACTATAGAAATTGTGTACGAATTTTCACTTGATGAACTATATACTATATTTCGGCGCGAGATAGAAAAGCGTAAATTGCGCGGTCCTACTTTAGAGCGCGACGGGTTTTATGAAGATGAGAACATAGAAGAGGAGTGGATTACCTATGCCTATACTCCTGCTTCTGATGATGGATTGGACTTTATGTTAGCGATAACATCAACTGCAAGCTATGAACTAATGATTGGTCCTGTGGTTATATCTGTCGATATGACGGCTGTAGAGCGGACCGCGAAGGAGTGGGCAGTGCAGCTGGCCGATATTGCACAAATGATACTGAACGGTCAGTTTGCAGTGGTGCTGACAGAGCGCGACGAAGACGATGCTTGGCAGGCCGCAGAGCTGGTGTGGACGGATGAGTATGGGCAGCGAGTGACAACTGTGACATTGTCGAATCATGAGCGATCCGGTGACGCTCTCCACGCTTGTCTACTTAAAAATAGCGCTACATACCCTCTTGTCCATCTTCTTCCCACTCATACGGCACATCCTCCGAAAGTGAACAATCACTACCTTCAGGCGCGTGCTATAGACTTTGATAATATCACGCCTCTCACTAAAAAAGAGTTTAATGTTATCCAAAACATGCAGCCGGTGCAACTGATTGGTGGCGATGCGGATAAGCCTATATGGAGCGTATTTTACCGACGCATTGAATTTTGGGCCATTGCCGCAATTGTTTTAACTTTGTATATAGTAATTACGGAACGGTGGTTTGGCGAAGATTCTTGGATAAATGCGCTGGTGCGTATGGTATTTGGCGCAATTGGAATGGCGATTATCGTGTATGGCTCAATAATTATGCTGGTTCGACGACAAGCTACGCTTGATGCTGGCAAAAGACCGCTAGGCGAAGCGGTTGAGGGACTACTTTTTAGCCGTGGAGCGGTCGCTACAGTCGTTATGGCGATGGCCCTGACTGCCTATTTTGCTCCCATCTGGACGCCTCACCACGATATACATCATTTATATACCGCGTTACAGCTTTCACACTTACTTATAGTACCCATCACCGTGTCGATAGTCCTCTATAGCGTGGCGCTACTTGTAGTGCCACGTACCGCTAAGCGTAATAAAATTGTGCGTGCGTTGCTATTTGCAGCTGGATTCAGCGGCCTATTATATGCCAACATGGTGATTTGTAATGGCAGCGAAGAGGCAGCGAGTGCAGATTGGTGGTGGATCCTTATTATTGTTGGCCTACCTATCGCGATAACGATGTGGCTTGTAATAGATATCTTTATGCCAATTAGTCGAAAGCGTCAGGCCCTGGAGTCGACGTAAAACCACCCTCCCTGCGCATTATTGCATGATATGATGCTACAAATACATTAAAAAGGTATACTTACAGTATGGATGTGTTAATACGATTTATGGCGGATGGCCTAGTGATTATCATTTTGGTGCTGGCAGTGGGTGCCTTGCTAGTACGCACTCCGCGAGAGGACCGGTATGATCGATTTACGCGCGTATTCATGGCGGGTGTGACATCATATATCTTAGCTAAATTTATTGGAAGCTTGTGGCAGCCCGAACAACTTCGTCCGTTCGAAAAATTAGGACTTGATCCGGGAGCTGCTTATTTAAATAATCCAGGGTTTCCAAGCGATCACGCTCTCCTTGCGTTTTACTTGGTGTTTGCGGTTTGGTTTGCTACGAGAAGTCGGCGATTGACAATATGGCTTGGCGGTATGGCCCTAGTGATGTGTATGGCGCGTGTACTTGCTTTAGTACATACTCCTCTTGATATTGCCGGGTCGCTCATCATTGCACTGCTTGGCGCTCTTTGGTATCGTACTTATGCTAAAGAAGACTTACATACGCATATAGCGAAACCCGCAAAAAAGTAGTACAATAGCATAAATGCATCAGTAAGTGGAGAAAAAAATTGATGAAAGAGCCAGTTGTACAAGAAGATTTTTCAGAGGCGAAACCGTTGCCATATGTTGGAATGACGCGACGCGAGTTTACTAGCGTTCTTTTGACCGGCCTTGCTGTTGGCGCCGTTGTGACTCTTCTGTATATGCTCCTTAACACTTTTGTATTTGGTGCGGTACTATGTCGTGCTCAGTCGACAGGTGATTGCTCGCAGGCGCCAAATTATGCCATGATCGTGGCAATTATCATTGGCACGATTGCTGGTGTTGCGAACCTTGCTCGTCTTCGTATTTATCGACCCCTTATGGTAGGTCTTGCGGCGGCTATCTCTTTGTGGGCGGTTCATAACATCACCACTGGTTTTGCCTGGTACTGGATGTTACTTGCTGTTGCCGCGCTGTTTGCACTTTCGTACGCTGTTTTTACGTGGGTGGCTCGAATCCGTAACTTTATATTAGCGCTTGTTGTTGCGATCGTACTCGTGATTGTGACGCGCTGGGTACTTGTCTCCTAGACGCTCGCGCTGCATTCTTGCCCGTAGTACAATAATGAGTATGGAATCGGTACTCATTATTTTATTTGTGATTGTTATTTTAGGTCTTGGCGTGGTGCTATATGTTCTGGTGCAAAAACTCAACGAAGTCAAAAACACTAGTGCCGTGGAGTTGGTAAAAAGTGACGTTACCGAACTTACCCGCACCATTGCTCAGCTAAGCCAAACGATGGGCGACAAGCTAGAAAAAAGTAATCTCGGCGTTCAGCAATCGGTGCAAAAGCAGCTTTCGGAAAGTGCAAAACTTGTCGCCGATGTAACACAGCGGCTTGCGAAACTGGACGAAACTAATCGCCGAGTGGTAGATGTCGCCGATGAACTAAAGACGTTACAAAATGTCTTATCGAATCCAAAACAACGCGGGGTATTTGGTGAATTTTACCTTTCGAGCGTACTTGAAAATGTATTGCCGCCAGGGCAGTTTCAAATGCAGTACAAATTCACTGATGGCGAAATTGTTGATGCGGTGATATTCCTTGATAAAGGCCAAATATTGCCTATCGACAGTAAATTTAGCCTAGAAAACTACAACCGCATGATTGAGGCGAGCGGAAAAGAGCGAGAGCTCTATCTTCAGAAAGTGAAAGTCGACCTAAAGGGGCGAATTGATGAAACATCAAAATACATCCGTCCCAGTGAAAAGACGATGGATTTTGCGTTTATGTTTATCCCGTCAGAGTCGTTGTACTACGACTTACTGATTAACAATGTGGGAACGGGCGGTAGCTCGCGCGATCTTATAGAGTATGCGTTTCGTGAAAAGCACGTAATTATTACAAGCCCAACCAGCTTCATGGCCTACTTACAAACGGTTCTGCAGGGCCTTCGTAGCTTGCAAATTGAAGAGCAGGCCAAGGATATTCAGGTGCGCGTTGGCAAGCTCGGCCAGCATATCGGTAAGTTCGACGAATATATGAATAAGCTTGGTAATGCACTGGGCACTACGGTAAATCACTACAATGCTGCCCATAAAGAGCTCGCCAAAGTAGATAAAGATGTGGTAAAGATTGCCAGCACCGATCCAGTGGTTGAAGCGCTATTAATCGATAAGCCGTCTCAAGAATAATTGCAAAAATATTAGTAAAGTGACATAGTAAAGTATGTGAACATCCGCTTTACCGATGAAATGAACCCTACACGCGCTGCTAAAGTTGCGGGCGTATTAAAAGGTGAACGACTGCTTATACCTACTCAAGAAGATTATGGCTCGAGACATGATGAATGGGTTGCAAAAGCCGAAGCTGAACTTGCGACGGGAGGTGTGCGGTTTGCGATGCTTGCGGAATTAAACAATAGCCCCGTTGGTGCATTTGTTTGGAGGCGTGCCGAGGACCCGGGCGTAGTAGATTTACGCAATATTTCGATCGACCCAGGTGCAGCCGGACGCCACTTCGCCACGTTTATGATGCGTAATTTGCCTTACTCAATCCGCGGCACCCTCCCAAGTGCCGAAATAATACGCGTAGATACCAAAACGACCAACACAGCTATGCTTGGGTTTCTCGCTCAAGAAGGGTATCGGCTAACCGAGATATCAGACCTATATAATAGCGGCAAGCCTGATGCGATCTTAGAGAAGACGCTTGTGGGGTAATACAAAATACCACCCTTTAAGAGTGGTATTTTGTACTGCTAAAGAGGCTCTAGTTATTGCGACGACCAGCGATCAGTAGGTAGAGGTTTCCACCAACGGCGGCACCAACGAGCGTACCGAGAATTACTTCAACTGTAAGACGACTATTAGTCTTACTGTCATTGAGGCTTGAGTCAAGCTTGTTCGCAGCATTGTCTGTAACGGCGAGCGCAACAGCAGGGTTAGCGGTGACACCCTTCACAAACGCTGAGTGTGGGATGCTAGGATTGCCAGCTGAGGCGCTTGACTGGGTTGCTTGATATTGTTTTTGGTAATTGGCTACATCTTGTGCTTTCAGCGCACTTAAAAGTGTGCCCCCAACTACAAGGCCAATTGCAAGTGAGGCACCAATACCGGCCGCACGTGCGCCGACAGAAAGGTCGGTTCGAGTGACGACAGCAGCGAGACCAAACAAGAAAATGGCAGAGGCGACCATCTCGGCACCAAACACGCCCCAGTCGAGGCTGCTAAAATCACCAAAGCTTAGGCTGAGAGAGCTGTTTGCTACCCAGTTAGTAACGATTACTGCAAGCATGGCGCCGAGGAATTGAGCTCCCCAGTAAAATGGAACAAGTAGCGTCTTGAGCTTACGCATACTCCAGAGTCCAAAGGTCACGGCGGGGTTGATGTGTGTACCCGACACGGTACCAATAGTCAACACCAGTAGGCTTAATGCAATACCTACATATAGCGCACCTGCATCTTGGAATGTTGCAAGTGCAACGAGAGTAAGAATGAACGTGCCGAATAGTTCTGCAAGTACAATATTGATAATATTTGCAGGAAGTTGGACTTTTGAGTTGCCAATTTTTGCCTGACTTGCTTTTGCAATAGTTGCCGGCTTTGGATCGGCAGTTATGGTGCGCACAGTTGTTTTGGCTGCGGCCGGCTTTTTGGCGGTCACTTTTTTAGTAGAAGCGGCTTTCTTAGTAGCCATATAGCATATCCCTCCTTTATATAAGATATGACCCCAGTATAGCATAAACGCCTCATCCTCAACTACGAAATGGTAGAGGAAAGCTAATAGGGGTGCTATACTAAAACTTGTATGGGACGATATATTGAACAAAATCAGAGTCGAAGTGAGCTGCAGCAGCGCATTGCTGCCGACCTACGCGCGAAGGCTGCCGCTAAGGTGAAGCCAGAGGGCGAAAATGGTGATCCTGCTAACGGCTATGAATATGATGCCGAGTATCTAAAAGGTACGAAAGTTACCACAACGCTCGCTCCCGCATGGGCGGTGATTGCAATTCTTGCCGTAGCAATTTTGGCATATTTTATTTATCAAATGAATCGGTAAGCACTACAAACAATGACGGATATACCTGCAATACGAGAAACATTACTTGCAACAGTGGCTCAGTCGAACGCGCCGCAAGAAGTTTTGCGAGCGCCAGAATTTCGCAAGCTGTATGCGCAAATTCCTGCACTACCCGCTGAAGAACGCGGCGCGTTTGGCCAAGCGGTGAACGAGCTCAAGACGGCAATCGAAGCCGCAGTCGATGCTCGCCAAGCAGAGCTTGACCAAGTGGATGTGGCACCGATCGATGTAACGGCGCCGTTTGATGTCAATGCGACTCGTCCGAATCTTCTTCCGGCAGAGAATGGCAGCGAGCATCCGCTTACTCGTGAAATGACTATAATTTCCGATATATTTACGCGTATGGGATTTGTTGCGGAAGAGTCTCGAGAAATTGACGATCAATTTCATATGTTTGAATCGCTGAATTTCCCTAAAGGCCATCCAGCCCGGGATGATTACGACACGTTTATGACCACTCAAGTCGATCAAAATGGCGACTCGTTCGTTGCCCCCGCCCACACAAGCACTATGCAGCATCGATTGCTCGTACAATATCGAGATATGTTAGCACAAGGCGAGCCAATTGCCGCCCTCGTGCCTGATCGCGTGTTTCGAAACGAGGATCTTGATGCGAAACATGAGCATACTTTTTACCAGGTAGAGGGTATTTATGTCGGAAAAAGTATTAATGTTGGAAATCTTGTTGCGACGCTACAAACATTTCTTGAAGAATATTATGGCCGTAAGTTGAACGTGCGTATCAATCCGTTTTACTTCCCATTTACCGAGCCGAGTTTTGAATTCGCGCTGGAGTGCCCATTCTGCGAAAACGGCTGCAGTGTATGTTCTGGCAGCAAGTGGGTAGAGCTACTCGGCTGCGGTATGATCCATCCGAATGTTCTACGCGCTGCCAATATTGATCCTGCCGAATACACTGGTTTTGCGTTCGGTTGCGGTATCGATCGCTTGGTGATGATGAAATACCAAATTGAAGACATTCGTAACCTAGAATCGGGCAAACTTGATTTTTTGAGGCAATTTTAATGAAAGTTAGTTTAAATACAATTCGGCAATATATTGATTTTGAGCTGCCAGCAGTGGATGAGTTGGTAGCACGTATTAACGAACAGCTCGGGCAAGTAGAAGAAGTAATTGATGTTGCCGCGAAATATAGTGGCGCAGTTATTGTAAAGGTAGTTGAAGCCGAGCAGCATCCAAATGCCGATCGTCTAAGGGTCTGTAAGGTAGATGATGGTGGTGCTGTAGCTGATGTGCCGCGAGATGAAAATGGTTATGTGCAGGTTGTTTGTGGTGCGCCGAATGTGCACGCAGACATGATGGCGGTGTGGCTACCGCCAAATACAACAGTGCCCGCCAGTTTTGACGAAGACGAACCGTTCATACTTAGTGCACGCGAACTCCGCGGCGTGCTAAGCCAAGGAATGTTGGCGGCTGCCGACGAACTTGCGATTGGGAGCGATCACGAAGGTATTGTTGAGATCGATCCTGCTGAATGGAATCCAAACGGCGTTGAAATTGTGCCCGGTGTTAATTTTGCCAAAGCATTTGGTTTGGACGATATGGTTATCGATATCGAAAATAAAATGTTTACCCACCGACCGGATTGTTTTGGCCAATTAGGCGTGGCGCGTGAAATTGCGGGAATTTTAGGCCATACATTTACCAGCCCTGAATGGTACTGGAACTTACCGGAATTTATTGGTGGAGAGGGTCTGAAATTAGAATTATTCAACGAAGCAAGCGATAAAGTGCCACGCTTTATGGCTGTTGCGCTGAGTAGTGTCACCGTGCGGCCAAGTCCATTTTGGCTACAGTGTGAGCTTGTTCGTCTTGGTAGCAAGCCAATCAATAACATCGTTGATGCAACTAACTATGTAATGCTACTCACCGCGCAGCCAACGCACGCGTACGATTACGACAAGCTCCACGGTGCCGCTATTGGCGCACGCATGGCAAAAGACGGCGAGACGACAAAATTACTTAACGGCAAAACTTATACACTTACTGCCGACGATATTGTGATCGCCGATAAGAACGGTGTGATTGGCTTAGCAGGCATAATGGGTGGCGGTGAAAGTGAAGTGTCGGCGGATACGACAAATATTGTGCTTGAGGTGGCTTCATTTGACATGTATGCGGTACGAAAAAGTAGTATGCGCCATGGGATATTTACCGATGCCTTGACCCGTTTTAACAAAGGTCAGTCACCGCTACAAAACGACCGCGTTTTACAGCTGCTGATGAAGAGCGTTACCGATATGGCTGGTGGTGCGCAGGCGGGCACTGTATTTGACTTACGGTCATTGCTGGTAGAATCTGGCTACGAAGACCAGAGCTTGCATGAACCTCTCAGTGTGACGAATGAGTTTATAAATGAGCGCCTTGGTACGGCGCTGTCACTCGAAGAAGTTGCGGCAACACTTGGAAGCGTTGAGATTGCGGCGCGCGAAGAAGGTGGTGCACTTACTGTACGGGCGCCATTTTGGCGCACCGATCTTGAGCTTCCTGAAGATATTGTTGAAGAAGTTGGCCGACTGTATGGGTTTGATATGCTGTCGCGCACACTACCGCAGCGCACCACTAAACCTGCATCATATAACGCGTCGCGTATCGCGAAAGCACGAATTCGCCAAAGTCTTGCCCGCGCTGGAGCAAACGAAGTTTTAACGTATAGTTTTGTGCACGAACGCTTATTAAAGAACTCTGGGCAAAATCCTGAAAAAGCCTTTCGCTTGAGCAATGCGCTGAGTCCTGACCTTCAGTATTATAGGTTAAGTGTGGTGCCAAGCCTTATTGATAAAATTCATCAGAATATGAAAGTGGGCTATGGCGAGTTTGCACTTTTCGAGATTGGCAAAGCGCACCATCTTGATGAATTTGACAGTGAAGGTTTGCCAAAAGAGTTCGGCCGAGTAGGGGGGGTATATGCGAGCAAACAAAGCAAAGACGGTGCCCCTTACTACGCGGCACGGCGTATTGTTGAACAATTATTTGCCGATTTTTACCTTATAGAGAATTTGCGTTTTGCGCCTTTGCAAGAGTTTGAGTTTAGTGATCACGACGCATTTCGTCAACTTGCCGCTCCATTTGAGCCGGCTCGTTCGGCCACGGTGTGGATAGGAAAGCAGCTTGCGGGTGTTGTAGGGGAATTCGTTCCTAGCGTTAAAAAGCAGTTCAAGCTGCCGGAGTATACGGCCGGATTTGAATTATTTATGTCACCTTTTGCATCTAATGCGACGAGCGTACCGACGTATCGGCCGCTCAACCGTTTTCCTTCGTTACGACAAGACTTATCGATGAAAATGGGAGTGGACTATAGTTACGATGCAGTGTATGCTGCTGCTTTTCGGTCAGCGCGTGCGTTGGACAGCGGGTTAAATATAGGCATAGAACCAGTGAGCATTTACCGTCCAGAAAATGATACGACTCACAGAACGATCACACTACGCTTTACCGTTGTTAGTGACAGCCATACGCTTACCGATAAAGAAGTGACGGCACTGATTGATATAGTGGCAACGAAGTTACAAGAAGAATTCCAGGCACAGCGTATTTAACTAAGAGAAAACCGGTGAGTATGAGAAAACCGCACGAAAGCTTAACCGATTTTTCTCCGTATAATGTGGATGAAACAGTGCTTGATAGGCTGGTTCGTGATCCTATGCAAGTTGTCCGTACAAGTGTTGAGCTTGGTCGGTCTGCCCTAAAAGGTGCTCTTTCGATGGTGACGTCGGCAACGATTGGTATGGCGCCCGTTACAGCAATACCATTTCCAAATGTATCAACGAATGAAAATTTGAGAGCCGCTTCTATTGCCGTTTTGGAAGATGGCAAAGAGTTGCCGACATGTCCCGAGGGGTCGCCACTTGCTATTTTACAGATTGCCGGAGTTGGCATGACAACAGTGAGTGACTATGCTGCCAGCGTTACAGAGAAAATACTCGGCGCTCAATTTGATGAATGTAACGCCGCACTGCGAAACGGGGAAGTTGGCTATACCGCAACCTATTATGCAGAATTATTGCACGAATTTATTGAAGCTAATCAACTAAAGGATGTAATAATTTTCGCTCACAGCTTTGGGGGTATTACGGCTGTTGATATACTTAATATCTACTTTAGACTTTATCCCGATTCAAAAGTAGATTTCGCTATAATATTTTTTTCTTCTCCTGCAGGACCACAAGATTTACGCGCGATAAGTTGGTTGGGTGCGGAATTTCATAAGCACACTCCCCCCAGCAAAATTCTTGTTAAGGGCGAAACTTACGGCGGAATGGTAAGTCAGGGAGGCATCAATCCATTTAGTGAACAGACTCGTATTGACGCTAACAATAATGCTGCAGCGACCCCGCCAATTCTTACTAAAGAGCAAACGACTCGTTTGATGGAGGGTATGTATGAATTAACACCAGAGGCCCGCGTACATATAAAGTTATTTGAGTTTGTCGGTGATGAGAAAGACTCGGTCATTAGAAATGAGCAAGCGCCGTGGAGTATAGAGGAGGCTTCTGGCAAGCCAATAGATAAGATAAGACACGTTAATTATCAAGATAACACCATGAGCCATCATGCTGGGTTATGGGTAGATAAGTACCTTGAAGTTAATCGATACGCGGTGGCTGGCAGCGTGGAAGATGCCGTGAATAAGTTCGGTATTACCGGTAGAAAACCGATTAAAAACTATTCACATGGGACACCCAGCGGTCTTTATCGCCGTGAGTAGAGCTGTTTATCGTACCCAAGTAATCCCAGAAAAATTAACAATCGTATCGGAGCGCCACGTGCTTGATTTTGGGTCAAAAACCTGTGTGTTCACGGTTCCAGCGGGAATATTGAACGTACATACTC
Source organism: Candidatus Saccharimonadota bacterium (assembly GCA_027492465.1). Lineage (GTDB taxonomy): Bacteria > Patescibacteriota > Saccharimonadia > Saccharimonadales > Saccharimonadaceae > Saccharimonas. The sequence continues at coordinate 48,111 of JAPUET010000022.1, read as the reverse complement.
TCGTTGGGTTACTGTTGTAGTCGTGCCAGCAGTCAAGTAGGTGGTAGGTTTTATGACCAGTGGTACTACTCGTTGAAGTACGCGAAGCTCCGTTACCAACATGTCCTGAAAAGGTGAATTTCACGTTCGTATTATCGCGAATGATGCTGTTATACATGGTCTGGGCGCTGGTATCACCGTAGCCAGCGTTGCTTCCGCTCACAGAGCCATCAGACTCAAGTATATAGTGGCTAAATATAATAACATTATGGTGTAGATGGGCTTTAATGACGGCATCGGCCCAAGAGTAGACGCCTGAGCGTGGGCAAAACTCCAAGTTCATCACCAGAAAATTCAATCCGCAGGCAGTAAAATAACGGTACGCGTTGTCTACTTTACCTGTTTCATAAACTCCCTGAATATTTGTAAAACGGGATACCGGAAAATATGTATTAAACGTGCTGGTGTTGCGTAGGTTCTGGTTGACATTGCCGGGAGCCGCAGAGCCGCCATATTGAACAGCGGCCGTGTCGTGGTTCCCTATACATAAAGCATAGGGAAAGCCGGCAGCATCAAGCACATCAAGACCGGCATCGGCGCGAATATAATGAGTGTGGGTCGCGTCATCCCAGTCGACAAGGTCGCCGTTTTGCACCATAAATTTTATGTTGAGGGCGGCGCGATTCGCGAGAATCCAGTTCATGCGGCCTAAGAACATTGTGGTACGCGAGTCGCTGCTGTTTTCTTGCTGTGTGTCGGGTACTGCAATAAAAGTAAACTGGGTTTCAGTGGGATCGCTTGAGGCCATCAATAATCGCTTACTCCTCATGGTTAGTTCGATTATACACTAACTGAAAAATGTCTGATAGTATAAAAGTATGTATAACTATATTGCGCTCTTCACAGGGTTACGGGTTGAAGGTAAAAATGTTGTCGAGATGGAACGACTAGAGTATGCATTTCACACCTTTTCGCTACGCAATGAATGTGCCTACGAACCAACCAGTGATGTGACATTTGCATCAATTAATCCTGATGCCGAATCGCTTGTCGGTGGTGTTGAGCGAATGGTGAGCGCCGTTTTGCTCATTGACGTTACGGCAGTCGTTCTGCATAGCGAAGACCTTCGAACGCTCATTGACGAGGCAAAAGGAGATATGATCGAAGTCGCCCCAGGCTTCACTCGTTCAAGAGTCGATCTTGAGGCGCTTTACGACCAGTCGCTCGAAACGCACCATCACGAACACTAAATTGTAATCTGTTACACTAAAAGTGTGGGTATTCTGCAATCTATCTACTATCTTTTTGCCCCCTATACCGATACGAGAGAGCGTCGAGTGGGGTTATTTTTCGGTGGCCTTACTGAACATAGCGCTGGTCCAAGTACCACCGCGCGCATTATCGAATTGTTGCAGTCTAATATTGCGGTAATTAACCTTTGGACCGAATATCGTTATAAGGGTTACAATTATCTAAAAAAAGCGAAGCGTCGGGAACTCTATGCTAATCTCGATCGCATTACAGAAGATTTTGATCAGTTTTATCAGAATGAGCAAAAATCTGTCGAGGAGGTGATGCTACATATTCGTGGCGCAGCTTCCGATGCACGGGTGACGCACGAGCAAGCGATACTCATCCTTGCTCTTATCGAATATTTTTCGCCATCAAGAGGAGTGTATGAATACCGCGAAAGCAGTTCGTTTGGACGACTGTTAAAAGATCCAAACGCGGAACAGTTAGTAGGCGACTGTAACCAAATCGTGACGCTCTACATTTATTTGTATTCTCGGTATCAGCGCGTGGAGGATTTGCGACTTAGGTTGTTACCGGGTCATGTTGCACTACATATTGGTGGTCTAGATATTGAAACGACAAACGGAACACTAACAAATTATAGTGCCGCCGAGGGCCAGTCCCTCATGCCGATCGAGGAAATAGTTAGTGTTAATTTGCTAGACATCACCGATACTCATTTTGCAAAACATAGCGTTGCGCCGGAAGATTTTTTGCAAGCCTCGCGCTTTGCATTTATTTTAAGTCATGATCGAGATATTGTTCGCCGGAATCTAGATGCGGCTTATGCAAAACTCATTACGACATTGATGGAACGACATAACTTTACGAATGCTCTTAAATTTGCAAAGCAGAGTAAAGACATAGAACTTCTTGCGGTTGTGGGTCATAACGCAGCATTTTATTGTATGGAGCAGAATGATTTTGCTGCTGCGCGCCGATATGCAGAGTACGCAATGAAACGTGCCGAGATTGTCAAACAATCATATCAAAGCGAAGGTCTATACCATTATAATGCTGGCCGATATCATGATGCTATTAAGGCGTTTCATCATTTTGGGGATGAGAGTTTGGTGCGGAGTTGCTACGAAGCACTCTACGTTAATGAGCAAAAGAAATTACCCTCTCAGTTAACAGAGGGGTCGATCAAGCAGTACGCGCCGGTCATAAAACGCATGGTACTATTCGCTAAAAAATCTGCCAACAGCGATATGCAGCGTCATGCCGACGGCTTAAAACGGTATCTTTAATCTCGTGGATATACGAACAGTACTTGAAAGCGACGTCGTAGCGGCGGCAAAGCGCCTCCTTGGTTGTGTCTTGGAACGTGAAGTTGATAACCATATTCTTCGGGGAAGGATTGTTGAAGTCGAGGCCTACGACCAGACGGATGCGGCAAGCCATAGTTATAAAGGAAAAACCGAGCGTACGGCAGTGATGTTTGGGCCTGCAGGCTACCTCTACGTGTACTTTACCTATGGAATGCATTACTGTTGCAACGTTGTTGTTGGCCAAGAGGGCGAAGGTGCGGCAGTGTTGATACGTGCCGTCGAGCCACTAAAGGGCGAAGATATTATGTTGCAAAACCGTCATGGTCGCGGAGGTGATGAGCTTGCCAATGGTCCGGCGAAAGTCTGCCAGGCGTTCGGTATTGATAAAAGACTGAATGGCCATGATCTCCGTGAGCTACCACTTCGGTTATTTCTTGGCAAACCAGTTGAGCCACAACGTATTACGGCAACGCCACGTATTGGTATTAGTCAGGCAAAAGACGTGCCGTGGCGATTTGTCTTATTGTAAGGATGTTATACTAAGAGGAGCGGTTATAAAGCTAGAGGAAGGAGAAGGTATGACGAAAGTAAATGCCCTACAAGATCCGAGAAAGCAATATAAACAGGGAAAGATTTCACCTCAAAAACAGGCGGAGCCTGGCCTCGATAGTGAACTCCAGCCACTTGCCGATCATGGAGCCGAAAGCTACAAGGGGAGCGGACGCCTAGCAGGACGTAAAGCGCTCATTACGGGCGGTGATAGCGGCATTGGCCGGGCGGTAGCAATTGCATTTGCACGCGAAGGCGCTGACGTAGTGATTAGCTATTTGCCATCCGAGCAGACCGATGCCGACGACTTACTTGATGAGTTGTCTGCAACTGGACGGACGGTTGCGGCAATTCCGGCCGATTTAGTCGATGAAGTATCGGCTCGGCAACTGGTGCATGAAGCGGCCGAAGCGCTCGGCGGGCTTGATATTGTTGTAAACAATGCGGGCAAACAAATTTTCTGCGATGATATTACGAAACTGCCGGCACTACAGCTACAGCAAACGTTTGCCGTAAATATTCTTGCGATGTTCTATATTGTGCAAGAGGCACTTGAATATCTGCAGCCTGGCTCATGCATTATCAATACTAGCTCAATTCAGGCAACTCAGCCATCACCCGGTTTACTGGATTACGCGGCAACAAAGGGCGCCATTACAAACTTTACCCGTGGGTTGTCGCAGCAACTTACGCCAAAGGGTATCCGGGTCAATGCTGTGGCGCCCGGTCCAATCTGGACCCCGCTTCAGCCAAGTTACGGCCAGTCAACGGAGAAATTGGTGGAATTTGGTAACGATACGCCCCTTGGTCGCCCAGGCCAACCCGCCGAACTCGCTGGCGCATATGTGTACCTTGCAAGCAACGAATCAAGCTATGTATCGGGCGAGGTAATCGGTGTTACTGGCGGCAAATTACGGTAACTAACACGGAGGATACTATGCCATATAATAGCAACGATGATTTACCCGAAAATGTGACACGCGTATTACCAAAACATGCTCAAGATATATTCAGAGAGGCGTTCAATAGTGCTTACGACGAATATAAAAACTCGGCCGATCGTCGCGGAGATGACAGTCGTGAGGATGTAGCGCGTAAAGTAGCGTGGGCAGCAGTAAAAAAGAAGTATGAAAAAGGCGCCGATGATAAGTGGCATCCCCGCTCGTAGCTAGTGAAACTTTTAAAACTGCCCTTTTAGAAAGGGCAGTTTTTGGCTCACGAAAAAGAGTCGTTTACTTACCGCCAAAGATACTGCCGAGGCCGTCTTTGATGTCGTTGGCGATATCGCCAAAGTTAAAGTCTCGTAGGTCGGCAATATCTACCTTGCCGTCGCCATTCCGGTCGCCGATCTCTTTGAGTTTTTCCCATTGTTCTGGGGTTAACTTATCCTTTGCTGTTTGTAAGTCTTCCATACTTAACTTGCCATCACCGTTTAGGTCTGCTTTTGCTTGTAGATCATCGAGTACACTCATTATCATTCCTCCCTACCTTATAGTCTTTATTATACTCTCTTTATCAAGCTATCGTTTGAAAGAGGGGTTTAGTATAAAATGCGCAGTGCCTTTTCGTGAATTTTATAGGTGAGCGGTAGGCTTAGGCGACTCACTTCGCCGTCATGCGAAACGTTAACATGGCGATGGTGCCGAGAGCTGATGGTAACAGATGTTGCAACAAATGAATCGAGGGATTCGTCGTTTTGAATTGAACCTACTGCCGCCTTCAGAATTGTTTTTATAATGCCTATTCGAGTAGTTGCGGTTGCAATGAGCACAAACAGCTGGCCTTTGTCCAGGTGGATACGATGCGGTCTATCGATACCTTTGAGCGTATATGGATTATTGCCAATGAAGATAAAGGGGGTTTTGTACTCTTTACCGTTGATGCATACTTTATAGTTTCTAAACCGTACCAATGTACGTATAACGGCCACCGCGGCTGCAGGCCACTTACCAAGATGGTCTTCGAATCGTTTCCTCGTTTGCAACGACCTGGGGTAAATGCCGATGCCCGAATTATTTATAAAGTGCGTATTTTCAACGCTCGCAATATCGATTTGTTTTGGGCGGGCACTCGTCGCATTCTTCAATGCTTGCTCAATATCCTGACTAATGCCTAGGTCTTTTGTAAAATTATTGAGCGTGCCGCCAGGTAAAGGTAAAAGGGTTGCTTTAGTATCTGCAACGAGTGCGGCAACACTACTAATAGTTCCATCTCCGCCTATCGTCATGATGATGGCCTTACGGCTAATCGCTGGCTTGAGATTGCGCGCTAAAGAATCACTCAGTTCAATGGTCGAATTGATTTTTACACCCTGACGTTCTGCAAGGTTTCGGAGGTCGGTGAGCGAAGGTGCACTTCCGGATTTTGGGTTGTACACCAGTGTCACAGTAAGGCTCATAGGGGTTTTATAACCCAAATAATGATGGTCAGCCCAATACCGCCCACCAGCCAGCCAGCAAGTACATCGCTTGGGTAGTGGGCGCCAATGAATACGCGTGAAATACCAACACCAACAATGATAATGGCAATGATAATCGATGAAATAAGCCCCCATGGTGCCGGAAGGTGATGATAAAGTACGTAGGCGAGGAGCCCAAATATTACTATCGTACTTGCCGCGTGACCACTCGGGAAGCTATAGGTCGGCAGTAAGACATCTTCAGAATGGTAGCCATCTGGTCGTGGACGATGAATAAGAAGCTTGAGAAGTGAATTAACGCCAAATGTCGCTCCGGCGGTTAGTGCCGCAACGGCAAGTCGCATATTCGTAATAGCTAACGCATAGATACCGATTATACAAACGGTCGCAATCGTAAACACTGGGCGGCCGATAAAACTAAGCCCGTACATAAGAGGTGAGAGCCACGATGGTAGCGCCTGTATCGCATGAACAAGGGCGCTATCGAACTGGGCGAGGATTGTTTTCATAATATCCATTGTACTATGGCGGGGTGTCCGGGTAATGATATACTAAGTATATGAAAGCGGTATGGAGGGGGAATATTATTGCCGAGGCACCTAAAGAATCATTGATTCGAATTGAGGGGAACTGGTATTTTCCGCCTGCCAGCGTACAGTGGCAATATTTTACCGAAAGTGACCACCACACCACTTGTTTTTGGAAAGGCGAAGCAAGTTATTATGATGTTGTCGTAAACGGCGAAACTAACAGCTTTGGCGCTTGGTATTACCCCGAGCCAAAAGAAGGGTCAGTGCAACGGGTCGGTAAAGATTTTGCGAATTTTGTTGCATTCTGGAACGGCGTCGAAGTGAGCGAATAATAAAAATGAAAGGAAGGGTATCGTTATTACAGAACCTATAAAAAAAGTACTGTTTGTGCTCACGGGGAGCATTATTACTGCAGTCGGCCTGCAGTTTTTCTTGCTTCCAAATCATCTTCTCGATGGAGGTGTAACCGGTATTTCAATTATTTCTGCTAAATTATTTGGACTACCCTTAGGTCTTTTCCTGGCCATACTAAATCTCCCATTTGTAGTACTGGGATATAAAAAGTTTGGGAAAGAATTTGCGCTCTATTCTTTGCTTGGCATTACGACGCTCGCCGCACTTACTTGGATGCATGTTGATCATGGGCTTACTGATATACCAATTCTCGCCGCCGTCTTTGGCGGGCTTATTGTAGGTGTTGGGGTAGGAACGGTTGTTCGTCATGGAGGTATTATTGATGGTGCGGATACGATTGCGGTATTGATTGACCGACGAACGGTATTTTCTGTTGGCGAGGCAATTATGGTGATTAACGGTATTATTATTGTGCTCGCTGGGACAGTGTTTGGCTGGGAAAACGCAATGTACTCACTTATTGCCTACTACCTTGCGCATAAAGCAATTGACGTAACGGTCGAAGGGCTTAATGACGACCGCTGCATGTGGGTGGTAGGTATGAAAGTGCGCGAAATTGGCAAAGTCGTGAATGAAATGATAAAAGAGCCTGTGACATATATTAAAGAGGCGAATCCAAAAGATCACGAACCACACGGGGTGATGCTTGCGGTGATTACGCGATTTGACGAGCAGAAGTTAAAGCGAGCAATCCGTAAAATTGACAAGCACGCCTTTGTCGTTATTACCAGCGCTCATGAAGTGATGGACCGTGTTTCTGAAGGCTCGCTCTACCGCCAGGGTCCGATGGCTGGCTAGTGTTTTTTGAAATCTAGTGAAAGAGAGTTAATACAGTATCGTTGGCCAGTCGTTTCTTTTGGACCATCCGGAAACACATGGCCAAGATGCCCACCACACTCAGCGCAGGAAACTTCAGTGCGTATCGTGTTGTGTGTCGTATCTTCGTGGTAAGCAACCCGATCTTTGAGTGCTCTGTCAAAACTTGGCCAGCCGCAACCGGAATCAAATTTATCATTTGAATCAAATAGCACCGACCCGCAGTTAGCGCAGATATATTCCCCGGCATCGTTAACCGAAAGAAACTTACCGCTAAACGGTGCTTCCGTTGCTTTATTGAAAAGGATTGCCTTCTGCTCGTTCGAAAGGTTTGGGTTGATTTGTTTCATTTCATTCCGCCTCCTTTACGTCTAGTGTAACATTTTTCATTCGAGTATTGAAACATTTAAATATTTCGATATAATAGATATATGGTACAAACACAAACGGTTGAAGTGCTGAAGGCTCTTGCAGACGACACGAGACTTTCTATTGTTCGTAAACTCGCGCTTGCTGATAAGCCAGTGACGAGTTGTAACATAGTTGGTTCGTGCCGATTGCTTGGAGGTCTTTCGCAGCCAGCAGCGAGCCATCATTTCGCCAAGCTCGTTAAAGCGGGTATCGTGATCGAGCAAAAGCAAGGTACGCAAAAAGCGTATACACTTGCACACGATGCGCTTGCAGCAATCGGTGTCGATGTAACAAAACTGTAGTAACTCTAGTAAAGGAGGGAATAATGACAAGTATATTAGTGGTGAGCGGAAGTGTGCGACCAAATAGTGCCAATAGTAAGGTCTTGCCGGTTGTGGTGCAGATGCTTGAGGCAAAGGGTGTAAGTGTAACAGTCGCTGATCTCGCAGTAATTAACTTACCATTTTATAATGATCCGCTTCCAACGAGTGCGCCAGAATTTGCACCAACCAATGAGGCAGTGTCGGCTTGGACGAAGCTCGTTGATATGGCCGATGGCGTGGTGCTTGTAACGCCGGAGTATAATCATACAATGAGCCCTGTACAGCTCAACGCGATCGACTGGATTGGGAAAGAATGGGAGGACAAACCGGTAGCGTTGATTGGATATGGCTGGCGCAGTGGCGCTGGCCAAGCGCATGCGACAGCCCGTGAAGCTCTGGCCGTAAACCTTAAGGCAAAAGTTGGTGATGACCAGGCGAATCTCTTTTTCATGAAAGATCTTAACCCAGATGGAACGGTTGCTGACGAAGCGGCCGTAACGAGCAAGCTCGAGGCTGCACTCACTGAGTTGCTTGAAGCTACGGACGTCTCAGCGTAACATAGGTATATGAATAGTAGTTCAATGGCAGCAAAGGCAACATTTCATTGTTTACTTGGCTGTATCGTTGGCGAATTAGCTGGCCTAGAAATAGGCCGGCTAATGGGCTGGGAGATACACTCTATCATCTTACTTGCTGCCATTTTATCGTTTATGAGCGGGTACTTGCTCTCAACTGTTCCACTTGTTCGCAGTGGAATGGTGTTTGGCGCAGCACTTCGCCTGGTTTTAGCGGCAGACACGCTCTCAATTCTCTCAATGGTAATTGTCGACAATATCATTATGAGCATTATTCCGGGAGCGATGGACAAAGACCCTCTTATGGCGAGTTATTGGGGATGGCGTGCGGTATCTTTTATGGCGGCCTTTTTGGTTGCATGGCCCGTTAACTACTGGCAATTGCAGCGAGGCAAGGGCCACGCGTTAACTCATCGACA
>JAPUET010000022.1:3154-39012 GCA_027492465.1 Candidatus Saccharimonadota bacterium | reverse complement strand
CATCACCATAGCTCGTAGCTCGCTAGCCCAAGCGGCTAAGGAGTCCTATCGCCTAGTGGTGTCGCTTTGATCTGGAGATTTACTCCTACTTTTGGGAGTACTCTTTCTACTACAATTACCCCTTGCTTAGTAAAGTGAGATTTCGTGTATTCGTCGGCAAAGTGACTATGAGTATGCGGAAGCATTGCGTTAAGCTTAGTGCCTAAAATACCAATAATTCGTGTGACTATACGCTGAGGATCGTATCAAGTTTCATTCCTAGACAAATGTTCGGCCATAGCTACATACTACAAGTACCGGTATAGAAGTGCAAGGTTTCCGGGTATGGCTATTGCCCTACGCCAGCACAAGCGGTATCATAAGAGTTAATGAAAAAGTATCGCGTGGTGATTGGGGTGGCATGCGTTGTTGTCTTCCTGCTGAGTGTGGGATTTTTCCTCGTAAAAGACGCGCATTTTGATGTGCTGCAACCATCGGGCGATATCGCGAAGCAGCAGCGAAACCTTTTGGTGTTTGCTAGTCTTGTGATGGCGGTCGTTGTGGTCCCGGTATTTATATTGTTGGGATGGTTTGGCTGGAAATATCGGGCTGGCAATAAAAGCACAAAAAAGAAAGATTATAAACCAGAGTGGCATGAAAATAAGCGTCTCGAGATCCTTTGGTGGGGGATTCCCGCCCTTATGATTGGTACGCTTGCGGTAACGGCATGGGTAACGAGTCATTCGCTTGATCCGTATAAAAAGCTGGACTCAGATAAGGCGGCAATCGAAGTTCAAGTGGTGGCGCTGCAGTGGAAGTGGCTTTTTATCTACCCGGACTTGGGGATTGCTACCGTGAACAAACTACCGGTGCCCGAAAAAACACCGATTCACTTTACGATTAGCGCTGATGCGCCCATGAGTGCGTTTTGGGTGCCGGCACTTGGAACGCAAATTTACGCTATGAACGGCATGTCGAGCCAGCTTAATCTTATAGCCGATCATACCGGCGAGTTTCCTGGCTACACAACTAATATTAATGGTGAAGGTTATTCGGATATGAAATTCACTGTCTCTTCGCAGAGTGATGACGACTTTACGAAATGGGTAGCGGCAACAAAAAAATCGCCAAATCTTATGAACGAGACGCAATACGAACGCTTAGCTGTGCCCGGTACGGTAGAGGCAACTTCGTATGCGTTAGTGAGCTCATCGCTCTATACGACGATCGTTAATAAATATATGGGCCATGGAATGGCACATAGTAACCATGACGGAACGCACACGATGGATGACGGCTCAACTATGAGCGACAGTAAGCTGCACGAACATATGGAGGGTATGTAATGGAATGGTTAATTGGACGATTGAGTCTTAGCTATTTGCCATCAGACCCAGTAACGATGGGCGCGGCTATCGGTATGCCGCTCGCGCTCCTCTTTATTGTTGGAGCAATTACCTATTACAAAAAATGGGGTTACCTTTGGAAGAACTGGATCACAACAACGGACGCGAAAAAAATTGGCGTCATGTATGGACTAGTTGCGATTATTATGTTGCTTCGAGGCGGCGCGGATGCCTTAATGCTACGCCTGGCGACAGCGCTGGGTGGCCCGGGAGGCAAACAGCTTTTCGATACAGATACATTCCAGCAAGTATTTACGGCGCATGGTACGATAATGATTTTCTTTGTAGGAATGGGGTTGATGTTTGCATTGTTCAATATCGCCCTGCCACTGATCATTGGGGCGCGAGACGTAGCATTTCCGTTCTTAAATAGCATGAGTTTTTGGCTGTTTTTCGCCGGCATGATTCTTATCAACGCCTCACTCGTTTTTGGCGGGTTTAGTAATGGTGGTTGGCTTGGGTATCCACCATTGACCGAGCTGCAGTATAATCCCGGACCAGGGGTTGATTACTGGATTTGGAGTCTCCAAATTGCCGGCGTGGGGAGCTTGCTGAGTGGAGTCAACTTCTTTACGACGATAATAAAATGCCGCGCAAAAGGCATGAGGTTGATGAAAATGCCAATTTTTGCATGGAGCGTTCTAGTGACAAGCGTACTCATTATGGTAGCGTTTCCTATGCTTACGGTGAGTTTAGGACTGCTTAGCCTTGACCGTCTCGCAGGGATGCACTTCTTTACCAGTGATGGAGGTGGCAACCCAATGATGTATATTAACTTGATTTGGGCATGGGGACATCCTGAAGTATACATTCTGGTTATGCCGGCTTTTGGTGTCTTTAGCGAAATCGTAGCAACTTTTGCTAAAAAGCGTTTATTTGGGTACAGAACTATGGTTGCAGCATTAATTGCGATAATGTTCCTTAGCTTTATCGTGTGGCAGCATCACTTCTTCACAATGGGGGCGGGTGCAAATGTGAATGCCTTCTTTGGCATTATGACCATGGTGATTGCAATTCCGACAGGCGTTAAGCTATTTAACTGGATTTTTACAATGTATAAGGGGAGAATTGACTTTAAAGCGCCAATGGTCTGGTTTATGTGCTTTGCGGTGACGTTTACGCTTGGAGGTGTTACTGGCGTGCTAATGTCAATCCCCGCGATTGACTTTCAGGTGCATAACAGCATGTTCTTAGTGGCTCACTTTCATAATGTGATTATTGGCGGCGTGCTCTTTGGCTATATCGCAGGGCTAACATACTGGTTCCCAAAGATCTTCGGATTTCGTTTACATGATGGTCTAGGTAGGTGGTCGTCATATTTCTGGGTGGTTGGTTTTATGCTAGCATTTATGCCGTTATATGCACTTGGCTTAATGGGCGCGGTGCGGCGGCTCGACCATTACGACGATCCTGCCTGGATTCCGTTCTTTGTGGTCAGCGCTGTTGGTGTTGTGGTGATTGGGATTGGTGCGTGCCTCTTTGTATTGCAGCTTGCCTATAGCGTTTGGAAACGCAAAACGCTCCGTGATACCACCGGGGATCCATGGGACGGTCGCACGCTTGAGTGGAGCGTGCCGAGTCCGGCGCCTCACTATAACTTTGCAATCAATCCCATTGTAACTCGCATTGACGACTGGTGGTATCAAAAACAAGATGGAGTTATGGCGCCAAAACCAGAAGACTATAAGCCGATTGCCCTTCCTAAAAATACCCCACTCGGATTCTTTATTGGGATGACTGCTTTTGTTCTTGGAGGTGCGCTGATTTGGCACATATGGTGGCTGGCGATATTCTCTTTCATTTTGATCGTTCTTTTTGCGATCGTTCGAAGTATGGATGACTTCACTGAGGAGGTTATTCCAGCGGCTGAGTTGCTGCGCCTAGATAAGGAGGCTCGAGCATGAATGAGGCAGAAGTAAAGCAAGACAAAGTGCAACTCGGTTTTTGGTCATATATTATGACGGACTGCATGTTGTTTGCCAGCCTATTTGCAACCTATATGATTTTGCGCAATTCAACCAATGGCGGTCCTGCGGGAAGCGACTTATTCTCTCTATGGTTTGTATTGATCGAGACGGTACTGCTGCTTACGAGCAGCTATGTTTGTGGTATTGCAAACCTTGCGCTGCGTCACGGAAAGCATAAAGAGTTTGTCGCAGCGTTTATTACCACGATCGTGCTTGGCGTTGCGTTCCTTGTGATGGAGCTTAGCGAGTTCTCTCACTTGATCGCTGAAGGTCATGGACCGGCCGCAAGCGCATTTCTTTCTAGCTTCTTTACGCTTGTAGGTGCACACGGCGTACATATTGCTGTCGGTATTTTATGGGCTCTCGTACTTGGCTGGGCGTTTCATCGCCAGGGCGTGAACGACGATTTAAAGCGTAAGTTCGGGCTTTTCTCGCTTTACTGGCATTTCCTCGATGTGGTGTGGATCTTTATCTTTACAATTGTCTTTGCGTTGGGGGTGGCGTAGTATGGCTAAAGTGCGAAGTGCTTATGTCAAAGAACGCTCACGATATACGTATGCCTATTTCTTAGCGGCTGCTTTAACACTTGCGGCATACGCAATCGTCCAAGGATCGCTGATTGAAGGTGTGAGCCTTGGGGTGGTTCTGCTCGTTGCGGCCGCACTGCAATTGTACATTCAGTCGCGCTATTTCCTACATTTAGACGATAAACGGGAGGTGCCAAAATGGCGGCTTGCGAGCTATGTTTTTACTTGGCTCACACTTTTGATTGTGGTAGTTGGGTCGCTCTGGATTATGGCCAACCTCAACTACAACATGTCAATGAGTTCGAGTGAGATGACGGAATACATGCTAAAACAAAACGGAAAAGGCTTTTAATGGCCGAACGAATTGCGAGTTACTACAAATTAGCAAAACCTGGCATTGTGTACGGTAACGCCATGCACTTCTTGGCTGCCGCACTGTTTGCTTCGGCTATCTACGAGTTTCATATTGTATCGACCATTGGCGGTCTAGTCGGCATGGCGCTGATCATTGCTTCTGCTTGTGTCGTGAATTGTATTACTGATCGTAAAATCGATGCGAAAATGGAACGGACCAAGAAACGTCCTTTGCCAAGCGGCAAGGTGTCGGTTAGGGGTGCTGTCGTATATGCCTGTGTTTTATTAATCATTGGTGTAGCTATCATTGTTTTTAGCTCAAACCTTATAGTCTTGCTTGCGGCACTTGCTTGTCATTTTACCTATACAGTTGTCTATGGCTACGTGAAACGCCACAGCTGGACAAGTACCATGATAGGAACGATACCGGGAGCATTGCCGGTGCTGGCAGGCTTTGCTACAGTTGTGCCCACATTGCCAGTCGAGGCGTGGCTCTTCACTCTACTTATCGCTATTTGGCAATTACCTCACTTTTATGGCTTATCATTGTATCGGCGAAATGATTATGCAAAGAGTAGGCTCCCGCTTCTTAGTATTGTGGCGCCAGGAAGAGTCGTGGTGCGACATATCACTGTCACTGTACTGCTTTACTGTCTTATGGCTTTAGTGCTGGTTATTATGCTGCCTGCCAATACGAAATATGGCGCTGTCGTCATCATGATCGGTGCCCTCTGGTGGACATGGTTTATTATAACGGCAAAACATCGTGGGAGTGATGCGTGGGCGCGACAGGTGTTTGGCCGGTCACTGATCCTCTCAATGTTGTTTGTAGTCGCGAGTTTTGTTGGCGTGGTAATAAAAATAGTTTCGTAATATTACTTAGCCCGTAGTACAATAATGCTAATGGCTAAAAAAAGTAAAACATCAGTGCAAGTGTTGATTATTGGTGGTGGGTTTGGAGGCGTTCGCACGGCGCTGCAGTTAGCAAAAAATCCAGAGAATCATATTACACTCATTTCCGATAAAGAAGATTTTCAGTACTATCCGACTCTCTATAGTAGTGCGACTGGTCATAGTCACCTTGAATCATGGGCCCCGCTTGGTGAAATATTTGCCGATCATACTAACGTTGATGTGTTTATCGATACCATTGATTCGATCGATGCGGTGACTAAAAGCGTTCGTGGTATCTCGGGCACCAGTTATAGCTATAACACTCTAGTTGTGGCTGTGGGTGTCGTCACAACCTACTTTGGTATCCCTGGGCTCGAGACTTTCACGTACGGTATTAAGAGCGAATCTGAAATCAGAAAGCTGAAGCAGCGCTTATTTATCGATATCGCCGAAAAAAATAAACTCGATCGTAACTATATTGTCATCGGAGCCGGCCCAACCGGTACCGAGCTTGCCGCGGCGCTTGGTACGTATATTCGTCGACTCTGCAAGCACTACGGAGTGAAGTCCCATGGTGTTAAAATACATCTCATTGAGGCTGCGCCTAGAGTCTTGCCGCGTTCAAGTGAAATGACGAGCCGGGTAGTAGAGAATCGGCTTCGTAAGCTTGGTGTTCGAGTCGAAACGTCGAAGAAAGTTGAAGAGGCGAACGCACAAGAACTTATCGTGAGCGGACGTCCTATTGAGAGCCATACCGTCATTTGGACATCTGGCGTTGCAAACAACCCGCTCTTTTCGAAGCATCCTAGTATTTTTACTCTTGACCCTCGCGGTAAGGTAACGGTCGATCAATATTTTATGGCTCATAAAGACATTTATGTTATTGGCGACAACGCTGCCACACCGTACGCTGGGCTCGCTCAGACGGCTATTCACAATGCGGATCTTTTAGCGGCAAACCTAATTCGTCTTGCACAGGGTAAACCTGCTAAGGCGTACAAGCCGCGCTTGCCAGTTTCGGCGGTTCCGGTAGGGAGTAATTGGGCGGTGATCGAATGGCGCTTTATAAGAATCTACGGATTTATCGGCGGTATGATTCGGCGTGCAGCTGACCTTATTGGCTACAAAGATATCCTTCCGCTCGGAACAAGTCTTGGTGCCTGGCGGGCGGCACGCGTCTATGAAAATGACTACTTTACTCCTACCGTAAAGACAAAAAAGCCGCGTCGATAGGGTACACTAGGGCTAGTGTATTTTTTACCATGAACGCTATATCTAGCGGTTTTTAGGTGACTTTCATGGTACAATGAAATGAACGTTACACAATAAAAGAGGGAAACTATGGCATTAAAAAAGACGCATCGCTGGGCGATCATGATTATTATGATTGTAATGGTTATTGGTACGATTGGATCATTTGCCGTGATGATATTAGCGCAGCAAAATACGACCCGGATTGCGGCTGATTATCAGAAAGCGCTTGCTGCATATACCAAAGAACAGGAAGCCTATCAGAAAAAAGTCGATTCCCAGAGCGACGAACTGTCGAAAACGTATTACCCTACATTTAGCCAATATGTTGATCAGGTCGGCTCATTTGATCTCGCCAGCGTTACGAGTCTTACGACAGAAGACCTGCTGGTTGGCGATGGTGAAGAGATTTCAGGTTCGACTGAATTTGCGGTGTACTATCTCGGGTGGGATGCAAACGGTAATAAATTTACCGGTGGCAATAATGTCGATACGGCGAATCAAAAGTTAACAGCTCCATTTGCAGTGTCGACTGGACTTGATAACGCTAGTCTTATTGATGGATGGAAAGAGGGCTTGAAGGGGATGCATATCGGAGGCGTGCGACTTCTGACCATTCCTGCCGATAAAGCCTATGGTGCCAAAGGTTCAACCGATAGTTCGACCGGTCAAACGACTATCGCTCCAAATATGCCGTTAAAATTTATTGTTATGGCGATACCTATTCCCCCCACAATTGAACAATCAGAGGCGCTCACTAAAGCAACTAACGACTACTACACTGCCGCGGCAGCATACTATAGCGCTCAATAAGGAGGAGTGATGAATGACGAAATACTTCCTGTAGTAATCATTGGTGCTGGCCCGAGTGCTCTGAGTGCTGCGATTTACACTACCCGAGAGGATATTGATACCACACTGTATGAAAAAGGGGTGGTCGGCGGGCTTGCAGCAATTACCGATAAGGTGGATAATTACCCGGGATTCCCGGACGGAATCGAAGGTATGACGCTTGCCGACGAGCTCCGCAAGCAGGCCGAACGCTTTGGCGCTAAGATTGAGTATGGTGATGTCAGTGCCCTCAAGGACTACGGTGACTATCGTGAAGTAATCGTCGACGGTAAGTCGGTCAAGGCTCGCGCTGTTCTGATTGCCACCGGGAGTGACTACAATAAACTGGGTATTCCAGGCGAGGCGGAGTATTATGGTCGCGGTGTTCACTACTGCGCGACCTGTGACGGGGCCTTTTACCGAGATAAGCGACTCGTTGTCGTTGGCGGAGGGAACTCCGGCGTGCAAGAAGCGTTGTTTTTAACCCGTTTTGCAAGCCACATTGATTTACTTGTCCGTAGCACCGTAAAGGCGAGTCAGGTATTGCAGGATGAGCTGCAAAAATATGTCGACAACGGTAGCGTGACGATTCATCTTAACACTACGCCTGACGAAATTGTTGCTAGTGAGGCTGGCCAAGTGATAGAAGTTCGCGCGACCACCGATGAAGTAAAAGCGACTTTTCCAACCGACGGAGTGTTCGTATTTATTGGCTTGAAACCAAATACCCAATTTTTGGCAGGGAGCGATATTCTCCTCGATGAGCACGGCCTTATCGTCACCAATTCCCATCTTGAGACGAATCTTTCTGGGGTATATGCCAGTGGCGATGTGCGCAGCGGCGCAACTATGCAAATTGCGAGTGCGGTTGGTGAGGGGGCCACAGCGGCGCTTTCAATTCGCGAATTTCTCGATACTTTGAAGCGAGGCTAGCGTAAGGCGTCTTCGCGCACGAGTTCGGCAGTCATTTTATTTGGAAAATCGGTGACTATGCCGCCAATGCCCTGTTCGGCAAGGTGTTTTATTGCTGCTGGGCGATCGATGGTATAAACATACGTGAAAAGGCCGGCACGGTGAGCGATCTCGAGTGCCAAAGGGTTAAGGTATAAGCGATGAAATCCAACCGCGGTAAATTTAATAAAGCGGTGGTAGGCAACAAATAAAAATGGATTATCTTTATGCAGAAGCGCTAGATTGGCGCGCTTCACGAGTCGGCGAATTCTTAATAATTCGCCAACTTTAAACGATGATATTAAGATGTTGTCCCAATCGGCTGCTTTTTTAACGTATTTGCGTTTCAAGAGTCGTGCAAGCTGTTCGCCACTTGAGCGACTTTTGAGCTCGATATTAAGAATAACTTTTCCAAAGTACATATCAAGAACTTCCTCGATACGCGTAATTTGAGGAAGGTGTTCGGGTAACTTTAATAATTCCTCGTACGTTTTACGATTAATGATCGAGGCCTTGTGGTGCGTTCGTAAGGTGTGAAAATCGTGCACTAACACCATTACGTTATCTTTTGTGAGGCGAATATCGAACTCAAGAATGTCCGCTCCAGCTTCGTAACCGGCAGTCAGAGCTTCAAGTGTATTTTCGGGGGCAAGCCCTGCGGCACCGCGGTGTCCGATAATCAGCATGTTATTCATTGTATCATTTGCGAAGCGATTTCGCGTGCAATCATATAAAATGATACACTAGAGAAAACGTTTTATGCAGAGTGAGGAGATAGCATAATGCCTGATTTTAATACTGTTCTAACACCTGGTGCCGTTAGCGATGGCCGAGTGAATACTGTTGTCGAGATTCCAGAAGGTTCTCGGTTGAAAGTAGAGTGGCATCGCCAAACAGCGAGCTTTATGCTCGATCGTGTGGAGCCAAGTATCTTTGCAAAGCCATGTAACTACGGATTCATTCCAGGCACGCTTGATGAAGACGGAGACGAGCTTGACACGCTGATTATTTGTCCTGAACCGCTTGCGACCGGAGTATGGCTCGAAGCAAAAATTATAGGAGTGCTAAAGTTTGAAGATGACAGTGAGGTCGACGATAAGGTTGTTGTTGTGCCCGCAGACAATCGAGACGATGATCGGATTACAAGCCTTGATGATATTCCGCAGTGGAAGGCAAAGATTGAGCATCATTTTACTCACTACAAAGATCTTAAAAAACCCGGCTCAACAATCGTAAAAGGCTGGGGGGACAGTGAAGAGGCGAAAGCAATTGTCAATTCGTGCATAGAGCGCTACAATAATCAGTAACTAATCATAAGAGGTATTAAAAATGGATTCGGCATATCAAACAACATATTCAACCGGTAACGCTGAAGTTGCCGCGGCGGGCACGGCTATGTTTAGCGTTTTTGCGCTATTCTATCTCGCGTTTGCAGTTTTTTTGATCATAAGTCTATGGAAATTGTTTGTTAAGGCCGGTAAACCGGGTTGGGCGGCGCTGATTCCTATCTATAACATCGTTGTAATGCTCGAAATTGTTGGCCGTCCAGTTTGGTGGGTGCTACTTATTATTTTTGTACCACTGCTCAATGTTTGGCTTACGATTGTTATGTACCTCGACCTTGCTAAATCCTTTGGCAAGTCGCTTGGGTTTGGAATCGTTTCGCTATTTTTCCCTTACGTTACCATTCCAATACTTGCCTTTGGCAAGAGTCAATATCAGGGGCCCGTTGCTGACGGACTGAACACAATGGCACCTGCTCCTGAGAGAACAACTGGCTTTGCGACCGTAGCACCAACTCCTCCTGCCGCGGCGGCTCCTGCGCCTGAAAATCAGCTGCCACCCCAACCACCAACCGCAGTCTAAGGGCGCTCCATACATAGGGTAACCTCTCGCATTAAAAACGAGAGGTTATTTTTTTCGTGCCGCTTTACGTTTACGATAAATAATCGCGGCCGCATTTGAAAGTTGCCCAAGCAATCCGCCCTTACGGAGCTGAGCTCGTAGCTTTAGGCGAGCGTGGCTCGTAATCATATACTGAAGCCAATCGGGTTTTGGTCGTGCGCGCTTATTTGTCAGCACTTCAATGACATCGCCGTGCTTTAGCTGGTAGCTAAACGGCTCCATTTTGCCATTAATCAAAAAGCCACTCGCCCTCGCCGCGAGGTCGCTGTGCACGCGGTACGCATAGTCTAGGGGAAACGAGCCATCAGGAAGATCGTAAATGTCGCCTTTTGGCGAGTAAATAAAAATACGATGACCAAAAAGGTCAACTTTTAGGTCGTTAACGTCAAAATCGTTACCTTCGTTAATGCGTGCTGCAGCGGATTGGAGATGTCGAATCCAATGTAAATCAGTCGGGAGGGTGGCGATGGTGCCACTTTTGTAGGCCTCGGTGAGTTTTTGCTCATTATAGTGGAAACTTGCGGCAAGTCCTCGTTCGGCGTACTCGTGCATCTCTTCGGTACGGATTTGGAACTCAACGGCTTGGCCAGTCTTCGTAATAATAGTGGTATGGAGGCTCTGATAGCCATTTGGTTTTGGCTTTGCAATATAGTCTTTGATGCGGTCGACCATTGGCTCGTAAAGGCTGTGTAGCTCTCCTAGTACCAGGTAGCATGTCGCCACATCGTCGACGATAATCCGTAGCGCCATAAGGTCATAAATATCATCAATATTTGGTACTCGTGCTAACTTTTTGTATAAACTGTAGATGCTTTTTACACGACCATCGATATGATGATGGATCTTTTCGCTTGCCAGGTGCGTGTCAACCTCTTTTCGCACGCTTCTTAGCTTACGCTCGCTTTTTTTCAATCGACTATCCATAAGGGCTTTGGTACGTTCAAATTCTTCCGGGTTAAGAAAACGAAAACTCAGCTCTTCAAGCTGTACGCGCACACGACCCATATTGAGTCGGTCAGCAAGCGGCGCAAATACCTCAATCGTTTCGCGAGCAATCTTCTTTTGCTTTGCCACGCTTTTATGCTGTAATGTCTGCATATTGTGCAGTCGGTCGGCCAGTTTAATGATGATAACGCGCACATCTTGCCCAACGGCAATCAGGAGCTTCGTAAGATTGTCTTTTGTAGAGGGCAGGTAGCTCTCGAGATTGCGCATGCCGCTGCGTGCTTGGCTGACTTTTGTAACGCCGTCGACAAGAAAGGCGACATCACGCCCAAATAATTCCTGAATTTCCTCTAGCGTCGCGTCGGTATCTTCTACGGTATCGTGGAGCACGCCAGCAACCGCCGAGTCTATATCCATGCCCCACTCGATAATTGATGCAGCAACCGCTAAGGGATGGCTAATATACGGCTCGCCGCTATTACGTAGCTGGCCGTCGTGTTTTTCGGTTGCATAGTCGATTGCGTGCGTGAGCTGCTCGAGCTGTCTTTGATCGTACAGACCCTTCGCTTTTTGTAATAACTCACGCTTATCCATGGACCCATTGTAACAGATGAGGATGATCAAGAGAGGAAAAGACAGTCAGTATATGGATAGTAAAAAAGTCAATATAGTCACCAGAAGCATAAGGGGTGTATAGTAATAGGTAAATAGCTAACGCATAAAGAGGGTGAAATGACTACAAGGATAGCAATTAACGGATTTGGCCGTATCGGCCGCAATGCATTTAAGATCGCATTTGATCGCGACGATGTGGAAGTAATCGCCATAAACGACTTGACCGATACAAAGACACTTGCCCATCTTTTGAAGCATGATAGCAGTTACGGTACCTATACGCACGAAGTTGGCCATGATGATACGGGTATTATTGTTGATGGAAAGCACATTGTTGTGCTCGCAGAGAAAGAGCCGAGCGCTCTTCCGTGGCGTGACCACGATATCGATGTAGTTATCGAAAGTACCGGCTTTTTTGTTGATCCTGCAAAGGCACAGGCGCACATTGATGCTGGTGCAAAGAAGGTGGTAATTTCGGCTCCGGCAAAAGGTGAAGGCGCCGATACTATCGTGCTTGGTGTCAACGAAGATAAGATCGCGAGCAGTACGCCAGTTATTTCAAATGCAAGCTGCACAACGAACTGCATCACCCCAGTAATGGCTGTTTTAGAATCGCAGTTCGGCATAGAAAAAGCAATGATGACAACCGTTCACAGCTACACCGCGAGCCAAAGACTGCAGGATGCTCCTGCAAAAGATCTTCGCGAAGCTCGCGCGGCTGCGGAAAATATTGTTCCAACCACTACCGGTGCATCAATTGCTGCCGCTAAGGCCCTTCCGGCGCTCGAAAATCGTTTTGGTGGCCTAAGTATTCGCGTTCCGACTCCTGTCGTTAGCATGAGCGACTTTGTGGTTGTGCTGAAAAAAGATGTTAGCGTTGAAGAGGTAAATCAAGCATTTAAAGATGCCGCTGCAAAGCCATTTTACCAAGGTATTCTCGACGTCACAGAAGAAGAGCTCGTATCGACAGACTTTAAAGGCAATAGCCACAGCTGTATTGTCGACCTCCCGCTTACCAATGTCGTGGGTGGTAACATGGTGAAAGTAGTTGCATGGTACGACAACGAATGGGGCTACTCAAATCGTCTTGTTGAGCTGGTTGCAGATGCTGGTCGTGCTGTTAAAAACGTTGGATAGGAGCGGTACATGAAGATATTTCTTGGCGCCGATCACGGGGGATTCTACCTTAAGGAGAAGATAGCTGCGTATCTTTCTAAGCGTGGGATTGAGTGGGAAGACGTGGGCGACAAAGAGCTTGACCCAAATGATGACTTTCCGCAATTTGCTCAGATGGCCGCAATTAAGGTGTTGGGAGAAGATGAAAAAACTGATCCACGCGCGATTTTGATTTGCACCGGTGGTCAAGGAATGGCGATGGCCGCGAACCGTTTTCGTGGGATCCGCGCGGCGGTGATTTGGGATAAATTTGAAGCTCATGAATGTCGCAACGACAATAATTCTAATGTACTTTGCTTGCCGGCGCGCGTTGTAGACGCTCCGAGAGACGAAATTGAGGAATGGAAGGTTATCGTTGATGAGTGGCTCGCCACGCCTTTTGCAGGTGCCTCGCGATATGTTCGCCGTAACAATGAACTGGATGAATTCTAATGAGTGAAATTGCTCCTTGCGTAACGTGCGAAACCGAAGATGAATACAAGGCCACTGTTGAGCGGCTTCAGCCATTTGCAAAACGCGTGCATATTGATTTAATGGACGGACAATTTACTCCCAATTTTAGTGTAGGTGTTGGCAAAATGTGGTGGCCGCAGGAGTGGGTTGTTGATATTCATGCCATGGTAACGACACCAAGCCAATATGTCGATGCATTGATTCAGATGCGGCCAAGCATGGTTATTTTTCATGCTGAAGCCAGCGAAGACATTACACCGACCCTCCAAAAACTACGCGCATCAGGTATAAAAGCTGGCGTTGCACTTCTTAAGTCTACCGTGCCCGAATCCGTTCAGACCTATATTGAAAATGTTGACCATGTGCTTATTTTTAGTGGAGAATTAGGCCATTATGGCGGCACCGCAAGCCTCATGCAGCTAGAAAAAGTACGATTAATTCGCAACATTCGGCCATCAATTGAAATTGGCTGGGATGGTGGAGCTAATGTAGAGAATATATTTAGCTTAAGCCAAGGTGGTGTTGACGTAATTAACTGCGGTGGTGCGGTTAATAAGGCCGATGATCCGGCGGCTGCATATAAAGCCTTGAGCGATGAGCTTGGAAAGCACAGCGTGATTTAAATCAAAGATCGCTTATGGTAAAATAAAAGTAATGAGTGGGCAACTTACAATCACACAATTAGAAAAGACCGCTAACGAAGTTCGAAAGAATATTATTACCTCGCTCCTTGCGGCCGGAAGTGGTCACAGCGCAGGGCCGCTCGATCTTGCCGAGATCGTCACAACTCTCTACTTTGACATAATGAGGATTCGGCCTGAAGAGCCTGAATGGAATGAGCGGGATTTCTTTTTCCTTAGCAACGGCCACTGCGTACCGGTCCAATATGCCGTGATGGCAGAGCGAGGTTACTTCCCTAAGGAAGAGCTAAAGACATTGCGCCACCTCGGGAGTCGATTGCAGGGCCACCCGGAACGAACAAAGTTGCCAGGCCTTGAGAATACCTCGGGCCCTCTGGGGAGCGGACTTAGTCAGGCTGCCGGTGTCGCATACGCACTCCAGTATCTCGACCATCAGCTGCATCGATTTGTCTATGCCGTAGCTGGTGATGGCGAGCTAAATGAAGGTAATATCTGGGAAGCGGCGATGTTTGCGGGCAAATATAAACTAAGTCAACTGATTTTATTTATCGACCGTAACAATATTCAGATTGACGGTAGCACCGAAGATGTGATGCCCCTTGAAGATCTTGCGGGCAAGTGGCGTAGTTTTGGGTGGCACGTGCAGGAGATTGATGGCCACAATATAGAGAGCATCCAAGATGCAGTTGGTATGGCAAAAGCGATCACGAATCGCCCGAGTGTCGTGATTGCTCACACTATTCCTGGCAAGGGTGTCGACTTTATGGAATACGATTATCACTGGCATGGTATGCCGCCAAATAGCGAACAGGCTAAAGAAGCTTTGAAAGAACTCCGCACGTTAGGCGGAAAAATACGCGCGGAGCACGAATAATGAAGTACCCACTAAATAATAAAGTATATACAGACACTCCTGATATCGAACCCACTCGAGCTGGTTTTGGTCGCGGATTAAAGGCAGCGGCAGAAATAAACGAAAACATTGTCGGGCTTTGTGCCGACCTGACCGAAAGTGTGCAAATGCATCTTTTTGCCAATGCGTTTCCCGAGCGGTTCATCGAAACGGGTATTGCCGAGCAAAATCTCGTGACTGTTGCTGCGGGTCTTGCCCGAGTTGGTAAAATTCCCTTTACGGCAAGCTACGCAGCGTTTAGCCCGGGCCGCAACTGGGAGCAGATTAAAACGACATCGGCGCTCAATGAACAGCCCGTAAAGATTGTCGGCGCGCATAGTGGCGCAACGACTGGACCGGACGGCGCAACACACCAGATGTTCGAAGATATTGCCCTCATGCGGGTGATGCCGAACATGGTGGTGGTGTGCCCTGGCGACAGTCTTGAGGCCGAACGAGCAACCCTTGCCATTGCTGAGCATCCTTCAGCATGCTATTTGCGTATTGCACGCGAAAAAACGCCTATTTTTAGTACTCCAGATTCGCCGTTTGAAATTGGTAAAGCCTACGTCCTTCGTGAAGGAAAAGATGTTACCATTGTCTCGACCGGTATTGAAACGCCATACGCGCTGCGAGCGGCCGAGTTACTTGAAAAGCAGGGAGTGTCGGCTGAGGTTGTTCATGCACCAACCGTTAAGCCACTCGATGCAACAACGATACTTGAATCTGTACAGAAAACTGGCAGGGTGGTTACTGCTGAAGATGCTCAGGCGGCTGGCGGGCTTGGCGGTGCGGTTGCAGAATTACTCGGCGATCAGCTTCCCACGCCACTCCTCCGAATTGGTATGCAAGATCGCTATGGCGAAAGCGGAGCGCCCCTTGAGGTGCTGGCACATTTCAAGCTCGACGATAAAGGAATCGCCGAACAGGTAAAGCCATTTATTGATCGAGCGCCAAAGTATCACCAAGGGTTCTAGCGGCCTTGCTTCCTCCACTTGGGGGCCTATCTCTTCATTATAGCATAAGTATAATAAAAAGTCAATAGATTACAGCGTAAAACGCTCATGTTATACTGATACTATACATATTATTTACACTAGGGGGCTACATGGGTCTGACAATTCGGGAAATTCGCGACAGGACAACGCGGGCACGACATCTAATGCAGCGCAGTCGTCAGCAAGGATTTGCAGTCGGCGCGTTTAATATCGACAATCAGGAGACATTGATTGCGATTGCACGGGCGGCTCAAAAACTCAATGCACCAGTGCTTATTGAGGTGAGTCAAGGTGAAGTTGAGGCGCTTGGCTTAGAGAATGTTCGTGACCTTGTAGACAATTACCGCGAAGAATATGGCATTGAGGTATATTTGAATCTCGATCATAGCCCGACGGTGGAAGCGTGTAAACGTGCGATTGATGCAGGCTACGAGTTTATCCATATCGATATTAGTCAGGCGAATCACGACGCAACTGAAGAAGAAATTATTGCTAAAACCAAAGAAGTTGTCGAGTACGCTCGGTTTACGGGTGCGCTGGTAGAAAGCGAGCCACACTATTTTGCGGGTGGGAGTAACGTTCATCACGAAGGTATCGATTACGAAGAAATCAAAAAGACGTTCTCGACTCCAGAGGGCGCAAAAGCATTTGTTGACGCTACGGGGATCGATACTTTTGCGGCCGCAATCGGCAATCTGCACGGTAAATATGATGTACCTAAAGAGCTTGATCTTGAATTGCTTGCTCGTATTCGCGAGGCAATTCCGTGCCAAATTAGTCTCCATGGCGGCTCTGGAACGCCGCTTCACTTCTTTGAAGATGCCAGTCGCGCCGGTGTGAGCAAGATCAATATCAATACTGACATGCGTGTTGCGTTCCGTGAATCGCTCGAAAAAGTATTGCGCGAAAATCCCGACGAATATGCTGTTGTTAAGCTCATGCCTCAGGTCTTTGAAGCTGTACAGGTAGTAGTCGAAGAAAAGATCAATGCGTTTGGCAGTGCCGGAAAGGCCGTTTCGTAATGTCGATGCCGAAAATCCTTGCCATTGGCAAGGGTGTGCAGGATGTGTTTTTGCGGAGTGATGAATTTGACCCGCATAAAGAGGGCCAGCATATGTTTACGCATTTACCCCTTGGCCTCAAAATGGAAGTTGACGACGTCACCTTTTCGACAGGTGGCAATGCGACAAATGTTGCGGTAACGTTAGCCCGACAAGGCCTCGAAGCTGGCTACATGTGGGGCCTTGGTACCGACCCAGCCAGCCAATCTATTTTATACGATCTTGATCAAGAAGGTGTCGACACAAGTCTTGTAGTTCAGGAGGAATCGTTTCAGTCGGGATATTCGGTTGTAATGATCGCCACCAATGGAGAGCGGACGATCTTAAATCACCGCGGCAAGGCGTTCGGACGAACGGGGCGACATGGTTTCGAGCTTGAGAAGATAAAAGGGTACGATTGGGTGTATCCGTCGAGTCTGGGCGATGGCGGCTTAACGTTGCTTGCCGAAATTGTCGATGCGGCTGAAAAATATGGGGTAAAAGTGATGCTGAACCCTGCCGGACCAGAACTTGCCGAGAAAGCTAAGCTCATTGCACTCCTGGATAGTGTCGATGTTTTGAGTGTTAATAAAGAAGAGATGCAGCAACTGGTAGCCGGTGAGACGCTTGAGGAACTCGCAGTTCACGCCCTCCACTATGTACCTGTCGCGATCGTGAGCGATGGACCAAATGGCGTTGTGGCAACCGATGGCAAAACAATTGTTCGTGCTGGTATGTATGAAGACGTGCCGGTTGTTGACCGAACCGGAGCAGGCGATGCATTTGCAAGCGGTTTCTTGAGTCAATGGGCCCAAGGTCGGTCCTTGAAAGAGTCGATCATTTTTGCGAGTGCGAATAGTACGAGCGTTGTTGGTAAAGTTGGTGCTAAAACAGGTATTTTACATAAAAATGTAAAATTACACGAAATGCCCATTCACGAACGACCACTTAAACCTCACGAGGAGAAGTAGTGGCTTCGTTCCTGCGAACACTACTAAATGCACGCGACCCAATGTTTGCGATTACTATTCGCGACCTTGAGCGTGTAACGGGTAATAAAAGCGTCGACCTCGCGTATATGGCGGATATCACTCATCGAGCACATGCCCTAATGCGAGCCATCGGTCTCGACCCGGCTGACACGACCGCCTATGAGTTGTATAAAACGCTCGAGTCTCGCGCCACCGAACCTGAACTCTTTGTTAACACCGGTGATGTCGGCTTGCCTTTTGATGACGGCGGTGTTGTGTCGTTTAATCTTGAGGACGTACGTAGCAATCAATATCGCTCGTTCCCTGAGAGAACCACCGACCACATGCGTTGCCAAGTCCAATTAGGCCTTCTAGAGCGGTATCGAGGCCTCGCGGACAATGAAGCAGAAATCACTAAACTAGCACACCAGGCAGGCCTGGACGTATGCGATATGAAGGAGTACCACATGGAAGAGCAGCTTACTAATAACGACACAACACCGAGTATCTTATGCATCGGTGATATTTTTACAGACGCGTTTATTACGCTTGGCGATGAGACGGCGAAGATCATCAAAGAAGGCGATAGCGAGTGGCTAGCTGTACCATTTGGACGCAAGCCACCGTACGAACGAGTTGATATTGTAAAATCTGTGGGCCCCTCGCCAAATGTAGCGGTATCAATCGCTCGTCTTGGCTACCGCGCGGGGCTTATGGCCTGGATTGGTGGTGACGCAACGGGACAAGAGGCGCTAGAGCATCTGCGCAGCGAGCACGTTAGTACTGAATCGATGGTAACAGAGCAAGATAAAGCGACCAGCTATTGGTATGTACTCTGCTATAAAGCCGACCGAACGATGCTTGTTAAAAGTGAGCAATATCGCTACGAATGGCGCGATCCAAGCGTTAAACCCGACTGGATCTATCTTGCCTATACCGGTGAAGATTCGTGGCCACTGCACGAAGGCTTGCTCGATTATTTAGCCCGTAATCCAGAGGTAAAATTTGCCCTGCAGCCCGGCACCTTCCAGTTTAAATGGGGCCTTGAAAAAATGGCGCCGCTGTATGCCCGGAGCAGTATTACGCTAATGAACCGTGAAGAAGCAATGGATGTGACCGGTTTACCTCATGATTCTATCCGTGATCTTGCAAACGGTTTACATAACCTTGGTCCTGAAACTGTCGTGATTACCGATGGCCCGAATGGTTCGTTTGCTTCGCAGGATGGCCGAGTGCTGACAATTCCTAATTATCCAGATCCAGCACCTCCAGTAGAGCGCACCGGAGCAGGCGATGCTTTTTCATCGACTTTCGTAGCCGCGATTGCAGCTGGGGAGCCAATCGAAACTGCTCTTGCATGGGCACCAATTAATAGTATGAATGTGGTGCAACATATAGGTGCACAAAAAGGCTTGTTGAGCCTTGATGAAATCAAGCACTACTTGGAAGTTGCGCCCGCAGACTATGTTGTAAAGGAGCTTGAATAGTGCGTTACCAAATATGTGTTTCGGGCGCCGCCGCGGGAGAAACGGTGATCAGCGCTCACGAGCAGGCCTTTGCACTGGGTGTCGAAATTGCAAAAGCCGGTAAAACGCTACTGACAGGCGCAACGGTCGGCTTACCACATTCCGCCGCACAAGGGTTTAAAACTGTGAAAAATCCTAAAGGTAGCTCAATCGGCTTTAGCCCGGCAAGTAGCTTTCGTGAACATGTTGCGACCTACCGGCTGCCTACGGTAGAATTCGATTACATTAACTTTACTGGGATGGAATACGTTGGTCGCGACGTTCACTTGGTGCGCAGTGCCGATGCGGTGATTACCGTCGGTGGGCGCATGGGGAGCCTCCATGAACTTGCAACGGCCCTTGAGAGCCGTAAAGTATGCGGGGTTTTACTCGGTAGCGGTGGATTAGCCGACTATGCCGCCACGTTATTACGGCACATTGAGGCCCCAGGTGGTAAAGATGTTATTTTCGATACTGACCCAAAGCGGCTTGTCGCTAAGGTTGTTGCCGAGCTTGATAAAAAGTATGCCGATTTTATTCAAGATCAAGCAAAATATTTGCCTCGGGTTCCAAATGGTGGAGCTAAGGTAACTAATCGCCGCGGCTAACGGCAGGAGAAGGCAATGAAAAAGTTCAGAAGGGGTGAGGCGCATACGGTAATAATTATTGTATTAGCGGTTGCGCTACTAGGCACGTTAGGGTACATATTTTACGCTAATTTTATTGCTAAAAAAGCCGACACCGGCAAGCAGGATAGCGGTGATAGCAAAGTGGCGGAAACGCCTAAGCAGGAGGCTCCTAATGAAGAACTAACAACGGTTACGCTGAACGATATATTTAACCCAGGGCTAGAATATAAATATCCAAAGTCTTGGAGTGAGAAGCGTACATCGGCAGGCTATATTCCGATTACGGAAGATGGTACAACGGTTCAAACATCCACCGTAAGTACCAATAGCGATAAGGTGCGGGTAAAGATAGCGATGATGGTGGGTGGTGGCATAGGTGGAGCTTGCAACCCAGACGAGGTTAACAATATAGATTGGTTCGCGTATGAAAAATCAAAAAATCTGACAGGTTTTGCCTACGTCGAGTATATTTATCAGGATAAGTACACAAATAATCAGTGGGTGGTGCAGCAGGGGCTAGGGTCGAGCGATACGGCTACGGGTATTAAAGCCGGAGATTCCAGCTGTAATGTACGATACGCTACTATTACGCCATTGCCTAAGATCACTACTGTCGGTGCAGGGGCTATGCTCAATACAAGTATTATAGATTCAAGCGAACAGGATTGGGTTAGTTTCGATACGCTCGCCAAGGCTAAAGCGTATTTGGCTAGTGACACCGCCGAGAAGGTAAAGCAGATTTTTCTCTCGGTGCAATAGAGTGATAAACTGGTACTAGTGAATAAATTTGTTCTAAAGAGTAAATACAAGCCAACGGGTGATCAGCCGACCGCGATTGCTCAGCTGGTTGATGGCCTTGAAAAGGGCGATAAAGAGCAAACGCTCTTAGGTGTAACAGGTAGTGGTAAAACCTTTACCATGGCGAATATTATCGCCAAGCGCAATACGCCAACACTAGTATTGGCACATAACAAGACGCTTGCCGCGCAGTTGTTTAGCGAGTTTAAGGCATTTTTCCCCGAAAACGAAGTGCACTACTTCGTAAGCTATTTTGACTACTACCAGCCTGAAGCATACATTGCCAGTAGCGACACTTATATTGAAAAAGATTCAGCAATTAACGAAGAGATCGATCGTTTGCGCCACGCAGCAACCAGCTCACTACTAACTCGCCGTGATGTGATTATTGTTGCCAGTGTCAGCTGTATTTACGGCATTGGCTCGCCGGATGATTACGCCGAGATGAGTATAAAAGTGAAGCGTGGTGAGCGGCGCGTACAAGATAGATTCGTTCGCCTATTGACTGATATTCAATACAGCCGTAATGATATCAACTTCCATCGTGGCACCTTCCGTGTACGCGGAGATGTGGTAGATGTGTTTCCGGCCGGTAGCGACACTGCGTACCGTATAGAATTTTTCGGTGATGACGTTGACCGTATTACTCAAATTGATCCACTTACTGGCGAGATTTTAAGTGAGCCTGAAACGGTGAATATATTCCCTTCGAGTCACTATGTTACGCCAAAAGAAAAGGTAACTCGTGCGATCGAGGGCATCAAGAGAGAGTTCGATGAGCGAATGGCGTATTTTGAAAAGCATGATAAGTTCCTTGAGGCTCAACGATTGGCGCAGCGCACCAAGTACGACATAGAAATGCTGGAAGAAACCGGCTTTGTAAAAGGTATCGAAAACTATAGCCGCTACCTGACGAATCGCGAGCCGGGTGAGCAGCCGGCAACGTTACTAGATTATTTTCCAGATGACTTTTTACTTTTTGTCGATGAAAGTCATGTGACATTGCCTCAAGTGCGCGGAATGTACAATGGCGATAGGGCGCGTAAAGAAGTGTTGGTTGAATACGGTTTTCGTATGCCGAGTGCGCTTGATAATCGCCCCTTGCGGTTTGATGAATTTGAGCGTCATGTAAATCAGGCTATTTACGTTTCAGCAACACCAGGAGAATACGAGCTGACACATAGTCCAGCCCCGGCGCAGCAGATTATTCGCCCGACAGGGTTGCTTGATCCACCGATTGATATTCGCCCAGTTGATACACAAGTAGATGACCTGATTGCCGAGATCCGTGAACGGATCACAAAGCACCAGCGGGTCTTGGTGACGACGCTGACAAAACGGATGGCCGAAGATCTATCATCTCATCTTGTTGAGCTTGGTATAAAAACTGCATATATTCATAGCGAAATCGATACGTTAGAGCGCGGTGATATTCTGCGTGATCTCCGCATGGGAGTATACGATGTTTTGGTAGGAATTAACCTCCTGCGTGAGGGTCTCGACCTCCCTGAGGTGAGTCTTGTGGCAATCCTCGATGCCGATAAAGAAGGGTTCCTGCGAAGTGAAAGTGCGCTGATTCAGACTATTGGCCGTGCGGCACGTCATATTGAAGGCAAGGTGATCATGTACGCCAATACGATTACCGGCAGTATGCGTCGTGCAATTGATGAAACGAATCGTCGTCGCGAGGTTCAGCACCAGTACAATGTCGATAATAATATAACACCACGGGGTGTTGATAAGGCAATTGATGAAGGCTTGCGCGCGATTATCCCGCAAAAAGAAGATGATAAAAAAGAGAAATTGAATCTGAACAAAATACCGAAGGATGAGTATGAGAGTTTGGCGAAAGACTTAAATGGCCAAATGAAGTTAGCAAGTGCTAATTTGGAATTTGAGCGAGCCGCTGAGCTGCGCGACCTTATTGCTGAAATTAAAGGAAGAATGTAAGTGCAGCATCTACGGGTGGTGACATGGAATGCCGAAGGTATGTTTGTCGAGGGCTCCATGACTCGACGAGCCTCGCCTCATAATGCGCTGAAAGTAGTGAGGTTGCTCGATGCCGACCTTATTGTTGTGCCTGAATTTGGTATTCACGGTAAATTAGAACAACCAATCGTAACAGCGCTCCATAGCTTGGGTTATGAAATTATTGAAGTGCCGTACGAGGATAGAACAATGCCCGCATATGTGCCAAAACATTACGAAATGGCTATTTTGTCACGGTTTCCAGTTATGTCGATGGCAACCAATCGCCTTGGTAAAACTCGCAATAGTGTTGAACTTCGAGTGCTTGTCGGGAGTCGCGAAGTTAGAATCTTAGGTATTCACCTGGACGACAAAACTGAAGCATCCCGCCTTATTCAAGCAGAAGACCTCTCAAGGATCATTACTGCCGACAAGACCATACCCACCCTTGTGATGGGCGATTTCAATGCGATGGTGAAAAGTTCTCAGTTTGCAAGACTGATGCGTAGCTCATTACTTCATCAGATCTCAAAATCTATTAGCCACGAGCAGCTAAAAAGTATTACAACGCGTCTTCACGATATGGCACTTGGCACAACCCTTGAATATTTATTCACTAACACTCACCTTGTTGACTTTGATCCTCGCCACCAGCATACACTGAGCGGCAAAACGGCAGGACTGGAGTGGGTGCCATCCTTACGTCTCGCCAAAATTGACTGGATTCTAGGGAGCAAGCACTTTCAGGTTTTATCGTACAAAGTTATTAAAGACGTTGGAAGTGATCATCGTCCGATCGTAGCAGATCTTCAAATTTCATAAGCCTTACTCTTTTGAGGCAATTATCACCATGTACGGTGTGAGTTTAATAGCTGCAGTGGTGTCTGCTGAAGTTGTTATTGTGTCGATAAGATATTCGGGGAAATCTTTTGCGTAGCCTTTCCAGGTACTATTAAATCTTACTCGCCACACCCCAGGGGAGGGTAGCGCCACAGTGTAATCGTCGAATGTATCGTTGCTAAAGTTCGCCAGCACAATCGTTGTATCAGATTGGTCAACACTGCTCCACCGCCCAAACCCAATAACATAGTTATCATCGTTTTGGTGAAATACACTGGTATATTGGCCTGTCAGTCCCGATGTATTCCCATAAAAATTACGTCGTAAGCCCAACAGGTGCTTATAGGCATCAGTATAGCCGGCATGATGCGTTATATGTTCCCATTCCAGCGCTTGCCAATCGTTAAAAGCACCGCCTTGTAAAAATTCCGCTCCTTGGAGTAGCATTGGAATGCCCGGTGAGCTGAACATTAGACTGGCGGCAAGTAGCGATTGTTGGCGTGCTAGCAAGCTCGTTGGATTTTCTGGAGTGACGATATCATTGAGTCGGGCAGAGCCGTTCGCTGCCGTATCATGAGAATCGCTAAAAATGATCTTTTCGAATGCGTTACCGTTGTAGGAATGCTCAAGCTCGTAAC
Organism: Candidatus Saccharimonadota bacterium; assembly: GCA_027492465.1. GTDB lineage: Bacteria > Patescibacteriota > Saccharimonadia > Saccharimonadales > Saccharimonadaceae > Saccharimonas. The sequence goes on along the minus strand of JAPUET010000022.1, from coordinate 14,838 downwards.
GTAGCGTAGCGAGATTCTGCCTTGCGCCCGAGATTCCGAGCCCTTCGCGTAGTGCGTGTGGAAACCCCAGCTCCCACTGCGCGTCGAATCCGCACCCTTTTTCGTTACGAGGCTTTGTAATGAAATTGTTACAGGCGAAGTCTTCGGCAATCATGAGACACTCCGGGTTAATCTTATGAGCCAAGGAAGTAATGTCTTGCAGCAGTTGCCAAGCATCAGGAATATCATGGGTCGGATCATCGTTAAGCCCTTTGGTATTGCGCATGTAAATTGTTGAGTCGACTCGTAGTCCATCGAGGCGATATTCACTCAGCCACATAGCGATATTGTCTAGAATAAACTGTCGAACTTCTGGCCGGCCGTAATCTGGTCGTCCCCCCCATGGGGTATCGCCACGTTCGTCATTATAGAAGTAAATACCTCCACGTTCGTTTTCGCTCCATCCGTCATATTGCCAAAGGTCGCTGTCGCCATAAAAATGGTTATATACAACGTCAAGAACGACGCCCATATTACGTTCATGGCAAGCGCGAACAAATTCCATTAAGCCATGTCTACCGCCAAGCATACTCTCGACACTGAAAATGTAATTTGGCGCGTATCCCCAGCCGTTAGAGTATGCCATGCTGGTTACCGGCATAAGTTCAATTGTCGTGATACCTAGGTCTTTTAGATAGTCTAGCTTTTCAATAGCAGAGCTAAAAGTGCCAGGAGTCGAAGCGTCGGGACGATTAAACGTACCCACGTGAAGTTCATAAATAACCTGTTGATTATGAGGTAGGGCGGTGAAATCATCTTCGCCCCATTCAAAGCTGTCGTCTACAACTACCGAAAAACCATTATCACTGCTCGTGATCGCACGAGCTCTGGGATCATTTTTTTCAATTATGTCGCCGGACTGTGTTGTTATTTGGTATCGATACTGTTGGCCAGGTTCTACCTCTTTCACTACGATTGACCAATAGCCATCTTTTTCGCTCTCCATCGCGATTGGCCCGTTGGGCGTAAAAGTTCCAATAATTGCGACGGCTTTGGCAAAAGGCGCCCATACGCGGAACTCGGCTTTGCTGCCTTGAAGAGTAAGCCCAAGTTTCTTTTTAATCTGATGCGCCATACTTGCTATTAGTATAACCGTAAGCATGAATCCAGGCAATAAATCATTTTCTTCTCTGTATTTACTCGGCTACTTCTGCTATAATTTAGCATTAATGAGCACAATCACCACTGACGACGTGCGGCATCTCGCACAGTTATCTAATTTGCAACTTGCTGATGACGAAGTAGAAAACCTTCGAGCTGATATAGAAAGTATTTTAGGGTATATTGCACAGCTTGCCGAACTTGATACGACCGGAGTTGATCCGACATATCAGGTGACGGGTCTTGAGAATGTGTGGCGCGACGATAAAGTGCAAGAAAGTGGTGTTTCGAGAGAGCAGCTACTACAATTAGCGCCTGAAGAAGCGGGTCATAGCGTGAAGGTGCCAAAGGTACTCTAATGAAGATTCAAGAATTTGTTACACAAGTAAAGAGCGGACAGAAAACCGCCCGGGCATTTGCTGAAGATGCGCTCGCCAAGGCCCGTGAAGTAAAAGACTATAATGCGCTCGTGAGCCTTACCGAGGAGCGAGCACTTGCGCGTGCCGACGAAATTGATGCCAAAATCCGAAATGGCGAAGATGCCGGAAGGCTGGCTGGTGTACCATTTGTCGTCAAAGATAACTACCTTGCGTTTGGCGCTCCATCGACGGCGGCGAGTAAAATACTGCAGAACTTTACCGCGCCGGTACAGGCGACGGTTGTAGAAAAACTTGAACGTGAGGGAGCAATTTGTATTGGTAAATCAAATCTTGATGCCTTTGCGCATGGTGGTTCAACTGAAAACTCGGCATATGGTGTTACGCATAATGCCATTGATACTACCAAAGTAGCGGGTGGTTCAAGCGGCGGCTCGGCCGTCATTACCGCGCTTGATGTGGTTCCGTTTGCGCTGGGCAGCGATACGGGTGGCTCGATTCGCCAGCCAGCCAGTTTTAATGGTGTATTCGGTATGAAGCCGACTTATGGTATGAGTAGTCGCTACGGCGTTGTCGCCATGGCAAGCAGTACCGATGTAATGGGGTGTTTTGCCAAATCTACCGAAGATATTGCACTGATAGAAGATGTGATTGCCGGGCAAGACCCGAAAGATATGACCACCTTGCCTGATTATTTTGTACCGACAACTGAAGTAAAACAGGGTTCGAAAATTGGCCTCATAAAAGAAACCATGACTATGGACGTAGACCCGGAAGTGCGCGAGGCGACTCTAGCTTATGCTGAGAAGCTGCGTGCCGCCGGCTATATAGTGGAAGAGGTCAGTATGCCAAGTATTAAATACGCTCTGGCGGTGTATTACATTGTGGTGCCGGCCGAGTTGTCTAGTAACCTTGCGCGTTACGATGGCATTCGCTACGGTCGTCGTGCCGAGGGTGTAAAAACCCTAGCCGAGCTATATGGCCGCAGCCGCGCCGAAGGCTTTGTGACCGAGAACAAGCGTCGCATCATGATCGGTAGCTATGTGCTTTCGAGTGGTTTTTTTGATGCCTATTATCAGCAAGCGCAAAAGGCACGAACGGTACTTATTAATGAATTTAACGAACTATTTACAAGCTACGATTTTCTCCTTACGCCAACTGCTCCAACGCCGGCTTTTGGTATTGGCGAAAACACTGCCGATCCAGTAAAAATGTATCTCGCGGACGTCATGACGGTTCCTGCGAGTCTCGCGGGCATTCCTGCAATTAGCGCCCCAGCCGGAACGTCAACGGCCGGCTTGCCAATTGGCGTACAAATTATTGGCCCGTCTCGTTCAGATGCGGCGGTGATTGCGCTCGCGGGCCAAGTGGAGGCAAGTCATGGATAATAATCCGGCGAATCTCTTTATCTTGATTGCGGTGTTGATTGCGGCAGTTGTGGGCGTTGTATATCTCATGATTATCAACAAGCAAGGACCGCTGCTCAATGTCAAACGGTATCAGGCTAAATGGTTGGAAATCGAAAATAGCGTCCGTCGTGACAATGCCGCTAGTTGGCAGCTCGCAATTATGAATGCCGATAAGCTGCTTGATCAGGCCCTTCGTGAACGACGTTTTAAGGGGCAAACTATGGGTGAACGGATGAAGGCTGCGCAGAAAGTTTGGAAAAACGCTAACCACGTGTGGAGTGCGCATAAAGTCCGTAACCAACTAGCGCATGAGGTAAATGTTCAGCTTAACTATGATACAACCCTCCGTTCGCTTTCGGCGTTTAAGCAAGCTTTGAAGGATTTAGGGGCGATCTAGCGCCAAAGGCGCGGAGTATGGAGTAAGAAGTATGAAGAATGAATTGCTACAGAAGTATGAAATGACCATTGGCATCGAGTGCCATGTTCAACTTGCAACGGCAACAAAGTTATTTAGCCCAGCCGATAACGATGCGCGTGATGCTGAGCCGAATAGTAAGGTGCACCCCATCGATTTTGGTTTACCTGGCATGCTGCCCGTACTCAATCGGCATGCTGTTGATCTTGCGATTCGCGCCGGCAGGGCCTTGAATGCGCCGATTGCAGAAGTAAGTCGTTTTGATCGCAAGCATTATTTTTACCCAGACTTGCCGAATGGATATCAGATTACCCAAATGTATCAGCCTATCATTCTTGCAGGATTTGTTGATACCGTACTTGAAGATGGTAGCGAGCATAGAGTAAGAATTCATCATGCGCATATGGAAACCGACGCTGGTAAGTTGACCCACTACAGCGATTACTCACTCGTTGATCTTAACCGCGCAGGGACACCGCTTATCGAAATTGTCTCTGAGCCGGATATTCATAGTCCTGCCGAGGCGCGTGCATATGCCACGGAGCTCCATCGACTCATGACCTATGCCGGTGTTACATTTGGTGATCTATATCATGGCAATATGCGCTTCGATGTTAATATTTCTGTCGCACCGAAGAGCGCTACTGAACTGGGTAAGCGGGCCGAAGTAAAGAATCTCAATAGTTTTCGCAGTGTTGAACGTGCTGCAGAGTATGAGTTTCATCGCCAGGTAGAACTTATCGAGAAGGGAGAGCGAGTTGTACAGGAAACTCGTGGCTGGAATGACGATAAAGGCATTACTACTAGTCAACGCTCAAAAGAAGACGCTCAAGACTACCGTTATATGCCCGATGCCGATATTCCGCCAATCGTTCTCACGCATGATGAAATTGAAGCGATCCAGAGCGATATGTCCATGCTTCCTGGCGAACTGCGTTCGATTCTAAAAGGGGCGGGCCTAGACTATGCTATGACCGAGACGGCACTAAATATTGGCGAACCTTGGGTGCGTGACTTTTTAGTACATATTGCGGCAGGAACAGAAGGGGAGATTCGCCGCCGTATCCTTAACTGGCTGATCATTGATGTACAGGGGCGCGTGGGTGCGGGCAACGACACGTGGGAGAGTAAACAGCTTTTGCCGGAACACCTCGTAAATCTGGCCGAAATGGCTGAAAAAGGTGAAATCAGCAGCAATTCAGCGGTGACCGTGTTGCAAGAAATGTTGGTGAGCGGTGATGACCCGAGGCTGATTGCAGAAGGCAAAAACTTGCTTCAGGTAAGCGACGAAAATGCAATTGCCGCGATTGTTGACCAAGTACTCGCCGATCCTGCAAGTGCTGCAAGTATTGCGGATATTAAGGCCGGTAAAGACAAAGCCGTCGGTTACTTAGTGGGTCAGATTATGAAGAAATCTAAAGGTCAGGCTAACCCCTCCCTAGCCCAGGAGTTAATTCGTAAGAAGCTGTCATAAAGATGCGTCCATAAAGTTATAGAGGAGATAGGATGAAACGACCAACTAAAGCAATCATCACCGATGCAGGGTTTGCTAGCCGCTACTTGCCTATTACAAAAACTATTCCAAAGGCTATGCTACCATTTGGTAATAAGCCCATTATGCAGCTCGTTGTGGAAGAGTGCGCCGAGGCGGGTATCCGAGAAATTATTATTGTAGCAACAGCCGAAGGTAAGCCTATCTATGAAGATTATTTCGGTAACGCCGTCAATCATATTCGCAAGCAACTACTTTCGCAGGGTAAGGGTGATCGTTATAACAAAACAGTCCTTGAAGTTCTCGACTTGCCAAAAATACGAGTAATTACCCAAGATCCAACTCTTCCCTATGGTAATGGTTCACCCATCGCTAGTGCGCGTGACTATTTTGGCGACGACGAGGCTTTCATTGTTATATATAGCGATGATATGGTATTTGGTGCATCAGATGCCAAAAGGCTGGTTGAAGCCTTTGATGAACATCCGGACGCCAAGGCGATTATTATGGCTCAAGAGGTTCCCAGAAGCGAAGTCAATAAGTATGGTATTATCTCGCTCAAAGACGAGGATAAGCTGGACCATATTGTTGAAAAACCAGATCCAAACAATACACCCTCGACATTGGCGTCGTATGGTCGTTACCTTGTAACAACCGAGATATTTGACCTGCTGAGGCCGGGTGCAGAAGGCCTTGATAACGAACTTTGGACCGTCGATGCAATCACGAAATTAGCAGAAAGAGGCGATGTACGAGTAGTAAAGACCAAGGGTCGATGGGTAACGACAGGAGACCCACAAAACTACTTTATCGCTCATTTGCAATACGTTCTTGAAAATGAGGCCTATGCCGAAGCCGTTCGCGAAGCAATGGAGGCATATTCGACAACAACTCGGTAGTAGTGCTACACTAGATATATACACCATTTAACGAAAGGAGCAATCATCAATGGAATGGGCACAAATTCTCGTCATCATCCTATCGGTGTTTTTGGCAGTGTTTCTCATTCTGGGTATCGTACTGTTAGCACTACTCATTAAGGTGACAAAGCAAATCAAGTCGGTGGCTGGAGCAGCCGAGCGCACCGCTCTCAAATTTGAGAATGCCGCATCGAACATAATGACGTTTTCGTCGCCGATTGCCATCACCAAGTTCGTTTCGTCATTTGTAAAAAATTTTAAGAAATAAAGGAGATTTTATGTCAAAAGGTAAATTCGCACTTGGAGCAGTTGTTGGAGCGGTAGCAGGCGTTATTGCCGGTATTCTAACCGCACCAAAGTCAGGTAAAGAAACACGTGCCGACATCAAGGCTAAAGCCTATGAACTGAAGGACGAAGCAGAGAAAAAAATGAAAGATGTAAAAGCAACGGGCGAGAAAGTGGTAAAAGACGGCAAGAAGACTATCGATGACTACGCTAATCGTGCAAAACGCGCCGTTGATGCTGCAAAAGACGAACTCCAGGAAGAACGCAGGAAATAACCTTCGCCTTACTTGCGGTAACGCACTTAAAATGACATACTGAATCTAGCCAGTATGTCATTTTATATAAGAGGAAACCTATGAAATTGTGGAACAAGTTCAAACGTAAGGTCCGTGACGATAACGAGCGTGGTGCCCGCGAGATGGTACTTGAAGATTTATTTAATGATTTTAATCGTAATCGATTCAGTATCTATAAGCTCAATTTTTTCCGCGGTATCTTCTTCGGCCTTGGGTCGGTGCTCGGTGGTACGGTTGTGCTTGCAGTGCTTGTGTGGCTCCTTAGCCTCACAGGCCACCTTATTCCGGGAATCGCCGACTTTATGAATCAGATTGTTGACGTCATGCAATCAGCTCGCAAATAACGCTTATTGCTAAGTGCATTTTACTACGAATAGGCTTAACAATAAGTGCTATAATAAGTAGTATCTTATGGGGGAAGCGACTACTATATCGAATGCTGTAAAAAGCGCTCTCGAACCGAGCGATTTTGTTCACCTGCATAATCATTCTCATCACTCTTTGCTCGACGGATTAACGAAAATTAATGAACTTGCTTCTGCTGTAAAAGAAATGGGCATGACCGCGGCAGCGGTGACCGATCATGGCACGATGAGCGGAGTGCTTGATTACTATAAGTCTGCAAAAAACGAAGGCGTAAAGCCAATTCTTGGGATCGAGGCATACATCGCCTCTCGTTCACGGTTTGATCGCGACCCAAGTAAAGATAAAGTTCGCTACCATCTGATTATTCTTGCAATGAACAATCAAGGGTATAAAAACCTAATGATGCTTGCGAGTAAGGCAGAGCTTGAGGGGAAATATTACAAGCCTCGAATGGACCACGAACTGCTTGAACAGTATAACGAGGGCCTTATCGTGCTGAGTGCTTGTGCGGGCGGTGAAGTGGGTGATGCGCTCATGAATGGTGACTATGAGAAGGCAAAAGAGACGGCTGCATGGTATAAATCCGTCTTTGGTGATCGTTACTATTTAGAATTACAAGATCATGGTCATCCAGAGGCGCCAGCGCATTGGGATAAGCAAAAAATTATTAATGATGGACTCTTTAGGCTTTCAAAAGAACTCGATATTCCGTGCGTGGTTACCTGCGACGGACACTACCTGAAGCATGAGTACCAAGATGCTCACGAGATTTTGCTTTGTGTAGGAACGGGTGCGTTTTTAAGCGATGAAAAGCGTATGAGTTTGAAGGAATTTGAGCTTCATCTTACCGATCCTCGCGATATTATTTCTCGCTGGGGCAAAACACATCCTGAGGTTATCACCAACACTAAAGCAATTGCTGACCGCTGCGAGGTAGAGCTTGAGCTGGGTGGAATCTTAATCCCTACTTATCCAACACCAAAAGGTGAGACCGAGCATTCTCTTTTAGAAAAGCTAGTGTACCGCGGCCTTTACATGCGTTATGAAGGTAAAAAGCGCGAAGAGGCCGAGAAGCTTTCTCCAAAAGAGATTATGCCTAAACTTACGGAAGAAGTGCGTGAGCGAGCCGAAATGGAACTTGGCATCATGGCCAATATGGGATTCGAGGGCTATTTCTTAATTGTGCAAGATTTTATTAACTGGGGGAAAGATCAAGGAATAGTGTTTGGTCCTGGTCGAGGTTCGGCTGCCGGAAGCATCATTGCCTATGCGCTCCGCATTACAGATCTCGATCCGCTAAAATATGGACTACTGTTTGAGCGCTTTTTGAACCCAGACCGCATATCGATGCCAGATATTGATGTCGATATTCAAGATACGCGTCGCGATGAGGTGATCGAATATTGCGCTAACAAATACGGCCAAGACCGCGTAAGCAATATTGTAACCTTTGGTAAAATGGCGGCCCGCGCGGCAGTACGTGACGTTGCGCGCGTTCTGCAGGTTCCGTACGGCGAGGCAGACCGACTTGCAAAGCTTATCCCCCCGCCAGCTCAGGGGCGACACATACCACTTAAGAAGTCCGTCATAGACGACGTTGATTTGAAGCATGAGTATGAGAATAATCCTACCGCAAAAGAAGTCTTTGATTTTGCGATACAACTAGAGGGTACCATTCGTAACCATGGTGTTCACGCCTGTGGAGTGGTGATCGCGCCCGATGACCTCGTGAACTATCTGCCACTTGAAATGGCCCAAAAAGGCGTTATTGCGACACAGTTCCCTATGGGCGAAGTTGAAGAACTCGGTCTGCTTAAGATGGACTTTTTAGGCCTTTCTAACCTTACGATTATTAATAACGCTATGCGTATTATTCGTAAGGTATATAAAGATGAAATTAACCTTTCCGAGCTTCCGTTAGATGACGAGCTAACGTATGAGCTTTTTCAGCGTGGTGACACAACGGGAGTGTTTCAGCTTGAATCGGCGGGTATGAAACGCTATTTGCGCGGCCTTAAGCCAACAACATTTGAAGATATTATCGCCATGGTGGCGTTGTACCGACCTGGGCCAATGCAGTTTATCGATAGCTTCATTAAGCGTAAGCACGGCGAAGAAAAGATTTCTTACTTGCATGAAGGCATGAAAAGCTCGCTCGAAAACACCTACGGTATCTTAGTATACCAAGAGCAGTTTATGCAGATTGCAAAGGAATGGTGCGGGTTTACAGGTGGTCAGGCAGATACGCTTCGTAAGGCGGTAGGTAAGAAAAAGATGGACCTGATGCTTAAAATTAAGCCCGATTTTGTGGAAGGTGCGGTGACACATGGTGGTGCACCTAGGGAAACGGCGGAGTTATTCTGGGAACAGCTCGTCGAGTTTGCAAACTACTGTTTTAACAAGAGTCATGCGGCGTGTTATGCATTAATTGCCTATTGGACGGCATATTTAAAAGCTCATTACCCCGATGCATTTATGGCGGCACTTATGACCAGTGACCAAGACGATATTGAACGTCTTGCAATTGAAATATCCGAGTGTAAACACATGGGACTGGAAGTCTTGAACCCCGACATTAATCAGTCGTATCTTGAATTTGCGGTTGTACCCGCAGCTAAACAAATCCGCTTCGGTATGGCTGCCGTAAAGGGTGTGGGAGTTGCGGCAGTAGAAGAGATTATTCGGGCACGCGACACTGGTGGTACATTTGCCACTGTTGAGGATTTTGCAAAACGCGTTAGTACCAGTAAGGTAAATCGCAAGTCTTGGGAGGCACTGATTAAATCTGGAGGATTTGATAGACTGGGTGACCGCTCGGACCTTTTATTTAACCTTGATAACATTCTTGGATTCGCGAGTAAGCTACAGAAAGAGGCGCTGAGTGGGCAAACCGACATGTTTTCGGCGCTTGGTGGCGGAGAAAGTCTTATGCCGTCGGTAGAGATCAAAAACGCTCCGGTAAAATATACCGCAAAAGAGCAGCTGATGTGGGAGCGCGAATTGCTTGGCCTCTACATTAGCGCCCATCCACTCGATAATTTCGACACATTTTTTGAGGAACAAACTATTCCCGTTGCTACCATTTCGCCAAAGATCGACGGCCAAACGGTTACCGTCGGTGGTTTAATTACTTCTGTAAGAACTATTGTGACAAAATCTGGTACCAAAATGGCGTTTGTTGGTCTTGAAGATAAAACGAGCGAAACCGAAGTGATCGCATTTCCTAAACTGTATGAACGGCTAGGCGCCGATATAAAGCAGGATGTCATTATAAAGGTGGTTGGTAACGTTAATGCACGAGATCGAGACGGTAACACTACCGATGAAGCAAAGATTATTGCCGACGAAATTAGTATTGTGACAGATCGTGAACTAAACGAATATGAGAGTCATGGCCGTAAAATGGCCGCGCCCACCGGTAAGGGTACGGTAACTCGACGTAAATATCCTGCCAAATCAGCCTCTGTTGCAGTTGCGAAAGCCGCTCCAGCGGTAGCAATCGATGTGCCGCTTGAGAGACTAAAAACCGTTTATATTCGCGTACAAAACCCAGATGATCACTCATCACTTTTGGCGGTGAAAAAAACCTGCGGGCTTCATCCGGGCCAGCAAGATATCATTATGATGCTTGGTGAGGATAAAAGCTCAGCGATTCGTTTGCCGTTTCGAGTTGATGCGCAGGAGCAGCTAATGAGCGACCTAGCTCGCATTTTGGGCGATGACTGCGTGGCGGTGCGTTAACGCGTATAAAGCGATCCCCGTCGCCACAGAAACATTAAACGATTCTTTCTGACCTTGCATAGGGATTTCAATAATAGCGTCCGCTTGATCAAGTAAGTCTGGCTGAATGCCGTGCACTTCTTCTCCTAGAATAAGCGCAATTTTATCTGGTGGAGCATAGTCTGAGATCGCTACACTTGTGGGCGCCTGTTCAAGCGCCACTATTTGATATCCCGCTAGTTCTAGCGTGCCCAGATCTAGCGTCTCTTCGTAGCTAAACGGTACGAGTGTTTCCGCTCCAAGGGCAGTTTTATGGATCTGATTAGTAATCTTTTCTGAAATATGTGGCAGTCGGGTGTCGGCTCTTACTTTGGGATAAGGAGTGTAGCCACTTAAAATGATTCTTTCCACCCCAAAGCCTTCTGCCGTACGGAAAATACTCCCCACATTGTGGGCGGAACGGATATTATGGGCGACAAGAATGATATCTGGCATGTAGATAGTATAAAACAGCGCAGCACGAAGTACTACTTGGCTTTATCATTTATCACTGTAAAAACCGTAACCATTTTGTTACACTAAAACTAATGGATGAGCAAGAAATTCAAACTAAGCGGCGCGAACAAGATGAGCGCTCAACGCAGCAGCGTGCAGCGCTACTGGGCTTGCCATACCTTGACACGCGCGAATTTGAGCATGACCTACCCCTTGCGAAAGAGGTTTTATCTATAGAGGCGATGCACCGGGACAAAATGGTTCCTTTAGTGAAAGGTGACGAAGAGAAGCTCTATCAATTTGGTGTTACCACGCAAACCCCGCAATCAATTATTGAAAAGGTTCGGCGTGAATACAACGAGCGTGGTGATTCGGTGCAATTTTCGTTAATTAGTCAAAGCGGTTTTAGGGCATTGATGCTACGATTTGATCCGCCAAAAGTAGTGATTTATAACGACATTCAAATTGCAAAAGAAGGCGATAGCGATACTATCGCTGAAGTAAGCAAAACCCTCAATAGCGTTTCAAGTGAACAGCTGTTTGACTACCTGATTAAGCAAGCCGATATGCTCGGCGCAAGTGACATTCATATCGAAAACGAGCGAGATAATATTCGAGTACGACTGCGTGTCGACGGTGCGTTGCACCCTGTTGCGCACCTCGACCGCGATCGTTACCGCGTGATCATGGGCGAACTCGCGAGCCGCGCCGGGGTGAGTACAGCGGCGAATGAGGCGCAGTCCGGTCATATTCAAAAAGAAATTACCAA
>JAPUET010000022.1:0-3054 GCA_027492465.1 Candidatus Saccharimonadota bacterium | reverse complement strand
GTTAGCACGACAAGCGGCCAATCATTCGGTGATAGCCTTCGCAGTGTGCTGCGACTTGACCCAGATGTAGTAATGGTAGGCGAGATTCGTGACACCGACACGGCGCGAACCGCTGTGCAAGCGTCAATTACCGGCCATTTAGTGCTTTCAACGTTTCATGCCAATTCCACAAGCACTGCATTTAGCCGTATGATCGACATGATTGGGGTAAATCCTATCTTTAGTAGTGCTGTACGTCTTGTTATTGCTCAACGTCTTGTTCGTAGACTTGTTGAAGGTACAAAAGAAGAATATGAGCCTGATGACGCCACACGGGCGTATGTACGAAAAGTGCTTGAAGGACTACCCGACGCCATTGAGCATCCAAACCTTGACACTTTTAAGTTGTGGCGACCAAAACCGAGTGACGATGCGCCATTTGGCTATAAGGGCCGAATGATCATTATGGAACAGCTGGTGGTTGACGAAGAGATTCAGAAGTTCATTCGCGGTGATGTTTCAGATATCCACCCTGAGGCGATTGAGACAATGGCAAGAGCTCGCGGCATGGTGACGCTAGAGCAGGCGGGTGTTTTAGCGGCGCTTCGCGGCGAGACGACGCTTGATGAAGTGGGTCGCGTTATTTAGCGGTCTTTGCAATAATTCTGGAAATCTTTTATAATGTAAAAGACGTTCCCTATTAGAAGAGAGGCTCAGGAATGAGCAAACAGCATAGCCAGACTGACGATACAGTGTTGTCAGTTATCGGACCGCGCGGGTTTTCCGCTAAGCAGCGGCGGAGAGCTCGAGAGGCAGGTATCCGTGTCCGGCGCCTTGGCAAGGCTAAGACGCCAGATTTCGAACCGGTGCCACAGGAAAGGGGTCGACCCTCCATCATCGTGTATGTGGTCGTCCAGCCGGTGGAGGATGGACGCATGGTGGTCGGCTACGATATCTATGTGTGTTACCGCGCCTACGGAGTGGGCGGCAAGCTGAAGGAGTCGCACGAGGTGGCGGCTCGCGCAGAGTCAGTCTTTGGCGTACGACGGCCCACAGTCCGGTATTACCTGCTGGGAAACGGAAGAGCAGCTTTCAATAGCTGCATCAAGGCTGTCATGGCTGCGGCGGCTTAATTGCCAGCGAGCTCACAGCCATGGTCCGGCCACCTTATCGGTGGCCGGACCAGCTGACTACATACATTAGACTATAACTTTAGCAATTTCTGTCACAAGCCGTTCATCAAACACGCTCGGAATGATCTCGTTAGCCGATGGAACCTCAATGAGGCTTGCGATAACTTCGGCAGCGGCAATTTTGTGGTCATCGGTAATTTTTTTTACGCCGTTATCGAGCGCGCCGCGGAAAATACCCGGAAAGGCTGTCGCATTGTTTACCTGGTTCGGAAAATCGCTTCGCCCTGTGGCAATGACGGCCGCACCAGCTGCTTTGGCTTCGTCCGGCATAATTTCTGGTGTCGGGTTACTGAGGGCGAAAATGATAGGATCTTGTGCCATTTTACGCACCATGTCTTGCGTAAGCAGCCCAGGGCGAGATACGCCAATAAATACATCGGCACCAGCGATCGCGTCGTCAAGCGAGCCAGAAAGCGAGGTGTTGAGGTAGGGTAAGAGTGCTTTCTTCTCGTCGTTTAAATCCTCGCGTGAGTCGCCAATAATACCTTTGGAGTCGACGGCAACAATTGAACCAACACCGTATTTATAAAGAAGCTTCATGATCGCTGTTCCGGCAGCGCCAGCACCAATGGTTACAATTTTACACTCGGCAAATGTTTTACCAGTTACCTTCATCGCATTAATCAGCCCGGCAAGCACTACTATCGCCGTGCCATGCTGGTCGTCGTGAAATACTGGAATATCAAGTTCAGCTTTTAAGCGTTCTTCAATTTCAAAACATTTTGGTGCCGCGATATCTTCTAGGTTTATAGCACCAAAGCTTGGCGCAATGGCTTTTACGACATTTATGATTTCGTCGGCCGTATGAACATCCAGGGTGATCGGCACACTGTCGATACCCGCAAAATGTTTAAAAAGTAGCGCCTTACCTTCCATTACAGGCATACTGCCGCGCGGACCGATATCACCTAGGCCGAGTACTGCCGAACCATCAGTAATAACGGCAACTAAGTTATTTGTCCAGGTGTACTTAGGGAGCAGTGCCGGGTTCTCGGCGATCACGCGACTCACTTCGGCTACACCGGGCGTGTAGTAGGCACTTAATTTTGTGCGGTCCAGTTCCGAATCATCGCGCAGTCGTGTAGTAATTTTACCTTTATGCTTTTCGTGTAGTTCTAGGGCAAGTTGATTATAATCCATATACACTATTATACTATGTGTAGTAGTGCGCATTTTCGGAAGAGCACGAACGAGTTCGGCTCTTCTCGCATGTTTCTATCGTACCTCTTTTAAAAATACACAAAGTATGCTATAGTTGATAGCTGATTGTATATAGTAAACGCCCGGGCAAGCGTTGGTGTGGAGCCGTAGCCGTACAACTACGTGGCCAGCCTATAACACTACCGAGCACTAAATAGAGGTAATTTATGAGTTTTGCATTAATCCAAAAAGTTAACGATGAGCAGAAAAAATCCCAGGTTGTTGATGCGCGCAGCGGTGACACTGTGCGGGTTCACCAGAAAATTAAAGAAGGCAACAAAGAGCGTATTCAGATTTTTGAAGGCGTGATTATTCGTACCGATAATAAGGGTCAGCACACGAGCCGTATCACTGTTCGTAAAATTGCAAGCGGTGTCGGTGTTGAAAAGAGTTTTCTGCTTCATAGTCCGCTGGTAGAAAAGGTAGAAATTGTACGCCGCGCGAAGGTTCGCCGTAACTTCCTTAGCTATCTTCGTAATCGTAGCGGTAAAAGCGCTCGTCTTACGGCCGTACAGTTCGACCGTGAAGCTGTTAACAGTGTTGTCGACAAGCACGCCGAAGAAGAGGCTGCCCGTCTAAAAGAAGAAGCGAAAAAAGAAGCTGAAGCTAAGCAGGCAGAAAAAGATGCCGAAACTGCAGAGTTAGAGGCTAAGCAAAAAGCTGTCGAAGACGCACATAAGGC
>JAPUET010000021.1 GCA_027492465.1 Candidatus Saccharimonadota bacterium | reverse complement strand
GCTACGGGGCCGGCGGGGGCGACGACGATAGATGGGATTAGCGGGCTGCGCGGAGAACTGGACTCAAAAACCACAGTGGTCGTCGACCCACCATCGACAACCGGTTTGGCCAATGGAACATTAATCGCGTATACGAGTTAGGAGGAGTGCTATGGCAATTACTTTAGGACTAGATACCTTCGGCCGGACTGTCGCCAATGGTTCGTGGGGCAGCGCTAATACTGGCGGCCCATGGACGCTTATATACGGCCCAAGTGGTTTTTTGGTTGATCCAGGAGCAGCCAAAATGGTCCTCCAGCCGACTTATGCTCGCGAGGTGAACCTTGGTGCTATTTCTAAAACAAATGTGGTGATACGCGCGTCGTTTGCGTCAAGTTCGGCGTATTCTGGTGGAGCGCAGAATATCAATATCATTGGTCGCAAGATTTCGACTTTCTACTATATCGCTCGTGTACGTATAGAGAGTGGGTTATTACGCCTCTATATCATGCGAATGAATAGCGCTGGCGGCGAAGCGGCGCTCGTCAGTTCCACCACGATAAGTCATACGTATGTCCCTGGCGAAGCGATATGGTGCGAGCTGTCAATCAGCGGGGTGAGCCCAACAACGATTGCAGCTAAAATGTGGCTCGCCACCGACACTGAACCGGGCACCTATCAGCAATCAACAACGGATACGACGGCGGGCTACCAAGTAGCGGGCACGGTGGGGCTGGGGGCAAGTATTGGCGCCTCGGCCAGTAGTGCAACGATTTCATTTAGCTATTTTTCAGCTGTTGACCCCACGATGGAGATACTGGATGCGCCGGTGGTAACGCTTAATTCGATCAACCCGACTACTATCGGTGGAAACAATGGAAGCGTCACAGCAACGTGGCCGGTTGTCCCTGGTGCCTACCATTACGAAACATGCCTCGTATCTGGTACGCAGACGACAGGTTTCGTGGCTGACGATGGTGATGCTACCAGTCCCAAGACATATACAGGACTTATGGCTGGTAGCTATACCGTAGCCGTCAGGGCGAAAGCGAGCTAACAATGGACTCGAATTGGAGCTACGCCGTGCGAACGCTTACTGACCCAAACGGGCTAGATTCAGCGTGGCACTACGCTGCGTTCACGCTTGATGACCCGGGCAAACCAAATCTTGTGGTGAGTGGTCAAGAAACTGAAGTATCGTGGCAGGTCATGAAGGACGGGGTGAGTACGCCCGTAGTGCGCTGGACCGTCATGAAAAATGGGAGTGAGACGCCGCTTGTTTCCCAGAATTAACACTAACTGGTACAAGAAAGATATACTATAACCATGAGTATAGCCGCGCGACGTTTGCAACGAGTAGCCATTCATCCGGACCCCGTGTTTCAGCCGAAAGTTGCTGGGGCAGACGCACCGGGCATGGTTCACTACGATATTCCTGAGACGAATGTCATATACGTTGCCACTACAGGTTCGGATAGTAACGCTGGCACGACGACAGGTGCACCCAAAGCGACACTTGCGGCTGCACTAACGGCAGTGCCAACTGACGGCACGATTGTGATTCGCGCCGGTTCTTACCACCAAGGAGAGATTGAAACTTCCAAGGCGTGCACGATTCAACCGTACCCTGGTGAAACCGTATGGTTTGATGGGTCGAGCGTCTTTGCGCCGGCTTGGACGGGCAGTGGGCCATGGACGGCGCCCTACACACTGACATACGACCGACTGATGGGTAAAACCTCGGGCCAGTTGGCGATATGGACGGGTGCCGCCCAGCGATTTGTCACCGACCAGGTATGGCTTGATGGCGTCAAGCTATCGCCAGTGGCGGACAATACAGCCAACCCTGGCGCAGGTAACTTCTCTGTCAATCAAACGGCTGATACGCTCACCATCGGGACGAACCCATCGGGTAAAACCGTTCGCATTGTCGACCTGAAATATTTCTTGGCAACGAGCGCATCCATTACCGTGCGCGGCATTGGCATTCGCCGCTACGCGCAGGCGATGATAGAGTGGCGCCAGGCTGCTCTAATAGTGAGGGCAGGCTCGACGGTCGAGCAAGTAACGATTCAGGACTGTTCGGTTGACGCACTCGGGATGGGTGGGGCAAATATCACGGTGCGCCGCTGCACGCTGCAAGACACTGGGCATTCTGGCGTAGGTGGCGACGGGGTGAATAGCATGGTGTTTGAGCAAAATGTCATTCGCCGCTGCAACCGCAATGATTATGACCCCGAGCCAACGACCGCTGGCTTCAAGCTGGGTCGAACCTGGTATGGCTGCGTGATTCGGCATAATTACATCGAGGATATTGCAGATGCGGCTGGTATTTGGCTTGATACGGCGGTCAGCCGGGCGGCAATATACGGCAATACGATTATCGGTACATCAGCACTTGGAACGACCGGCTATCGGATGAAAAACGGTATCGAAGTCGAAGGCTCTGACGGCATGCTGCTGGAGGGCGAACAACAGTACAATTATGTGGTAGGCAACCGAGTGAGCGACTGCCGCCAAGCGGGCATCCTCATCTTTGATTCGGGGTATGTGCGGGTGTGGAACAATGATGTTTCGGCAGCGGTCGCACTGTACCTGTGGCAGGACTACCGCGAGAACAATGGCTCGAAACCTTCGACCGAAGGTACGGCTCAGCAGTCGCCGTGGCATACAACAAATATCGACGTCGTGAACAATGCCTTGCGGCCAGATACAGCATACTTTACGCAACTGCGCGCACAGTGTAATAGCGACGCCGCGTTTAAGATAGCCGGTGGTGCAATGTTCGACCGTATCGCCTCTAACTGGTTCCGCCCTGCGGGGTCAGGCCTCATGGCCTACATATCCAACGCAGCCGGGTCGGCATGGTCGACGCGCCAAACACTCGCTGCGCTCGAGGCAACATCTTCAGACTATGGCGGGCCGCTAACGGCGAAAATGTCTGGTAATTATCAGGGTGATTCGGCACCTACGGGTAGCGGCATAGCCGTACAGGCGGATGTCGCCGCGATGTGTGATATCCCGGCCGGGTACGTGCCGCCAATAGGGGCAATTTGGCCTGCCGTAACCCCTGTAGCATAATGAGAATAGACAAAGGAGAAGACGAGTGAGTATAGCCGCCCGACGCTTGCAACGAGCGACAACCCCTCCAGCTGTGGGATTCCAGCCAGAAACAGCCGGGGCAGTGGCGCTTGGTACGGCAAGCTATGCTATTCCAGGGGCAAACGTCGTCTACTTGGCCACAAACGGAAATGATAGCAACGCCGGTAGCCTCGCGGCACCAAAAGCCACACTGGCCGGTGCGCTTGCTGCCGTCCCGGCTGGCGGTACTATCGTGGTGCGGGCAGGTGGGTACGCTCAGGCGGCGCAGGGTGAGGACGCTGCCGTGCGGAAATCATTTACCTTACAGAATTACCCGGGCGAGGCAGTCTGGTTTGATGGCTCGGACCCAATTACCGGCTGGACATACGATAGCGCCAGCGGCAGGTGGTGGGCGCCGTCGACCACTGAGTGGACACATGCCGACCCAAATGGCTTATCGGGCTCGCTTAACCCTTTGGCCACATGGCCAGACATGTTGTTTATGGACGGTGAGCCGCTGTGGCTGGTAGCGTCGAACCCGACGACTGGGCAGTTTGCGGTTGATTATACGACAGATAGGGTATGGATTGCCGATAACCCAGCCGGACATCAGCTGCGTATTGCGACGCGCGGACGGTTCCTCCTAGTTGCTAATACAAGTAACGTAACAATACGCGGCATTGGCGTGCGGAACTTTACCTACGCAGCATGGGGTGGTAGTATCCAGGCCAGCGATTCGACGAGCAATGTAACATTTGAAAACTTGCACATGCGTTATACTGGCGCTATCTCGATGGATGGTAACAATCACACGACGACGCACTGCACGTTTATGCATACCTTGTCGCACGCCATGAACGGCAACAATGGCACGGATTGTGAATGGTCGCACAACCTGTCTGTCGGCGCGGATTACAAATTAATACAAAACCACGTGGCTGGTTCGCTGAAGATAACGCGCCACGTGCGGCCCATTATCAAGCACAATATCATCCGCTCCTTGCATTTTGGGCTTGGTATTTGGCTTGATGTCTCGTGCTATGAGCCGATTATCGTTGGTAACAAAGTGAGTGGTGCCAATAATACCGCAATCTTTATTGAATGTTCGGAAAAGGGTATCGTTGCTAATAATTATGTCGACCAGGCCGGCACGCAAACTGGCGAAGGCAAAAGTCTCAGTTCGTACAATTCGGGTAGCCAGCAGTACTGGAATAATTACGTCGAAAATGCCGATGATTATAACGTGCATATCGGTGGCGATGGTCGGCGGAACTCTGCGGATGCCAAGGCCAGCGACCAAGCACCGGGTATACCTTGGCAACAGATACCCTGGTACGCGCAGAATATCGTTATCTGCAACAATGTGGTTGGCCGCAACAACGTCAACTTCCAGTTCGGCGGCACACCGGATGGGGTAGATATGGTAAACGGCATTGCACGAGTGGAGGGCAATCTGGTGTATGGCAATCAGTCGGGCGGGACGGCAAACAGCGGGCTGTTTCGATGGTATAACGGTTCGACAACGACAACTTATACTACGTGGACGGCCCTCAACGCGGCTCGTCCCGGCAAAGGCTTTGGCGGGAACCGCATGACCGCTACCCTGCATCCGTTGCAGGCAGAAATCGCGGCAGCTGCCACGGCCATCGGTGTACCACTGCCTTCAGATGTGGCGAGCGCCATCGGTGTTCCGGCTGGAACGGTTGCAATTGGCCCCATTTTGCCGCCACCGATAGAGACATAAGCACTATTGCATTTTGTAGTAAAATATGCTACAATGTAAGTATAAGCTATTAAACAGATCACAAACAGCATACAATAGATACCAGTTATGGCAAAAAAGAAATCCAGTAGGGGACGAAAGTCGAAAAAAAATAGCGCACCACAGCACGTGTTGCCAAATGGCTTTTGGTCACAAGTTGTTGCGGTTGGGTTGATTGCCTTTTCACTGCTTTTGGTGGTGTCGTGGTTTGGCGGCGGCGGCGATTTTCTTAACTGGGTACGCGATGCGAGCCTGCGAACGATTGGCCTTGCCACTTACGCGCTGCCGGTTGTCGGCATCTATGTTGCTATACAGGCTTTTCGAGTAGAAAACAATAAGTTGCCCGGTGTCATGAAGTTCGCGGCAATCTTGCTCATTGCCTGGTGTAGCGGGCTATTTGGCCTCTTCCGCCAAGATGGCGAGGCATCGACAGGCGGTGTTGTTGGCGATTTGCTTAATAGCATCATGACCGCACTCGTGAACGTGCCCGTAGGAGTATTCATTTATTCCTTGCTCATTATCGTAACGAGTCTGTTTGTATTGCGGCTTTCATTTCAGGATCTTATCAATGCTCTAAAGGCGATGTTTGGTCGTGGGGAAACCACTGAAGATGCCGACAACGTCAAAGTACTTCGTAAGGCAGCCGCTGAAGACGCTAAGCAAGTGGCTCCAATGGCAGATTTCAAGCTGAACGCTGGGGTGCCGACCCTTACTCCTGAAGATCAGAAAAAATCTCGTCTTTCCAGCCTAAAAAATAGTGTTCAACCAGACAAAGAGGCCGAGGAAAAGGCGGCTATGCTGGCGGTGAGCGACCCAAACTGGAAGTTCCCAGAACTCGACCTATTAGAGAAAAAACAGAACCCGGCCGATGCTGGCGATATTCAGCAAAACGCACATATTATTCAGGATACGCTGCGTGAATTTAGTATTGATGTTGAAATGGAAGGCGCGAATATTGGGCCAAAGGTAACGCAGTATACCTTGAAGCCGCCAGCGGGGATTAAACTGAGCCGTATTACCGCGCTGGAAACAAACATTGCGCTTAATTTGGCTGCTAGCACGCTGCGCATGGAGGCACCGATCCCAGGCCAAAAGGCGGTAGGTATTGAAGTGCCAAACAAAAAAGCGGCAGATGTTCGTATTCGCGGTATTTTAGATACACCAGAGTGGCGTAAGGCGGCCGAACCGCTGAGTTTTGCGATTGGTAAAGATATTTCGGGCGCACCAGTTGTTGGTGAACTCAATAAAATGCCGCATATGCTCGTGGCCGGACAGACGGGTAGTGGTAAATCGGTGATGATTAATACCTTACTTTGTAGCTTACTTTACCGTAACGCACCGAGTGACATGAAGCTGATTTTGGTGGATCCAAAGCAAGTTGAAATGGCGCCGTATCAGGATATTCCACACCTGCTAACACCGGTGATTGTTGAGCCCGAAAAGACAGTGAGCGCGCTTAAGTGGGCCGTGAACGAAATGGAGCGCCGCTACAGCCTGCTGGCCGAAGAACGTGTGCGCGATATCAAGAGCTACAACGATAAAGTGAAGAATAAACACGTGAGTGTGCCCGATGAAGACGGTAATATGCAAGAAGTCGATGAAGGTACGATGCCATACATTGTGATTGTGATTGACGAGCTGGCGGACCTTATGATGGTAGCGGCGCGCGATGTTGAGGCGCTCATTGTGCGCATTGCGCAAAAGGCTCGCGCCGTGGGCATTCACCTGGTGCTTGCAACCCAGCGACCAGATGTTACGGTGATTACGGGGCTGATTAAAGCGAACGTGCCGGCACGTATTGCCTTTACGGTTGCAAGCCAAGTGGATTCGCGCACTATTCTTGATCAGGTTGGTGCTGAAAAACTGCTTGGTCAAGGTGACATGTTAATGAAAACCGCGAGTATGCCAAAGCCAAAGCGTATTCAGGGTGCATGGGTTATGGATGAAGAGGTGATTAAAATTACCGATCACCTGCGCATGCAATCGCCGCCACAATATAACGAAGAAATTATTAGCCAGCCGGTGCAGCTAAATGGCAAGGGTGGCGTGGTGATGGACTTTGGTGGCGAGGGTGGTGACGATATGTTCCGTGACGCTTGCCGAGTAGTTATCGAAACCCGCAAAGCCAGTACTAGCCTATTGCAGCGCAAGCTGCGCATTGGCTACGCCCGCGCGGCGCGCATTATTGAAGAAATGGAAGAGCAGGGAATCATCGGCCCTGCCGACGGTGCCCGCCCACGCGACGTGCTCATTACGAGCCTTGACGACCTAGATGGTACAAGCACCGAAGTGTAGTAGTATATAGCTATGAGTACCATAAGCTACAACCGGCTACTTGAGGAATCAGAAGAGTATTTTGGATCAGTTTTTAGCATAACGCGTAATATCAGTTTTCGATCGTACCGAGAGTCTATGAGCAACAAATACGACTATCGGTCGTGGAAGGCTGTCATTACACTCCTTACCCTTGGCAGCCTTGTCGGTGGAATCATATTGATTGGGCCCATAATGATTTTTTACGCAGCCCTTATTCACGAACTTCTTGCTTCTATGGGCGTCTCGTACTATCTGAAGCTTGGTATCATTATCGTTCTTATATCGGCTATCGCATTTTGCTCTTTTAGGTACCTGTTTTGGCCCTATAGCTACGCCCTGTTCTTGCGGTGGGGGCTAATAAGCAAGAAAGTAAATTAGCTTTTAAGCGCTTTTAGTTGATGTAACAGCATTAACGTAGTTATGACTAAGGCCAAACTTAAGCCTATGAACGACAGCGAATAGATAATGCCCGGCCCAAAGGCCTGGTATGGTTCAATTTGTCCATCAAAATTGCTCAAAACCATTTGATGAGTGATAACTCTACGGGCGACCTCTAAAAAGCAAAGCCCCGCCGTTGCGAGTAAGAGAACTATATAGGGTAGGCGGATTGTCTGGCGGGTGAGCGGCCAATAAAGGAGTGCGATACCTAGGTGAACAAAAGGGAGCATGCGAGCACCCTTAAACGCGATAGTGAGTAATGCCGCAAGAAACGCCTGTATATCTGTTTGGAATGTACCCAGCGAAGCGACGAGGATAGAAAGTGTTGCACCAACAAGTCCGGTACAAATCAGAAACACGCACAAACTAATACGGAGCAAACTAGGGTAAAGTAAGGCGACCTTTAGAAATACAATATTCATTATAGCAGCTCTTACGCAGCCTTATATTCACCGAGGAGCGTAACCTGGTGGTCGCTCTTTTCAATTTGCTCGATAAGCTTGTAGAGCGGTTCGCCGGCGGCATCGACGACGATGAAGAATTTGTACTCAAACGGTTTGCCGATAATGGGCTGCGACTGGAGCTTAGCGAGGTTAACGCCCGCACTGGCAAATACTTGCAATACTTCGACAAGTGCGCCGGGCTTATGACTGGTGGTGACAACCAGTGAGGCGCGGTTGGCGCCAGCAGGCGTGTCGGTTGGTTCAAGGATAAGGAAGCGGGTGATGTTATCGCTGCTATCGTGGATTCCACGAGCGAGAATGGGCATATTGTACACCTTTGCGGCTTGCTCGCTGGCGATGGCTGCCATGTGCGGCGCACCTTCTTCTTTGATGAATTCCACAGCTGCCGCAGTATCGAAAAAATCAATTTGTTCGGCATGGGGTAGGTGCTTTTTGAGCCATTTTTGGCACTGTGAGAGCGCTACATCTTGCGAGTAGACCTCAGTGATGTCTTCTAGCTTAGCGCCTGGGCGCGCAATCAGCATATGCTCAATGGCAAGCTTTACCTCGCCCACGATAGGCGCATCGCAGGCTTCGATAAGTTGGTAAACAGTATTTATACTGCCATGAAAGGTATTTTCAACAGCTGTGACAATGGCGTCTACCTCGCCATTTGCGTAGGCATCAAACATTTTGCGGAAGGTAGTGTGAGGCACAATATCAACCGACGAGCCGTACCACGCCCGAGCGACTTGTTCATGAAACGACCCTGCTTGACCCTGAATTGCGACTAACATAGGGGAATATTATACTACCTCTGGACTAAAGAGGCAAAATAGCGTATAATTACAAGTGTTATCAACCTAAGGTTAATTGAGATAAATTAACCATCATAAGCGCAGAGATGTGCTATGGATCCCAAGGAGGTTCTATAGATGAAAGAATACGAACTCACCGTTCTCATTCACCCAGATCTCGAAGTAGACCTGGAAGCGCCACTCGATAAGGTGCGAAAACTAGTAAAAGACGGCGGCGGTAAGGTGCTGGCTGAAGATAACTGGGGCAAGAAAAAACTTGCCTACCGTATCAATGGTCAAGATTTTGCTGTTTACGTTGTGCTTAATGTTGAACTACCAGCGGAAGCACCGCTGAAGATCAGCAACACGCTCAATATCACCGACGAAGTCATCCGTTACCTACTAGTAAAGGTAGACGAAAAAGGCCGCGCGCTTCTTGAAGATGCAAAAAAACGTGCTGCCGATCGCGGTGAAACCGAAGAAGACTCAGAAGAGTAAATAATAGGTAGAAGATAGATAATAGACGATGGATAATGGGGTGTATATCCTAGAATCCATAATCTATAATCCATAATCTTTACCAAAAGGGGAGTATATGGCAAAGGGATTCAACAAAGTTATCTTGATGGGAAACTTGACGCGCGACGTAGAAACTCGCACGACACCAAGTGGCCAATCTGTGAGCAACTTTAGTCTTGCGGTAACCCGCAGCTGGAAAGATCAAAACGGGCAGACTCAAGATCAAACCAGTTTCATTAACTGTGTAGCTTGGGGTAAAGTTGGCGAAATTATCGGCCAATATGTCCAAAAGGGTGCACCACTTCTCGTGAGCGGTCGCCTCGACCAACGCAGTTACGAAGACAAAGATGGCAACAAGCGCCAAGCTGTCGAAGTGGTTGTCGAAGACTTCAACTTCGTTGGTGGTGGCCGCGGTGGCGATGATTCCGGTCAAAGCGCACCACGTCAAAGTTCATCAAGCAACAAATCAAACGATGTAGTAATTGAGGATATTGATGACAAGCCAATAGACTTGTCTGAAATTCCATTTTAATAAGAGGCAGAAGATAGATAATAGACTATAGATAATAGGGAAATATCCTATGATCCATAATCTATGATCCATAATCTTCTCCCGTAAGGAGATTACCTATGGTAAAACGATTCAAGAAAGATGCGCCAGTGTATTTTGACTACCGTGATGTCAAAACACTTGCTCGTTACATCAACATTTACGGCCAGATTGAACCAATCGCAAAGACTGGTCTTTCGGCTAAGCAGCAGCGCCAGCTGGCAGTCGCTATCAAGCGTGCCCGCCACCTAGCACTTATGCCATTTGTAGCACAAGGTTAGGCGCGTAGCGCCTCAAGCGGTAGAAGATAGATTTTGGATTATAGATTTTAGGAGGATAATGCAAAAAATTACTTCGTATCGAGATCTCCAGGTGTGGCAAGAAAGCCGCACCTTGGCGTCTAAAATCTATCTTGTAACGGCACGATTTCCGACAAGCGAGCAATTTGGTATTACAAATCAAATGCGGCGAGCGGTCGTGTCCATCCCAAGCAATATTGCTGAAGGATTTGGCCGCATTTCCGCTAAAGAAAAAGCACAGTTTTATGCAATTGCCAGGGGCTCACTTGCCGAACTCGAAACACAGGCATATATCGCCACCGATGTTGGCTACATGACGGAATCAGAGCTTGAGGATATCATGCAGCTTGCATCGTTGACGCACAGACTACTACAAGGCTTAATCAAGGCGAATAAGGAGCGCCTCTAGATCGTGGCATTTCCCTATAATCCATAATCTAAAATCTATAATCTACTATGTACAGTCCAACTGACTTAAAAAAAGGCACCGTCTGCCAAATCGACGGCCAGCCATACCGAGTGATTGAATATGGTCAAAAAGTAATGGGCCGCGGCGGCTCGATTGTAAATGTAAAATTAAAAAACCTCGTCACTGGTGCGGTTATCCCAAAAACCTTTAAAGGCCAAGACAAAATCGAACCCGCAGAAGTCACAAACCGTACTGTACAGTATTTGTATAACGACAGCGCAACCTACTTCTTTATGGATCCAGAGAGCTTTGAACAGTTTGAGCTCGCGGCCGAGCTTGTCGACGAAGCCAGCGGTTTTTTAAAAGAAGGCGAAAGCCTTACGCTGCAATTCTTTGGTGAACGTGTCATTAACGTTGAATTACCCAAAAACATTTACCTAGAAGTTACCTATGCCGAAGATGTAGTGAAAGGCGACACCACCAGTAGCGTGCTGAAAGACGCGACGCTTGAAACTGGTGTAAGCGTGAAGGTGCCGGCATTCATAAAAGTGGGCGACATTATTTCTGTCGATACAACGACTGGCGAATACCGCGAACGAAAGAAGTAAAGTTGAACTTAAGTTGACTTTAAGTTGAACTTATAATAAACTTGACTCATGAATACAACAATTACCCTAAAACAATTACGAAATGATTTACCAGCCGTTATAGAGGCTGTAAGTAAAGGTAGGCATTTTACGGTGATTAAGCGGTCTAGGCCAGTCTTTGAGATTACGCCACCAGAAGACGAAGGGTGGGAGTTTGATTTTACCGAGAACGGGTATCCGAATGGCATACCTGCCAGCGAGCTTTATCGTATTATGGTGGACTACAAAAGGGATAATCCCGATAAATTTGATGATTAGTTGACGAGTATGACAAGCGGTATCGATAAATTTCTTCGTAAATTAGGCGATAAGGATTACGCTAGGGTCATGCAGGCGATTGCTCATATAATGGCTAGAGAATACGATAAATTAGATACAAAGCCACTGGTTGGGCATAAAAATATGTTTCGAGTACGCGTTGGCCGAGTTAGAATCATATTTGTTGATAAAGGCGATGACCCGGAGGTTATGTCTATTCTAAATCGTGATGACAAAACCTACAAAAACCTATGAAAACGCGCCTTGATCAATTAGTAGTGGCGAAGGGTTTGGCACCAACGCGTAGCCAAGCTGAAAGCTGGATACGCCTGGGTAAAGTCACGGTGGCCGGGAAGGTTGTCACAAAGCCGGGGTTTTTCGCTGATGAGGCGGCTGAAGTAAAACTACTAGCTACAGAACGGTACGTGAGTAGGGCAGGGCTTAAGCTTGCTAGCGTTGCCGAGAAGTTTGGTGTCGATTTTATGGGTAAAACGGTGCTCGATGTCGGTTCAAGTACTGGCGGCTTTACCGATTACGCTCTGCAGCATGGTGCCAGTAAAGTATACGCCGTTGATGTTGGTACCGAGCAGTTGCACCCCAGCTTGCGCGGCGATAAACGCATCGAATTGCACGAAAAGACTGATATCCGCGACTTTACGCCAGCCACGGTGCCGGATATTGTGGTAATGGACGTTAGCTTTATTAGTCTAAGGCAAATACTGCCGCATATTGCAAATATCCTATCATCAAATATCCATAATTCATCATCTACCCGCATCCTTGCCATGGTGAAGCCGCAATTTGAAGCATCGCGCCAACAAATTGGCAGTAGCGGGGTAATAAAAAACGATACGGTGCGCCGCACAATACTGAAAGAGTTTGAGCAGTGGGCAAAGCAATACTTTGTGCTAAGTGCTAAGGCTGATAGCGAGGTCAAGGGCGCTCGTGGTAACGCCGAGCGGTTTTATGAGTTACAGCCACTTGTACGTAATCGGTAGCAGTAATACTTGCATAATCTTATAATCTGTGTTAGAATATGTTCATCTCGTCATGAGTAGAGTTTTTTGTGAGGTTCAACGGCCCTGGAAAAGCCAAAAGACCTCATATCTCTTGTGACTAGAGTCGGAAACTGACTCGGCCCTAACTAAACCTTGGGCCTCGAGCTCAGGGCCCAATGTTAAAAATTAGGTCTGATTC
>JAPUET010000020.1:12847-15985 GCA_027492465.1 Candidatus Saccharimonadota bacterium | reverse complement strand
ACTACGCCAGCCGAAAGGTGTACGTCGTCAAAACCTCTTGATTATCACCTTTGTCGGTCAAAGTCGTCGTCTTATCTTTTAGCAAATATCGACAGACTGTTGCATCTTGAGTAGTCACTTCTATATGTTCACCAACAGCTAAAGGTATTCCGCCCTTCCAGTCGTACTCACCGCGATAATCACCATCTGTGAAAATTGCTATTGTATTCTTCAGTATCACGCTGTGTATCGCTCCTCAACAAATTTCCAGTTCACCACCTTCCACCAATTCTTTATATATTCATCACGTTTATTTTTGTAGTCTAAATAGTAGGCATGTTCCCAAACATCAAGCCCTAGAAGCGGCTCACCTTTACCTAGCGCCATGGGCGTATCTTGATTTGGCAAAGCAATGATCTCGAGTTCACGAGTCAACCATACCCAACCGCTACCGAATAAGCCGGTAGCAGCTGAACTAAATTTTTGTTCAAACTCTTCGATACTACCGTAGCGAGCGATAAGCGCCTTGGCGAGCTCACCGCTTGGTTTACTTGCTGTATCAGGGCTCATGCACTGCCAAAAAAGACTATGGTTGTAATGTCCCCCGCCCTGGTTACGAACCGCAAGACGCACCGACTCTGGCACTTCGTCTAATCTCGAAAGAAGCTCAACAAGTGAACGATCTGCAAGCTCGGGAACCTGTTCAAGTGCCGCATTAAGTTTTTCGACATATGTCTTATGGTGCTTCGCGTGGTGCAGCTGCATAATACTTTTACTAATTACTGGCTCGAGCGCATCATACTCGTAGGGTAAATCTGGTAACGTAAACATAGTACCTCCTTTACGTATTTGCTAGTTTCACAAACTCAGTGATTTTGCCGTCTTTTTTGAGCTTTGCAAAATCATTTTCGAATGTCGAGAGCGGGATATGAATATAAGTGAAATCTACTTGAGTATCAGTTTTGTTCATTAGCTTAACAATATAGTAGCCATCGTCTGTTGTAGTACGGAGGATGTCCGAGAGCTGCCCAACGTTTAACTGTGAGACTTCTGACACCCGAAGACCGCCATATTTACTGTTAACATCTACCATACCTGACTGGCCAGCAACAACGGCAGCACCTTGGGAAGTGGCAAGTTCTTCTGCCGCTTTTGCAAAATCACCATTCGAGTTTTTGGCGAGCGTGAGTGCGGTGTCGGCCTGCTTAGTAGCGTTGGTATCTACAACAAAAGCAACCTTCGTTTTGAGAATACCATTAGCCACCGAGAGACGGTAATCATCGGTATCTTGGTCGTACAGCATTTTTATAGATGCGTTGTAAGTTTCAAGTGATACACGGCCATTCGCGGTATTACGCTCTTGATCGATAAATGCATCAACATCTGCCGAGGAAACGGTAATCCCCTTTTCTCGACCAAGCATCCGCGCATAGGCCACTTGCTGAGCTTTGTCGAGAGATTGCCGTTTGATATAGTCGAGCTGGCGCCTACCATCTTCGGTGCTGAGTTTTATTTCACCATACTTTTCAAGGTAGTACTCGGAACCGCGATATTGCAATAAATAATCCCGATATGGCACCTGCTCACTATCTACAGCCGCAACTGGCACGGGAAGAATACGAGTAATCCGGTACATAAAAGCACTGGAATTCTGCACAACATATAATTGCCACCATCCTAGAAGACCCAATAGAAGAGCTGCCGCTACGGTAATAATAAGCGCATTAAAAACGAGTTTATGCCGCGCATACTGAACAGGGTATTTAAATTTACGGCCACCAGCAAGAATTCGTTCGCGGTGTTCGGCAACGGTTTCGTTGGTAATTCGCGACGGCGGCGTCTCTTCAGATTTTGGCTGAAGGCGTTTTGGTAATTTAGATACTAGCTTCTTCATAGTTTTCTTTTTGCTCTGAATCGGTCGTAGCATGATGCACGGCGTCTTGGAGCTGATTATAGATTTCACTTGGATGCTCGACCTTATGGATCACAAGATCGCCCACAAATGTCTGGATAACAATGGTTCCAAATTTAAAAACCTCGCCAAAGAATCCTGGTATATTATAGCTTATGTTTTGGATCTTCGCTAGACGAAGCTCGACAACATCCTTGCCAAATAACCCCTTTTGGGTCACCTGCCGAATACGCTCGTTAGTGACAATATACACGGTGAAGTACCACATAAGAAAGTGGTACGAAAATAGCAATAGTCCAAGAACTAGCCCACCAACAGGAAGGAGAAACAATTCGATTTTATCTTGCCAAATAAGGGGCGGGATTGAGGAGAGCGCAAAAGGAATGAGCAGCATATAAAAGCCTTTGCGCATGGCAATCATGTGGCGACGAAATACAAAAAGAAGCTCCTCACCCTCATGTTGACCTTCAAATTGCTGCGCTCGTGACGCATCATCTTTTGCCATATGCTCTACAGTATAGCAGATCGTCATGCTACAATACAGAGGTGGTACATGCCCTGGTAGCTCAACTGGATAGAGCAGATCCGTCCTAAGGATAAGGTTGCAGGTTCGACTCCTGCCTGGGGCACCAAGATAAAGAGCCGGCTTTTTGCCGGCTCTTTATCTTGGTACGGTCTACCCCTTAAGCTCTTTCTCCGCCTAATTTCTTTTTAGCTAAAAAGGGTTGGCGAGATAGTTTATATCGCAACCGGCTCGGTAGAGCTATCGTTTGGATAACACTTATCGATAATCGCAGTTGGGAAGCCTTGTCCTCGAACTGTTGCACACATTGGGTATGTGCGAGCATCCTCGCTAACTAGCGTCCACCCAGTATCGGCTTTCTTCAAGA
This sequence comes from Candidatus Saccharimonadota bacterium, assembly GCA_027492465.1. Lineage (GTDB taxonomy): Bacteria > Patescibacteriota > Saccharimonadia > Saccharimonadales > Saccharimonadaceae > Saccharimonas. The sequence goes on along the minus strand of JAPUET010000020.1, from coordinate 13,204 downwards.
GGCCAACACTCCCCGATGTGCCACAGCCATATTGTGTATACGCATAGGTCAACTCATTATTGATAAGGCTTTTACCGCCTTGATAGTTGAATTGAGCGGAATTATCAACTTGTACGAAATCGGCCTTCTCAACTTGTACGCCGCCCTTCCCGCTACAGCCGCTACTTGCTAGAACCTTGTTGATATCTGTAATAGCATTATCGAGCGTATACTGAGACTTATCTTCTATTTTTTGTGCATCTTGTGCCTTTTCTGTCTGCTGGCTGTTAGTTGCCGCATTTTCACCTGTACTTGCATCTTTTTGCTTCTCAAAGAATAGCCAACCAACAGCAACGATAAGCCCTACAACAACGACTA
>JAPUET010000020.1:7112-12747 GCA_027492465.1 Candidatus Saccharimonadota bacterium | reverse complement strand
TCATATAGTTCACTGTCGCTAAACCAGTGATCGATCTCTTTCTCGGCTTCTTGTGGGTCGCCAGAGGCATGGATAAGATTTGGAATACCCTTTAGCTGGTTATCTGCATACTCAAAGCTCATGTGGCTATAATCGCCTCGAATTGTACCCGGAAGTGCTGATTTTGGCTCGGTTCCACCGACAAGCTTTCGAACCAACGCCACGGCCTCTACACCTTCAAATACCATCGCCACTACTGGCCCCGCCTGCATCATTTCAAGCGTAACATTAAATGCTTTTTCGCCTCGTCTGGTCACCATTTGGCCAATATCTTCATAGTGGCGGTAGTAGTGGTCTTTGTCGGGAAAAATCATCTTTGTGCCAATGATTTTCAAGCCTACACGCTCGAAGCGGGTCAAAATTTCGCCGACAAGCCCGCGCTGTACTGTGTCGGGTTTAAATAATACAAGTGTTTTCTCAACTGATGCCATGGACCATGTATCCTTTACCGTAAATTAATATGTATCTCTTCTATTGTAGCAAACACTACCTTTACGGGCCGAACCGGGTTACTATACGTATATGTACATGTCGGAACTGATTATTGATTTTGTCGAGTACCTCGAGGTAGAGCGGGGACGTTCTTCGAAAACCTCCGAGAATTACCGCCGTTACCTGGAGCGATTTGTAGAATTTGCCGGTGACATAGAGGTAGAAGATATTACGAGTGAGCTAGTACGCAAATATCGACTTTGGCTGAACCGAGTAGTTAGCGATAAGGGCGATGAGCTCGCGACGATTACCCAGTCGTATCACTTAATTGCGCTACGCGGGTTTCTTGATTATTTAAGTAAACGCAATATTGCCTCGCTTGCGCCCAATAAAATTGACCTGCCTAAAACCCACCGCAAGCAAGTGACCTTTCTGCACTTTGAAGAAGTAGAGCGTATACTGGAGGTTATACCCGATGATGGCACCTTGTCGCACTTACGAGATCGAGCAATTATGGAGCTACTTTTTTCGAGTGGATTACGTGTTTCGGAACTGACCAATCTGGACCGAGATCATATTAATATCAAACGACGAGAATTTATGGTGCGTGGAAAAGGCCAGAAAGATCGCCCGGTATTTATTAGTAAGGCAGCAGCAAACGCATTAGAAACTTATTTGGCAACCCGAACCGATTCCTTGCCCCCGCTTTTTCTCAACTATAGTCGCAATAATATTCAAGATACAAGCGGTGACTTTCGTCGGCTGCTACCGCGAAGTATTCAGAGGCTTGTTTCAAAGTATGCAAAGCTAGCCGGCATTACTAAACATGTAAGTCCTCATACCATGCGTCACAGTTTTGCAACCGACCTCTTAATGAACGGTGCCGATATTCGTAGCGTTCAAAGCATGCTTGGACATAGTAACATTAGCACCACCCAGGTCTATACGCATGTGACCGATGCACACCTAAAAGAAGTATACGAGCGATTTCATTCCGATGAAGATTAGCCCTTACCCGACTACGGCATAGTGGGATCACACCCACCCGGTGAGTATGCAGTTGGCGACACAGAAAAGCTTTTACAGAAGTTTTTTGTAATATCTACGGTTGCGCGGGGGTAAATGTCAAATGGGCTTTCTAGCTCAACATTTGCCTTAACGCGACGAAAGACATCTGAGGCTCGACCAGTAGAATCAATCGCAGGCTGCACATCATGAAGTTTGGTCCCCACTGCGCTCACCCTAAAGTTAGTGTCGCCGTATATAGCAGTAACGCGAAGGTACGCACTGCGCGTAGCATCCGAACCATTAACAGGAGCTGGAAGTGATAAGCGCGCATTACAAATATATGGAGTTGCAGCCGCATTACACCTTACGAGCTCAAGAAGTCCTTCGGGACTAATGTGACGACGGTTATCAAGAGCATCAAACGTAAAGGCCGTTCCGCCAATATTAGATGGGTAGAGATATAGCGTATGGCCGCCGCCATTAATATCAAAGTCGTCAAGACTAAACCCGCTATTACTAAACTGTATAAGCTGTACACGCAGAATAGGCGGGCGGGCGCTGCCGACTGACGCCCAGGAATCCCTCGCTGGCAGCGGTGTCGCAAGACTATTCAATTCTAGCGGCGTAAGAGCGGGGGGTTGATACCAAGACACATCGACCTGATTAAATCCACCGAGGGTATTAAGAGGAATCACCTGTGAAGTATCGGCGAGAAGGTTACGCTCATATGCATCGGTATCACGCTGAACTTTTACGCAGGTGTACGCCTGATCGTAAGTTTCAGCCCTATCTGCAGCAGTGCTAACACTACCGCTTTTAATAAACACCTCTGCTTCATTCGTACTATTATCGGTTGAGCTCAATATTTTTGCGGTATGAACAGAATTACACTTATTGGCAGTAATCGCTGCGCATGCATCGGTATTGCCATTCCCAACGCATGCTTGCAAAATACGCTTACCATCCTCAACACCTGCGAGCGCCGCATCGTACGCTCCGCGAGAAAGTTCATCCTCAATAGTTCGCTGCTGATCGCGGATAACAAGGCGCAAAAAGCCAAGCGAGACAGTCATGAGCAATAAAACGCTAAATATTACCACAAGAAGTGCTGATGCACCCTGCTCTTTGGTTCTTTTGTTCTTAATTATTCCCACTACCAGCCCCTCCTACGCGCGCCATCAAATCAAAATCATTTACCGCACAATAATTAAAGTTTGCTAAAAGACTATTGTTTGTCTTACAACGTACGTAGCCTTCGGCATCAAGCTCGGTACTACCGGCGTCGTTAGTCCCTAGCGTATAAAAGACACGATATAGCCCTTTTTTGCCATTCTGAGCAACTTTTGTAAAGACCATTGAATAGAGTGCATATTCTTGAGCGGTACCGCCAAATAGCTCTGTCATTGGATGACTGGGATCGATGTTGTAGCCAAGAGGACTCGCAGTGCAGTATGAGGAGGCCTGCGAGCCTGTAATCCGTACAAATTTAATTGCCCTACCCGAAAGTTTTATTTTTGCAGCCTCTGCCGGCACCGAATTATCATTCAATAGTGTGGCGGTATTCCAGAGGTATGTTACCGTTCCCAGACATATTCGCCCACTACCGAGCGGGTTAATAATAGGAGCGGATATCTTCTCGGCATCAGCTGAAAGAAAATCTCGACGAATAGTGTCTGAAAAATCCCGACCTGCTTGATTGGTCGTTTTCATGGTGTCACCCTTTACGTACAACTTACCGGCCGTCACCGATAGCATGAGTATTGCCATAAGCAGTACTCCCAAAAAAGCAATGGCAACCGTCAGCTCAATAAGTGTAAATCCTTCGACTCTTTTATTCATAAATCCTCACTATTGTTCCTAATGTCATAGGAGTATTCAAGCCAACACTTTCCCAGCAAGCATGGATATAAAAGTCATAGGCTGTTATGCCACCCGTGGTACTCTTTTCGGCAGACGATGCTTGAATCCATATACCCTCTGACTTGCCATTGACGTCACTGTAGTTGATTTTGGCATAGGTTGTCGGTAGAGGTGTGTAGTTTGCAGGGTCTGGAACGGACTTACGGTCATAGGTAGTATTTGCCGGATTGGTGCTATCAATATTCGGTTTAATATAAAAAGCCTGGTCGCTCGGTAATACCGTTTTGCAGCTGTCTGCCAACACTGCCGGATTATCAACCAATGTCGTTGAAGAAATTAACGTTTGCCAAGCAGGATCCTTTGTGTCGCGCATGTTACGCAGTATTTCTGCCTGACTATCTATTTGCTGACGGACAAGCGTTGTTTCTAGATTGCGCTGTGTCGTGGCGAGACCGGTATTTATAATAGCTATTGCGCCAACAGCCGCAAGAGAAAAAATAGCAAAAGCTATAACTACCTCTATAATTGTATCGCCGCGCTCGAGAGGCTTACTCATACGCACTCTCCCGCAGGGAGAATACGCACTCCCGTGGTGTTAACCGCATCTTTTACTACTCTCACTCCCATTGGGGCAGTTATCCCACTAAAGAATCCTTTCTGGTCTATACACATCGTCATGTCGTCCTGGGACGATAGAATAGCGCCTGGTAGTACCGTAGAAGACGAAGAGCTGTAGGTATGGATAGTTCCAGAAACTGGTGTACGCACAATCATTATACTAAACGTTGCAGCATTTGAAGTACTAGGGACAAGAAGGGTTGTTGCCCAGTCGGGCTGGTATGTCTCGAGCAAGTTTCCCACCTGCAGCTGAGATGCCGATAAAATGGCGTTATCGCTCATTGTGCTCACGTTCGCTAGCAAACTGGGGTCGCTTCTTGCAATCACCTGATTCACGGTTATATCTTTACCGTTAGCACTTCTTAGCATCTTCCCCACCAGCATGCATTCCGTGGCGCCACGAATCGCCGAAGGACCATTCGTTGTAATGCCTCCGCTTCCACAGTTCTCGGTAACCGGGCGAGTATTCACCGTGCTAGATGCCTGAGTATATTGACCTCTAAAAAAGTCAACTGTTTGCGTGACGGCATCGTTATAGCGCTGGCTATTGAGCCCAGCCCCAATACCAAGCAGAGTAAGCGCAATTACGAGGCCCGTCACCGCTAATGCCAGTGACGTCTCTATAATTGTGAAGCCGCTTTCACGCTGTTTCATATCTATTGTTGATTATAGCACAAGCGCGTTGAGCATAGTGCCCGAGAAACCAAAAAGTTGCGTAATAATGGTGTGCCCCGCAAGCATGCTAATAATCCAGGCCAGAATAAGGAACGGGCCGAAAGGAATGCGGACATTACGGTGTAATTTTTTACGGATATACAGCGGAATAAGCATAAAACACCCAAATAGGTTTGCGAGAAATAGTGTCAAAAACGCAAGTTGCCAATCGCCTAAAAATAGCGCCAAGCCAATCCCCAAAATTCCATCGCCCATCCCAACCCATCCAAATAGCGAGAATAGGAGATACAGGCCCCCTAGTAAGGCGACCGCACCAATAAGCGAGCCTATATCAAGAGCGGCCCCATTTAGAACAACCAGCGATGTGAGATATAACACCCCAAGGCATCCCAGCATAATATTCAGCGCAAACGGGAGGAGCGACCACTTTGTGTCGTATACAAATAAGATTGTTGCAACAATACACGCGGTCAGCCATAGAACAAACGGCACTAGCTGCGCTGCGGAACCAAGGCTGTACGGCCATAGAAGATACGAAGCCACAAACACTACCGCAAGCCCTACTTCGGCCATAATTTCGGTGGCACCAATTTTGGCTTTACAGTAGCGACATTTCCCCCCTAGGCTCAGCCAGCTAAAAACAGGAACAAGATCGTACCAAGCGAGTGTATGGTGGCACGACAAACACTCGGAACGGTCTTCGCGAACCGGACGAATCAAGCGCTTAAGACGGCGTAATTCAGTCTTATTCACAGGATCGCCACCCTGGTCATCCTGCACAAGCTGATGAGCCCGCAAACGCCACACTTGAGCCACGGCAAAGCTGCCTAGTAGCGCCCCCATGACTGCCAGCGAAACAATAAGCAGAATGTTCATATCCTTATGATAACAACTCAAGTCTAAAATAGAAAATACTCGACACTTTGTAGCCGAGTACTTTCGTATTTAGTTGTTAGCTGCTAAGCAGTCTGACAAATCATTGCGCCACCGTTTTCTGGCGTGA
>JAPUET010000020.1:0-7012 GCA_027492465.1 Candidatus Saccharimonadota bacterium | reverse complement strand
TGATTGCGCTGTAAAGCTGGGAGTGCAATAAACACCATCAAAAAGATAAGTGCTGCGATTGCGAGGACCAGTACCACCTCGATAATGGTAAACCCTTTTTGCTTTAATTCTTGCTTGCTCATTGTTGAAATTCCACCTTCCTTATTTAGAGCTTAACGCTTACGTAATATCATACTACTCATGCTTTATGGTTGTCTAGTACTTTTTTAATGAATTCCTCCTACCAAACTGTAGATAGGAAATAGAATTGCCCCTACCATACCACCTGCAAATACGGCCATAAATATCATCAGCACCGGCTCGATCGCCGTAGAAATAGTCTTGATCTCTTCGTCAAGCTCGTCTTCGTACACCTGAGCTGTCTTGCCCAGCATTTCGTCAATCTTACCCGATTGCTCGCCAATTTTAATCATTTGCGGAACCATTGGCAAAACGTATTCTTCTGGCTTGAGTGCAACTGAAAGCGCCTTACCACCTTTCACCTTTTCTGCAGCACGGTCAATTCCGGCGGCTATGACGGTATTGTTGACGCCTTCAGCGCTAATTCGAAGCATATCGAGCATGGCAACCCCGGTTGCAAGCAAAGTTTGACCAGTGCGCGTAAAGCGGGCCATGTAAAGCTTACGGAACATACCGCTAAACATCGGCACATTAAGCTTTAGAGTGTCTTTCATTTTTATACCAGCATCAGTGCGTAGGTACTGGCGCAAGAAGTAAATGCCAACCCCTAGAGCAATAAGTACGATCCACCAAAAGTTAATCATAAAGTTGGCCGTTGCAATCATGACAGCGGTAAGCATTGGCAACTCTTTATGCATGTCGCTATAGAGCTTTGCCACCTGCGGTACCACCGTAAGCAGCATAAATACCATCACCCCAACAATAACAAACAGGACAATTCCTGGATAAATCATCGCGCCACGAATCTTGCCCATCATTGCGGCATCTTTCTCTTTTTGGGTTGCAACGCGCTTCAGCGCTTCATCGAGCGTACCCGATGCTTCACCGGCAGAAACAAGCGCCAAGACAATTTTGTCAAAAACATCTGGGTGCCTACCAAATGCCGCCGACAGGGTGTGCCCACCCTCAACTTCAGCAATCACCTCTTCAACAACTTGACGCATTTTTTTATTGTCGGTCTGCTCAACTACCGTGTGGAGGCTCTGTGAAAGCGGCAATCCAGCGCCGATAAGCGTTGAGAGCTGGCGCAAGAAGACGATTTTATCTTTTAGCGTGATGCGATTAGTCAGCTTAGCAAGAAACGAACCTTCTTCGTCGAGTTCCTTGATTTTGAGCGGCATAAGACCTTGCTCTATAAGCAGCTTGGCAGCAGCAGATTCACTCTCGGCCTGCACTATCGAACTAACCGTTTCGTTGTTCGATTTGTCGCGCGCCTCGTAGTTAAATTTTCTCACCTGCTACCCCCTCATCAATCGTTCAAATTCTGTTAGGTCAACCGCAAATTCACGCGCGTTATCGTAGGTAATAGTACCGCTTTGCACCAAGCTCACCAACGTGCGATCCATCGTTTGCATGCCTTGGTCGGCACCAGTTTGAATGATTGCATCAAGCTGATGGCTTTTACCCTCGCGAATAACGTTACGTACAGCAGGGTTCGCAATCAAGATTTCTGCCGCTACCACTCGCCCACCGCCAATTGCAGGTACAAGACGCTGCGAACAAATGGCCATTAGAATATTCGCCAGCTGAGCACGAATCTGCGGCTGTTGGTGAGGCGGAAACACGTCAATCATACGGTCGATACTTTGGGCCGCAGAGTTGGTGTGAAGAGTTGCAAACACAAGGTGGCCCGTTTCAGCAATAGTAATAGCTGCCGAAATAGTTTCAAGGTCGCGCATCTCACCAATCAGCACTACATCCGGGTCTTGGCGCAGGCTCGAACGCAAGGCCGCCGAGAAACTATAGGTGTCGTAATGAACTTCGCGCTGCACTACTACCGACTTTTTACTCTTATGGGTAAACTCGATTGGATCTTCGATCGTAATAATATGCTGTGATTTTTCTGTATTGATCTTGTCGACAAGCGCGGCAAGAGTGGTTGATTTACCGCTACCGGTTGGTCCAGTTACGAGTACAAGACCGCGGGGAAAGTTAGCAAAATTCATAACTACCTGAGGCATGCCAAGCTCGGTAACTGACTTAATTTCATTTGGAATGAGGCGAAGTGCGCCAGCAAGGTTACCGCGCTCGTGGAATGCGTTCACACGGAAACGGCCCAGTGTACCAAACGCAAAGCTAAAGTCGAACTCTTTGTCTTTCAAAAGAATTTGTTGCTGATCTTCGTCGAGGATGGCAAATACAAGAGATTCAACCTCTTGCTCGTTCAGCGGGTTAAACCCGGTTACCGGCACCAGTGAACCGTCAACACGCAGCATGGGAGGCAGCCCAACTTGAATATGCAGGTCTGAAGCACGCTTCTTGACCACTTCTTCCAGTAGTACCTCAATTCGTAGATTGTTTTGTGTTTCCATAGCCTCTCCCTTTTATGCCGTATCTGATGTTACTCGGTTAACTTCTTCTAGCGTTGTGATGCCCTGTAAAGCTTTTAGGTAGCCGTCTTGGCGCATCGTGATCATACCTTGTTCGACGGCTTTTCGCTGAATTTCAGCACTTGTTGCCCGCTTCACAATAAGCTCACGAATCTCTTCAGAGATATCCATAACTTCATATAGCCCCGCTCTTCCGCTATATCCGCGAGGCGATGAGGGCGTGTCATGCCCCTTCACTAAAGTATAAGCGGTTTGGTTCGCTAGTGGCAAGTCTTTATAGCCAAGATCTTCTGAAATCTGAGCCGCCTCCTCTTTCGTTTTTGGCAGTAGATGGCCAACGTTATCGAGAATGCTCTTGGTTTCGAGCGGGCTCGACCAATACGCATCACGTTTAGAAGCAACGCGGCGAACAAGCCGCTGCCCAATGACAGTGTTAACGGTGCTAGCAATAAGGAATGGCTCGATGTCCATGTCGAGAAGACGCGGAAGCACGCCGGCGGCAGAGTTGGTGTGCAATGTACTAAACACAAGGTGACCCGTAAGGGCAGCCTGTACGCCCAGATTCGCCGTTTCCGCATCACGCATCTCTCCTACCATCACGATATCGGGATCTTGGCGCAAAATTGAACGTAGCCCCGCCGCAAACGTTAGCCCCACTTCCGCATTTACCTGAATCTGGTTCACGCCGTCCATTTTGTACTCAACAGGGTCTTCAAGCGTCACAATATTGACCGTATCGTCTTTGATTTCTTTAATAAGGGCATAAAGGCTCGTCGATTTACCACTACCGGTCGGGCCGCTTGTAAGAATCATTCCGTTTGGCCGTTTCACCCCTTTACGAATCGCGCGGAGTGCGCGACCGGCATATCCCATTTGCTCAAGATCAAAACTACTACCGCTTTTATCGAGCAAACGGATCACTACTTGCTCACCCCACACCACCGGGCTCACCGCGATACGAAGGTCAACCTCTTTATCGCCCACCTGGACTGCAAATTGGCCGTCTTGCGGCACGCGGTGTTCGTCGATTTTAAGGTTTGAAAGAATTTTAATACGACTCACGAGTGCGGGTTCGATGCTTTTCGGCAACTGCATCACCTCGCGGAGGACACCGTCAATACGACACCGAATTTTAAGCGCCTTTTCAAGCGGTTCAATATGAATATCGCTCGCACGCGACTTAACAGCGTATTCCAAAATAGTGCTCAGTGCACGGCTGATCGGCGAATCTTGAACAATAGTTTTAATATCGCTACTTTCAGATTTGGCGTCCTCTTGCGATACCTTAGCCGCTACGTCCACACTTGAAAGGTCGGTTTTGTATTGGTCGAGGACGTGCCGAACACCAGCCTCAGAGGCCATAAATACCTTAAGTGGGCGCTGAATACGATTAGCAAGGTAGTCGACCGCCTGAACATTATTGGCGTCAATCATCGCAACAGCCAGTCGATTTTGCACCTCAGCTAGCGGTACGGCCATAAAACGTTCGGCAATATCCGACGGCAAGAGTGACAAAATCGATTGATCAACGATGGTGCTCGTAAGATTGACATACGGCACGCCCGAAACCTGAGCAATACCGTGCGTTAATAGCTCGTTATCGATTGCGCCATCAGCCGTAAGTGTCGCAAGGAGCGATTTGCCGTCTTTTTTTGACCGATCTGTCGCTTTATTAACGACTTCAGCACTCACTAATCCCTCTTCTTGTAGAAGTGTTATGAGTTTTTGCTGAATATCATCGGTCATCAAGGCCATAAGAGGCTTCTCCTATTGGGCCGATTGACCACCAATGATTGTTTGTATGGTTGGATTAATTGCGTCAGACTTGAATACGTCTGGATCCGGATCGTCAACGGTTGGATTAATTTTCTCTGCCACATCGACTTTCTGGCCCTTTTCCGACTCCTGAAAAAATGGTAGCTGATTCAACACTGCAAATGAAATACCTACCGATATGCTAGCGATCAAGATAATCATTGCGATATCACTTTTTTTCATTTTTCTTCCCTTCTGGTACCTGTTTTTGCGTCAGTTCAACCTTTTTTTCTGGCTGGTAGTATGCATGCGCACCAATAGTAGCCACATACCCCTCATCGTTACGTTCTAGGTTAAATGAATCAATGTCAATAATGCGTATTGAACGCTCAAGCCGTAAAAGCATGTCTTTTATAGCATTTGCGCTGGTTGCTTTTACCTGAAGTTTAATTGGTATCGTATTCTCAGAAGAGCCTCCTGTAGGCGTGGCAGTTTCGCCATCAACAGAGAGTAGCTCAATACTTAGGCCATCAACGTCCGTTAGAAGATTCTGCTGCAGAGACGCACCAAGCGAAAGCGCGTTACGATCGGCAGGCAGCGCATCAAGAACGACTTGCAGGGCCTTTTCTTCAGGTGTTGCTTTAGCTGAATTAAGCGCCCCATTTGCCTCTAATACGAGTATGTTACTCGTGAGAGTAGACGAAACCTTATTGTTGTCTTTCAAGATATTCAACGTTTCGGTCATTTTACCAACCACTTCAGCCTTAAAGAAGATTTGCTTTGCAAACGCAATGCCCACAACGACACAAATACCAATCACGGCCGACATTGCTGCTATCCACATAAACATGGCTCGACTTGAGTCTGCTATTGCTTTACGCTTTGGACTAATAACTTGAGATGGCATTACTGACCCTCCTGTATTCCAGCCGCTGGCTGAGTAAACATACTATCTGGTACGAGTGTTTTGGAGTCTGTAACATCTACTTTTGATGTTGGCGTGTTGATAGCTACGCCTGACATCGTATTATCAAACAGGCCTTTCGGATATTTAAATACGGCAGTAAAGCGCACAACTTTTAGGCCAGAGGCGTCTTGCCCGTAACTTGTATCTTGAATGGAAACCTCATCGGTGAGTGGTGATTCAACCATATCGTCACCTTGCTGTGCGTTCACCTTGGTATTCAGGATCGTTTTACGGAAAATGTCTGTTGCTGTGTAGCCACCCGCCGCCGAACCTTCAATCGTTAGCTGTGATTGGCTTGGGTCCAGCGTTACTCTTGAGATCTTAATGTCATTCGGAGCCGCTGGATTGATTGCGGCGAGGACATCTAGCAATCTTGAGTCAACCGTTCGATTATCATTCAGCGTTGAGATAGTACTAAGCTGATTCTGGATAGTTAATGCATTATTAATATCTTTGGTGCCTGCAAGCTTACCGTATTCGTCTTTTATAGCCTTACCAGTAAGCGCTTCAGCTACCGCCTGCGTACCAAGTATTAGGCCGAGCGTCACTACTATACCGGCGGCAATAATTCCAGCAAAAATCGAGAACGTAATCGTTACATTCCGCATTTTCTGCGCACGAAGCATTTCTTGCTTAATATCGGGAATTAGATTTATCTGAATCATCACTCACTCCCCCTCTTTGCGAGACCAATTGCGGTTGCAAATTCCATACCAACTGCCGCTAACTGCCTCTGGTCATTATCTGACACTTGTATAGACTGCCACGGATTCGCAACCTGAACACTCTTGCCAGTTTTGCCAGCAAGATACTGGTCGAACTGTGGGATAGATGAGGCGAATCCTGCGATGAGTGCGTTCGTGACAGTAACACTTGGATAACGTGTTTCAAAGAATTTAATTGACTTGGTAATCTCGGCAGCAAAGTTATCGAGCGTTCCCTCAAGAGCGCGAAGAACCTGACCTTCCAATCGATCGGGAGCAAGACCAAATTTCAAAATAAACTGTCGTGCTTGATCTTCTTGCACATTCAAGTTTGATGTTGTTGCCTTAACAAGTGAACTAATACCAGTAGGAATGGTACGAATAAGACGCGGGGCATCACCGTACACAATAGCAATATCAGTAGAGTTTTCGCCCATATCAAGCTGCAAAACTGCGCCATCGGTGGTTGGAGCCCCCAGTGCACGCACCATAGCAATAGGATCCGGCTCGGCGGCAATTACATTGAAACCAAGCGCCTCAACAAGCTCGAGACGTTCTTCACTGTACTGTTTGGCAACACTCGAAAGTAATACTTCTTGCTGGTTGGCGGCATGGGCAGAGGTGCCAAGCAGAGCCCAGTCAACCTTTGCTTCATCTACCGACATAGGAATATACTGATCAATCTGATATTTCATCGTGGCTTTTAGTTCAGCCTCGCTCGCCATTGGCACATCAATAATAGTGGTAAAAGTTTTGTTGCTAGGTAAGCCAATCACAACATTTTTCGTTTTAATACCGCTCTGGCCAACAGCGGTCATAATCACTTCGCCTACTTTACGCCGTGATTCTTCCGAATCACTACCGGTAAGCTTGCTATCAATAGGTGCATAGCCATAATGCTCAAGCACCCAGCCAGCTCCTGATTTTTTTAACTGCACGACTCGAATGGCATTTGTGCCCACATCGAGTGCAAAAAAGTCGCCCATCCCCTTAAATACATTCATACTGCACCTTAGTATACATAACTACTATAGCGATTGGCAAGGATTTTACTTATGTTTAATATCGTGGCGGTA
>JAPUET010000019.1:13997-16194 GCA_027492465.1 Candidatus Saccharimonadota bacterium | reverse complement strand
AATAAAAAATACTCCAGCCTAAGCTGAAGCACTTTTCTTTGAAATGTTCGCGAGGAACTACCCTCGGCGGAAGGAAGTGAGGCGCGCGTTTCCATAACTACGATTGTCCACCACAACAATTCCAGTATTTGCGAGATTCGGCCCCTCACCTCTTCCTGGACTAGATAATACCATAAGCCCTTTATGTTTGAGAAGACCTAATATTTTGGTAACTGTGGATAACTGTGGATCATGATACGGCGGGTCGGCGAATATAATGTCAAACCCCTGTGGGTCGGCGGTTTCAAGCCAATTATTAACGGATGTACGTATAATTTCTACGCTATCTTCGCACCCGAGGAGTGCGACATTATGTGCCAAGATTTTTTGCGCTTGCTTGTCGCGTTCGATAAACGTAACATGTGCCGCACCGCGGCTTAGCGCCTCAAGTCCAACCGAACCCGTGCCGGCAAACGCGTCGAGTACCTTCGCGCCTTCAATCTCGGCGCCAACCTTATTAAACATAGCGTTACGTATCCGTTCGCCCATCGGTTTTGTGCGTGCGTTTGAAAAGTCCGGCGCATCAATCCTGCGCCCGCCATACTTACCAGCAATCACCCTAATTTGCGCCACTGGCCGCCTCTCTATCCGCCGTATACCATGCGTACGTTATCACCGCACATATTTTAGGTATCAATACCGCACGGGTCTGCCGCGCCAACTTAGTGTTCCATCCTTGCTTCCAAAAGCGCTCGTACATACCCAGCTCGTATACTTCATCAACCGCATCCAAGAATACGCGCTCCAGCCCCTTCTTGTCTGCTGCGGCCAGCCATTTAGCGCTAGGAGTAGAATTAGGAAAAGTCGTTGTCTTTATGCTCGCAGCCACACCCCATTCAAACAAAAAATGCGTTGTCCATATACCTTTTGCGCCCCAATATTCCCAGTTTTTACTAATCGATTCACGACGACTATCCCCTGGAATAATATTTTTTTCACGTAATGTTATCCGCTCATCATGAGGCTTACCCCATAGCTCTTCTATTTTATCCGCTAGAGGGTAGTGATGGGCAGGAGTTAGCCCATCGGCAATTACATGCGCGAGCCATGCGGCCTCAAATGCCGCTCGCTCAGGATTATTCTCGCGTAGTGCCGTTACCAAATTGTCTTTATGGTCTAGCATCATCTGTACCAGCGCAGTATCGGTAGGGTCTTCAGGATTAATAAAGTGCCACGGGTCATCCTGCCCAGGGCTTTTGCGGTGAATGCCGTCTGGCCCATTATTCCCCTCAAAATGCAGTATGGCACGAATGCCGGGAAACCGCTTGCTTACTTTTGGTAGCGTATTCAAATTACGCCGCGCTATGCGGTCGATTTTTTGGTGCACGCCTATCACGCCACCAGATTTACCATGGATTGTTGTACCTGCGTACATAACTATAGGCAGTATAGCAGATACGCGACATTTCGTCTCTTATAAACTAGTTCAGTGTCGTTAGCCGTTGGTAATAGCGTACGCGGTCGGTGAGGCCCGCATAGCGAGAAATATCCTCGCTCTCGACAAACCATTTGGCCGCCTTTTGCGCTTGGGCGATTAGTTTAGTATCGGCGAGCGTGGCAATTTGTAGGTTTAAGGCGCCGCTTTGCATGCGGCCGTAGATCTCGCCCGGGCCACGTAGCTGCATGTCTACCTCGGCTAGGTAAAAGCCGTCATTACTCTTTTCCACCTCGCGTAGGCGCTCGCTCGGCTTACTATTACCGCTCATCATTAGGTAGCAGTAGCTTTGGTAGCCGCTGCGCCCTACACGGCCGCGTAACTGGTGTAGCTGCGCCAGGCCAAAGCGGTCGGCGTTTTCTATTAGTATGCAGGTCGCATTTGGTACGTCCACGCCTACTTCCACTACCGTGGTGCTCACTAAAATATCGTATTTCTTATTTTTGAAGTCCTGCATTACTTCATCTTTTTCGGCCGGCTTCATTTTGCCATGCAGTAAGCCAATGCTGCGGTGGCCAAATACACTGTTTTTTAGCCGTTTGTATTCGGCCTGCACGCTTTTTACCTCGTTATCGGGGTTTTCTTCTATCAGGCTGCATATTACGTAAGCTTGGCGGCCGGCGGCGATTTCTTTATCTACGGCATCGTAAATTTTGGCGGCCGATACGGGCGATATAATCTGCGTTTTAATCGGCAGACGGTTCGCCGGTCGCTCGTTCAACA
>JAPUET010000019.1:5243-13897 GCA_027492465.1 Candidatus Saccharimonadota bacterium | reverse complement strand
GTTAGCAAGCCGACCTTTACGCCAAATGGCGCCAGCAAGCTATCCAGTGTTTCGGCGTGTTGTGTCGCCAATATTTCCGTTGGCGCCATTAGCGCCGTTTGGTAGCCATGGCTGGCTGCTTGGCGCGCCGCTAGGCCTGCTACGACGGTTTTACCGCTGCCTACATCGCCCTGCAACAACCTATTCATGGGTGTGGCTTTTTCAAAATCTTGCAATATGTCCCAAGCTGCGCGTTTTTGCGCACCAGTCAAAGCAAAGGGTAATTGCGCCACGAACTGCTTTACTACTTCTACCTCGAACGGAATATGGTAGCCGGCAAGCTTTTGGTTTTCTTGCTTGTTTAGTTGGCTGGCAAGCAGCAATTCAAATAGCTCTTCAAACGCCAAACGCTCACGTGCTTTCGTTACATCCTCTAGCGTTTTCGGGAAGTGCATTGTACTCACGGCTTGGGCGCGCGGCATCAGCCCCCCGCGCGTGATGATGCTTTCGGGCAAGGTTTCGGGCAATACACTCATCAGTGGCCGCAGCTCCTCTAGCACTTTGCGCACCGTCTGGCTCTTTAGCCCGGCATACGAGTGATACACGGGCAGTAATCTATCAGCTTGCACCGGCATCTCTTTAGCAATCTCGGCACTAGGGTTGGTTAGCTGATATTTGCCGTAATTATACTCAAACTCACCGCTAAAATAGAACTCGTCGCTGCTGCCGCCTAATTGCTGCGTGCGATATGGCTGGTTAAACCACACGGCATTCAATTTACCAGTATCGTCGGCTAGTACTGCAGTGGTGAGTCGCAAGCCGCGCCGTACGGGACGGGTAGTTATACTTTCGCAATGCGCGCGTATAGTTACCTTACCCGGTTTCAGGTCGGCAATCGTGCTGACATTGGTAAAATCTTCATGCTTTCGCGGCAAAAACAGCAAAATATCGCCCACTGTATGCAGGCCGGCCTTCGCCAGTTGCGCCGCTGTACGCGGCCCCACCCCCTTAATTTGGTCAAGTTTGGTAACGAGATTCATCTATCTCTAGTGTAGCAAACTAGAAAAGTCTCATGTAGCGTGTGTGTAATGATTCCTATGGGTTTTAGTCGAATCTTCTACGTCTTCGGTCTAGAAAGAAACTATCTTTGGGAATAGTCCGCCTCTCTTCATCAAGTCTAGCCCAAGCTTGCGCCTCGGCTCTGCGAGCCTCCTCCATAGCCCGTAAAGTCGCCTCGGTCTTGATTAGCGCATTGTATGATGTGTAGCTTTCATCGACATGCACAGTACGAGCGTCCTCTGTAGGTGCCGGAACAACGAGCTTGAGAAATTCACCACGTTCTGATATGCCTCCTATAGGAGATACGTCATGCACGACGGGTGCCCCACCCCTGCTTTGAGATACAATCAAGCCTGTACCTGGACTAATAATCGCCTCGTATATCGTAGAAGCCGTAGCCAACGCAACCCCGCTATAGGCACGCCGTGCATCACGTGCTTCGTGAGTTGCATTAGGGAAATGCTCGCTGTAGTGCCGTGCTAGTATCGCGTCTAGCGTAGTGGCTCGCAGTAATGCCGAGCCACGGCGATTGTATGTAGCGACAAATGGAAACTCAGGGTGCAAGTGAGGGCTATGGATATCCCAGTGCGCTCCAATGCCATGCTCAGGTCGTCTGATTGACTGCGCCATCAGGGATGTCGTCGCTATATTCGCACCAAACACGGCCTCGACATACTGTTCGAGTGTGGGCATATGCGCCACAATGGGCTCATTAGGACGCTCTTGGATGTGCGCTACGGCTTTGCGAAGCTCATCCGGGTCAGTAATGATGGGTAATTGTATCCTTTCGGCTGCCATAAGTGAATACTCCTTATATGTTTGCTCCTACGTTAGCATTAGCGCTTGATACGCTCAAGCATAAGCCCCTCAAGGTGACGGGACATGGCTTCGAGGTGTCGTTCGACGCGGGCGTACTCAGCTTCGGGGTCGGTGGTCGAGGCTTCGTGCCATTGGTTATAGAACTTCAGTATCGGTTCAGTGCCGCTGGGGCGGATGGTCATGCGGCGGCGAGTGTCGCCGAATTCGAGCACGTAGACGTTGCCACGGATAGCATCGATTTCGCTTGTATCACCAGTCGCTAACTCCGTACGAGTACCGCTCTGATAGTCTAGCACCGCGGTCACTGTCTTTCCATTAATCTCGCGCGGAGCTTGTTTACGAATACTGGCCATGATAGCTTGCATTTCAGCAAACCCCTCAGCACCTTCGCAGCGCATAGTATCAAGCCTTTCAACAAACAATCCGTACTCTTTATACAATTCTAGCAACCGATCGTAGAGGGTTTTTCCTTGTGATTTTTGCTCAGCCGCTGCTTCTGCGAGAAGGAGCGCAGCACTGGCACCATCCTTATCGCGCACGTAGTCGCCCTTACACATACCGAAACTTTCTTCGGCTCCAAGTAGATACGTTTCATCAGGACGAAGTTCGATTTGCTCGGCAATCCATTTGAAGCCGACATGAAGGTTGTCTACTACTTTAACGCCAAAGGAGCGGGCTATTTCCGTCAAAAAGTCCGTCGTAACAATCGTCTTGGCAATAAACTGCTTGTCATTGATTTTACCCCTTGCCTTAAGTTGACGTAGCATGAAATCAACACCTAGCGCAGCAGACTGATTACCCGAAAGAGATATCGCTTCGTCATCCTGTCGAACAATGACCCCAAATCTATCGGCATCAGGATCGTTAGAAATGGCGATATCGGCATTCTGAGCAAGCATCAGCGCAACGACGCGGTCGTTAGCTGCCTTAACTTCGGGGTTTGACTTACCGCCCTCAACGGTTGGGAAGTGGCCATCCGGTACCATTTGATCACGTTCGGTAATAACCGTAAAGCCTGCCCGTTCAAGCACTGGCAAGGCGTTGGTTAGCCCAGCTCCATGAAGCGGCGTGTACGCAATTGTTACCTCGCGATATTCTGACACCGCTTCTGCGAGCACGGCCTGGTAATACGCTTCGTCAATCGCGTTATCGATAATAGTAACTTTACCGCTCGCTACCGCCTCTTCAAAATCTGGCTCTGCATGTATTTCGGCAATAGCATCAGCCATGCCGAGTACGCCTTTGTCGTGTGGAGGGACTAGTTGCGCGCCATCACTCCAGTACGCTTTGAACCCATTATCAGGAGACGGGTTATGACTTGCCGTGATAACGATACCTCCCGCACACCCCAATTCGCGGACGGCAAAACTAAGCTCGGGAGTAGAACAAAATGAGTCAAAAATATATGTTCTGAAACCATTTGCCGCACAGACACAAGCTGCATAACGGCTAAGTTCCGGTGAACTAAGACGCGTGTCGCAGGCTATCGCGATACCTTTTTCGGCAGCTGACGAATCAAACCGATTCATGTACTCGCAGAGCGCCTGAGTCGATTCACCTATAGTTACACGGTTAATGCGATTTGAGCCAGGCCCTACTGTGCCACGTCTTCCAGCGGTCCCAAACTCAATTACTTTAAAGAAAGCTTCTTCGAGATCTTTCCATTGTTCGTGTGCGATCATTTTCTCAATACTTACTTTATACTCAGCATACTTTGGTTCCGTGAGCCAACGCTCAAGGTTGTACGATGCATTTGCAGAAAGATATGTTCGATAGTTATTCATAATCAGCACTCCCTCATTACCTTAAATGACTACTCGCTAGCCTACGCCTTCGCATCGCGATCGAAAAGCTCGAAAGGTATTTGACCAACGACACGGTAGCTTCTCTTTCCGATCTTGGGATAGAAGATCATTTGTTAAGATCTTTTATTACTAGTGTTGATAGTATCACATAGTGCCTAGCGCCGGCAAAAAAATGGTGCTACAATGATACTAATATTGCTTATGGGAAAGTGGTAACGTGGTAAAAACGAAGAAACCAGCACGCGGTGTCCGCGTTTATGCGAATATTGCGGCCAAACGTCGCACAAAGAAGGACTCTAAGGCTCGTAAAAAGGCTGAATACCTCGCTACTCTGCCCAAACATCCTATTAAACGTCTGCTTTATCGTCTTCACCCAAAACGCGTAGCCAAATTTTGGTTTTCTAAGCAAGGATTATTTACACTCCTTAAAGGAATCGGTGTCTTAGCCGTCGTCATTGTACTGTTAGGCTTATCGCTCGTTGCGTATTACCGCAAAGATCTTGCTCAAATTAGCCCGAATACCCTTGCTCAACGAGTTAAATCAACGGTTACAAAGTACTATGACCGTAATGGAAAGTTGCTGTGGGAAGATAAAGGTACCGGTGATTACACTCTTGTAGTAGATCCGAAAAAAATTGCACCGTGCATGAGTAAGGCAACGGTTGCAATTGAAGATAAGGAGTTTTACGAGCACGGTGGCGTGAGCGTGTCTGGCGTGCTACGCGCATTTATTAATAACTCTCAGGGTAACGCTGTTCAAGGTGGCTC
Organism: Candidatus Saccharimonadota bacterium; assembly: GCA_027492465.1. Taxonomy (GTDB): domain Bacteria; phylum Patescibacteriota; class Saccharimonadia; order Saccharimonadales; family Saccharimonadaceae; genus Saccharimonas. Next base: position 9,467 of record JAPUET010000019.1, on the reverse strand, counting down.
AACCCTCACTCAACAGCTCATAAAACAAGTCTTCTTTAGTAAAGATGAAGCTGCTCAGCGAGGCTTAGCCGGCGTACCGCGAAAAATCAAAGAGATGATTCTCGCTGTAGAGGTAGAACGTATGTATACCAAAGAGCAGATACTTGGTATGTATCTTAATGAATCTCCCTATGGTGGACGGCGTAATGGCGTGGAATCTGCGGCACAAACCTACTTTGGTAAGTCTTCGTCTAATTTAAGCCTATCTGAATGCGCGCTTCTTGCCGCAATTCCCAATAACCCTAGCGTATACAACCCTTACAATACCGAGGGGCGCGAAGCGCTTTTAGCGCGTCAACATAAAGTGCTTGAGAATATGGTAGACATGAAATATATCACCAAAGCCGAGGCAGACGCGGCGAAAGCAGAGCCGATCCTGGATAGTATTAAGCCGCTTGCCGATCAACTAGATGGCATTAAAGCTCCGCACTTTGTATTAATGGTGCGCAATCAACTTGAAAAAGAACTTGGCAAAACAGTCGTTGGCGAGGGCGGGCTTACTGTTACAACCACACTCGATCTTGATGTACAAACGCAACTCGAACAAAACATGTCAGACATGTTCAGCGGAAAATTAACGAATGCAATGTGTGGGTGGGGCAACTGTTCGAATTACGCTGGCTTCAGTAATGGTGCTGCTGCAATCGAGGATAATAAATCCGGTCAACTTGTGGCGTTAGTGGGTAGTCGCGATTTTAGTTATACAGGTTTTGGCCAAGATAATGCGGCGACCGGTTTCATTCAGCCGGGGTCATCGATCAAGCCACTTGTGTATGCGCAGTTATTCCAAAACCAAGGTGACGGTAAAACGCAATACGGTAGCGGATCTGTTCTTGCCGATAGTGCAACGACCTTTGCTGGCAACTATAAGCCGCAGGATGCAGATGGCAAATTCAAGGGCAACATTACGCTTCGTCAAAGTCTCGCGCTCTCGCGCAACATTCCAGCCATCAAGGCAATGGCAATCAATGACGCCAACAACGAAGGAAGCACTTGGAAAACCATTCGCGATATGGGCGATAACAATTACTGCACCCAAGGCGCCGATGCTCAGGCCGGCCTTTCAAGCGCAATCGGTGGTTGTGGTACGAAACTTGTTGATCATGTTAATGCAATCTCTAGCCTCGCACGCATGGGTGTATATATGCCACAATCTACTATCTTGAAGGTAACCAATAGTAGTAGCCAGACACTAAAAGAATATAAAACGTCTTCAAAACAAGTGATCGATCCGCAGGCAGCCTATGTTGTTACCGACATTCTTGGTGACGGCAGTGCCCGTGCCGGACTCGGTGGAAGCGACTATACGCCAAAAATGAACGCCCTTGGTGCTAAAGTTGCTGCCAAAACCGGTACGTCAAACGGCCAGATTGGTGCTAAGATCGTTCCAAAAGATCTTTGGACTGTCGGTTATACCCCAGCGCTTTCAATGGCCATATGGCTTGGCAACCCCGACACCACACCGCTACGACAGGGTAACTCACTCATTCCTGCGCTTTTCTTTGACACTACTATGGCTCAGGTAACGAAAATGTATGTTGACCAAAATAAAACAACTTACGCAGAGTGGTTCCCGGCCCCATCTGGTATTCAGAAAGTTGGCAAAGAAGTCTACCCTTCATATTGGAACAAAAACGCTGGCCAAACTAACGCAAAAATGGTATTTGATAAGGTCTCAAAAAAGAAAGCCACCGACTGTACACCAGCCGCCGCTCGTACCGAGCTGGGCGTAACTAAGTCGACAGACCCAATCACTAAAAAAGAGGTGGTAACGGCGCCAGAAGGCTACGACTCGACGGCGGATGATGATGTTCATGTATGTGGTGATACGCCGCCGACAGTAAGTGTTGCTCAGGTAGGAGCCGGCTTAAAAGTGAGCTACACTCATGGCCGCTTCCAATTGCAGACTATTGAGGTATCCCAGAACGGAACAGTTATTGCGAGCAAGCAAGTTTCAAGTGATGGCACCTGGAGCCTTTCAGCAGGTGAACTTTCAAGCGCCACGAGCGGGCCTATTACCGCAACGATTACCGATACTGGCTACTACCAGGCAGTAGGTACGGCCAGTTACTCTGCCAGCTGAAGGGATGATACGCCACCGCGGCGCGGTAGGAGATAACTAAAATACCCGCTAGTACCAGCGGGTATTTTTATTTTTAGCCGTCACTACCTTCCATAGATAAACGCTCCTTCTAAGAGAAGATTATATAACTAATCCGTTTGCTTATCAATCAAGTTCATAAATGATGCCTCGCGGTCTTTCTGTGTGGGGCGGCGGGATGATTTACGCTGCTGCGGCTTGGCTGCGGTAGCCGCTTGCTCGGCATCTTTCGGGGCGGGTTTACTGGCACGCTGGGGGCGAGCATGATATACCGTCTGAGTCTGCTTTGTCTCTGCTTTTGCTACCTTAGCGGGCTCTGGCTTTTTATCGCGCCCAAAGGGTGTACGGCCGGACTGCTTGGATTTGGTGGTGGCAATCTTACCCCCTACGCGCTTTGCAAACATCATCTTGCCTGCGGCAGTTTGCAGGCTGCGCGTCACCTCCACTTCAACCGTCTGGCCAATGAGGCTGCTGGACTGCTCTACCACTACCATCGTGCCGTCGGGCAGGTAGCCGACGCCTTGGTGGCTATCTTGACCTTTTTGCTGTAGCTCTATCAGCATACGTTCGCCAGGCAGGTGACTCATGCGCAGGCTTTGGGCAAGCTCGTTAATATTTAGCACTTGTATGCCTTCCACTACGGCAACTTTATTCAGATTGTAATCAAGCGTACAAATCGCTGCACTATGTTGCTTAGCGAGTTGTAGCAGGCGCTCATCCACGCCTTCTTCAGCTTTACTACCATCTTGCAGCAGCTCCACGTCTACGCCCTCCATTTTTTGCAGTTCGTTCACGACATCTAGGCCGTTACGAGCTCTGGAGCGCTTATCGGCATCGGCATTATCTGCCAGAAACTGTAGTTCCCCTATGACACTACGTGGTATCACTAGCGTGCCACCAATAAAGCCGGTAGCTGCCAGCCCCGTTATCCTTCCGTCCATTAGTACGGATGTGTCTACCAAGACCGCTCGATCTTTCGCTTTAATGCTTGTTTTAGGGAGTTTTGCTAGCAGATAGGTCACTTCAGCTAAAATAATCAATGTGACTGCAAGCAGTACCAAATCGTTTGTTTGCATAATTTCTTCTTTCTACGACGTCAGATAGTCGATTAAAGCAGCGCGAAGGTCTTTCGCCTGCGTAATAAATGAATCCTTTTTGCCAGAGCTTACCGGTGCAATTGCCTGGGTAAATCCAAGTTTTTTGGCCTCTTGAACACGCTTTTCAGCGTGAGATACAGAGCGTATCTCGCCACCCAGGCCAACCTCGCCAAACACCACTAGCCCGTCATCAAGTTTGCGTCCTGCCGCAGCACTGGCAATCGCCATTGCAACCGCAAGATCAGCTGCAGGATCAGCTAATTTCAGGCCGCCTACCACATTGATATAGATATCTTTGTCGGATAAATTCAGTTTTGTGCGTTTTTCAAGCACTGCAATGAGTAGGTTGAGACGGTTGAGATCAAATCCGCTGGCCGTTCTTTTAGGGTACCCGAAATTTGTCGGATTGACAAGAGCTTGAATTTCAACCAAAATTGGTCGATTACCTTCCAGTGTGGCAAGCACCACTGACCCATCAGCATTTTGTCTTTCAGCAAGGAGTGCGGCTGAAGGATTCTCAACAATTTTTAGTCCCGTGTCCTGCATCTCAAAAATGGCCGCCTCGCTTGTGCTACCATAACGATTTTTAATAGCGCGTACAACCTTAAACCCACCGTATCGGTCACCCTCAAACTGCAGTACAACGTCGACAAGGTGTTCAAGAACTTTCGGCCCAGCAATCGAGCCTTCTTTTGTAACGTGACCGACAAGTATTACAGCTGCGCCCGATTCTTTTGCTGCTCGAATAATCACATTTGCAGAATTGGTAATTTGACTCACTGTTCCAGGCGCACTGGTAATTTCGTTTAAGCTCAACGTCTGGATGCTGTCGATAATCACCAGTTTGTAGGCCCCACTACGGATCGTCGCGGTAATATCATCGGCGCTCGTGCTTGCAACAAACGCAAGATCATCGCCCGCTTCGGCACCGAGCCGCGAAGCGCGCAGCTTCACCTGACTCGCACTTTCTTCGCCGCTGGCGTAAAG
>JAPUET010000019.1:0-5143 GCA_027492465.1 Candidatus Saccharimonadota bacterium | reverse complement strand
TCTCCACAATTCTCACACTTACCGGTCCATTTTGGGTATGACGTGCCACAATTTTGGCAAACAAATTGAGTGCGAGATTTTGCCATTTATACTCCGCTCGGCGCATCAACGCCATTAATACTTTGGTTTAAGGTGTTCACGCGAATAGCAAGCGCATTCAATTCCTCGATAAGCGCATTGTATGCATCTACATGGCCGTTTAGCTCCGACCTGCGTCCATTCATCGCTACGACTCGAGCCTCTAATGCGTTACGAGCAGTTGCAAACTCACTTTCCGAGGAGAATCCACCAGACTGAGCCCGTGCATTAAAACTTTGAATATCCAAGTTAAGCTGGGAAAGATCCGTCTGGTAGGTCTTCATATCACTCGCAATAGCCGGTCCTTCTGCATCTATTTGCTTTTGCAGTTCATCCGCATGCTGACTAAGAGTATCAAATACAGCGCTATACTTGGCATTTAAAGTTACAATTGCACCACGATCAGTAAAGTAGTTTCTATAATAACGCTCAAGCTCGGGCGATATGTCCCTAACGGTGGTTCCGATAATCGAATGAAGTTCGTCAAGCTCTGCGCCGGGCTCAGCTTGCTTATAGTACTCCATTAATTGACTAATTGAGGGAGTATCTTTAATTTTCGCGTACTCTTCTCTCACTAGTCTATCGACGTTCTGACGATCAAAATAGTTGAGTCGATGGTAAGCAGCATGAAGCATCTCATGCGCAGCCGTCACCTCTAGGGTGCCGTCAAGCTCCGCATTCTGAATATTGTATAGGTAAATTCGATCGCCAACATAGCAGCCAAGAATTGCAGCAGTACGCTCACCGCTGGTACACGAAGTATTAAACTCTGTTTTATTCTCAATTGCAGGGCTGGTCGCGTGAAAAATCTGCTTGCCTCTTTCGGTAAAGGAAATGCGCTTTTCAGCCGAGACAAGGGGCGAAGAGGGCGTAAAAAACGAAGCCCGCACCCAGTCTGCCGGAACAGACCCATACAAATATAGTAGTACTCCGCCGGCAACGATCACGAGCCAAACAATCAGTCGACTTACAACGGATGGTTTGCTAGGCGACGTCGACGGTTTCGCTGTGCTCATTAAGTGTTAGTTCCCCTTTATGTATATCTACTTCTAGTATACTGCCCTTTTGATATTTTTCGGCGAGAACACCTTCGGCGATAGCATGTTCAAGCTCATCTTCGATCTCTCTGCGTAAGGGCCGTGCACCGAACTTTGCGCTATATCCCTTTTCAATAAGATATTTCTTGGCAGCAGCATTGATAGTTAGCCCAAGCCCTTTTCGCACTAGGCGCTGACGAAGCTCCTCAATCATAAGATCAAAGATTTTACCAACTTCACGATGAGTGAGTGCTCTAAAGGTAACAATAGCATCAAAGCGATTGATTAACTCCGGGCGCATAAATTTATCAAGCGCCTCGCACGCGTAGCGAGCATTACGTTCATGGAGCGAATCTAGCTCTTTATCGGCCTGCGTCGGCGAACGGAACCCAAGCTCTGACTCTTTCATCATATGATCGGCGCCAAGGTTGCTCGTTAAGATAATAATTGTATTACGGAAGCTCACAGCACGACCTTTGGCATCTGTCAACGTACCATCCTCAAGTAGTTGCAGCAACAACTGAAAAACATCAGGGTGAGCTTTTTCGATCTCGTCGAACAGAACAACACTATATGGTTGGCGCCGAATTTTATCGGTCAATTTACCGCCATCTTCATAGCCTACATAACCGGCTGGCGCACCCACAAGGCGCGAAGTGTTATGTTTTTCGGCGAATTCACTCATGTCAATTTTAATCAGTGCATCGACGCTACCAAATACTTCTCGAGCAAGCACTTTAGCGAGTTCCGTTTTTCCAACCCCTGTAGGTCCCAGGAATACAAAGCTGCCGATCGGACGCTTGCTACTTGCAACCCCACTTCGGCTGCGTCGAATTGCCCGCGCAACTTTACTTACTGCCTCCTTTTGGCCAATCAAGTGTTTTGCTAAATGTTTTTCTAAGTGTGTGAGTAGCTTTGCCTCACTCGATTGCACCTTCTCAACCGGAATATGGGTCATTACCGCAATTGCATGGGCAATGTCGCTATCAGTGAGCTTTACCGCATTTTTACCTTCTTGGGCAGTCTTTTCAGCCTCCAATTTATCGGTAATTTGACTAATACGTTGCTTATAGAGCGCGGCTCGTTCGTAATCTTCATGAGCCACGGCATCTTCCATTTTCTCGTTCAATGCAATCAACTCTTTGGTAAGCTCACGCTGACGGCTCGGGCGATGACCTTGCTTAACGCGAACTCTTGCAGCCGCTTCGTCAATGACATCAATTGCTTTATCTGGCATAAATCGGTCGCTCACATAGCGGTCGCTCATGAATACTGCCGAATCAATCACGTCGTCACTAATCGTTACCCCGTGATGTTTTTCATAGTAAGTTTTAAGTCCGCGCAATATCGCTACCGTTTCTTTAATCGTTGGTTCTTTCACGACAATCGTCTGGAACCGGCGTTCGAGTGCCGTATCTTTTTCAATATGCTTTCGATATTCATCAAGTGTTGTTGCGCCAATCATGTGCAGCTCACCACGGGCGAGCGCAGGTTTTAAAATATTGGCCGCATCCATACTGCCTTCAGCCGACCCTGCACCAACAAGTAGATGGAGCTCATCGATAAATACAATAATATTGCCTTGTTTTTTAATCTCGCTCACAACCTTTTTTAAGCGGTCTTCGAATTCACCTCGATATTTAGTTCCCGCTATCATTGCTGCCATATCAAGCATAATCACCCGCTTATCAAGTAGATGATCTGGTACATCTTCGTGAACGATTCGCTGGGCAAGACCCTCCACAATTGCCGTTTTACCAACACCAGGTTCACCAATAAGAACTGGGTTGTTCTTTGTGCGACGGCTTAGTATAGTGATCATTCGCTCACATTCTTTGTCGCGGCCAATCATGGGATCAAGGCTATCAGTGGCCGCTTTCATCGTCAAATCAATACCATACGTTGAAAGAGCGCCGCCACGCACTGTTGCCTTTTTAGGTTCAGTCAATACATCGCCATGTTCTGGACGATTGCGATCAAAGTAATTCTCTAATTCATCAAGGACATCTTCGACATCCATTTCAAGTTCATTGCGCAGCAAAGTTGTGGCACGAGCATTGCCCTGACGAAGAATACTATGCAAAATATGCTCTGTACCGAGATAATCCTGATTGTATTCTTTAGCGGTTTCCCATGCCATACGGAGTGTCAAGAGCGCCGTCTCGCTAAGACCTACCGCACCCGTACTCACCATAACCTTAGAAGGTTTGATATCAAGAGCGAGTTCGGCCTGTTGCAAGGTAATCCCAGCATCGGCAAGTACCTTTGCGCCCGTGCTCGAACCTTGTGCAAGCAACCCTAAAAGAAGGTGCTCCGTACCTATATAACTACTACCGTTGCCACGTGCAATAGCATCTGCGTGCTGCACGCTCATACGAGCATTTGTCGTCAAGTGAGAAATAAAATCTGCAAAATCTTCTGGCATAATAGCCCTCCATGTGGGCGAGTTCCACCCTTACCTAATAAAGTATACACTATAAAATTAGCACTCGTCAACTGAGAGTGCCAATTTTGAACAGTAGTTTTAGTGTATAATATATATTTGTCGATCCGGCCCATTCCAAAAAAAGGAGAATCATGACCGATACGGGATATGTACCGCGTCACGTCCAGCTGGGCGTGGCCGCGTACCTGAAGGCCCAGAAGCTCTTGAAGCTTCTGGCCAACATCGCCGAGCGAGCGATCGGCGGCATGACGAAAGCATGCTTGGAGGATTGCCTCTGAGCATGATGGTGTCAACCCCTCAGCCAATGCGCCCCGTCTACCGTCGGGGTGCATTGGCTGAGACTAATCACGAAAAGTAAAAAAGAGCCACGCAATTAGGTGGCTCTTTTTATACATACCCAGTTTCAGCTAATTTGATTCTTCGCCCTGCTCTTCGATTGCGTTAAATAAATTATCTTCAATATTTTTGCGTGGTTTCTTTTCAGCAGGTTTTGCTACCGCGGTTTCAATATCGAGTTCATAGCCTGTAAGGCGGCTCGCTAGGCGAACGTTCTGGCCGCCACGACCAATTGCGATACTTTGCTGATCTTCAGCGACGAATACTTTTGCACTTGTAGTATCTTTGTCGATCTCTACCTTCACAACCTCAGCCGGACTAAGCGCGTTGCGAATATATGTATCGATGTTTTCGTCAAATGTAATAATGTCGATCTTCTCTTGATCGCCAATCTCGTTCATAACGGCATTCACGCGCGTACCATGACCGCCCACAAAGGTTCCTACTGGATCAACCCCAGGCACAGTGCTCGTAACGGCTAGCTTGGTACGACGACCAGCTTCGCGAGCGATACCCTTAATTTCTACCGCACCGGTTTCCATTTCCGGCACTTCTTGACGGAACAAATACTCTACAAAGGCCTCGTTGCCCCGGCTCAAGATCAGTTGCGGGCCGCGGTTGTCGCGCTCGATGTCTTTAATAAACACTTTAATGCGCTGGCCAACGCTATAAAATTCACCTTGAATTTGCTCGCTAGCTGGAATAATGCCCGTCGCTTTACCCAGTTCTACCCGCACAACGCGCGGCTCTACACGCTGCACAATACCGGTTACAATTGTACCGATTTTATCTTCAAACTCAGCAAGCACTACTTCGCGCTCTGCCTCGCGCAGGCGCTGTAAAACGACCTGCTTTGCCGTTTGAGCAGCCACACGACCAAAAGCAGTTACCTCGTATTCGTCTTCGATAATATCTTCAAGCACTGCATCTTTTTTAATCTTTTTCGCATCTTCCAAGCTAATTTCGGTTGCATCGTTAATAACCTCTTCAACAACTTCACGCTGTACAAATACTTTAGCAGTGCCGTCAACGGTGTTTAGTTCGGCGCGAACGTTTTGATCACGCTCCCCGTTATCTCGGCGCCATGCCGCGGCGATCGCTTGCTCGATAACCTCCATCACGGTTTCTTCAGGCAAGTTTTTTTCTTCGGCGATAGTGCGCATTGCAAGTGTCAGTTGCTTAATATTTAGATCTTCCATAAGTAATTTCTCCTTTTCTACGAAAAATTCCGACCTGCCGGCCGGAT
>JAPUET010000018.1:2394-16783 GCA_027492465.1 Candidatus Saccharimonadota bacterium | reverse complement strand
AAGTTTATTTGCTGAAGCACAGAGGTAGAGGACAACCATTTTTTTGGATTAGGCCAAGATACTTATGCTATACTGTAGCAATTATGGATCAAAAACCTTCAGTCAGCGACTCGCGGTCTCTTTCTCTACAGTTAGATAGTACGTCTCAGAATTCACAATCAATTAGCTCAAAGACTTACGAAAATACAATCGTTTTATCGTATTTCTTTGGCATGTTTGGCGTAGATAGATTCTATCTTGGCCACACCTTGATGGGCGTCGTAAAGTTACTAACGCTGGGCGGGCTAGGCATATGGTATTTTGTGGACATAATTTTGGCTTCACGCGGCAAACTACGTGATAGCGATGGGCTTGTATTAAAGGGTGCAGATGAACCACACACCCTCATACGCGTGTTGGCAGTTATATTTGTGGCCGTGCAGGTAGTAGTACCCTTTGGCGCGGCCGTTGCCGTGCTACTTTACTTATCGTATCCTCCTGGCATCGCAAGAAAAGAACTCTCTTCATTGAATGACCAGGCTCAGGGTGGGTCCATAGAGCAATCCGGAATAGAGACGGAAAAAACATACACGCTCACTGTCGGAGCAGACGGCTGCACAGTCACGCGCAATAGTAACGCTGTGGATTCCCAATATCATATGCCGTCGTGGTCTGTAGTCGATGATCAAGGAACCGAGGTGCTAGATCGTCTTGCGAACGGAGAACTGCAGTACAGGCACTATCTGCCCGGTAATTATACGGTAACGTTTAAGTATCGATCCGGTGATCGGCGCGCGGCACTGAGTAATACAGTGAAGGTGTCTTGCTAATTGCCAGAAGCTGCAGTGCTGGTTTGACGTAACTTCTTGTATACTCGTGCACGCTTTTTGTATTGATCTGCTAGAACGGTAACGTGCTTGTCGTGATAGTCTATCAGGTCAGCAGAGCTATGCGCATGCAGTAAGCGTCCAATATATTGCACGAGCTTGCCCTCAAAAGAGAAAGGGAACGCCAATACGAGCGTGTTAAGGGTGGGGATGTGTATTCCCTCACCTACCAACTGTCCTGTGGCGAGGATCACGTCGTATTCACCCTGCTCGATTTGAGCCAGCTTCAGCTTTCTTTTAGTGCTAGAATCGTCCCCCGACAATACAGTTACTTTCGCCTGATCGCGTAAGTAAAGTTCTAAAATTTGTAAATGCTCTTTTCGCTCACTTAGTACTAGCACCTTCTTGTGATTTTTAGTTTGGGCTACTACATCTTTGACAATTTGTTGGTTGCGCGCAGTATCGTAACAGATCACTTTAGCTAGTAACTCGGCCTGGTCGGTCTTCCAGTTAAAAGAGAGTTGCAGGTTAGTTTCGTGAACGATAAGGCTGGGTAAACTTGTTCTTGGGCGATTTGAAAGCATTGTCGCTACAACCTCGCCGATATAAAGATAAATGAGTTGCTCGTCGTTATGCTTGCGTTTTGGCGTGGCCGTTAGTCCATAGATATGCGGGGCGTTCAGTTGTGAAATCACGGCTCTAAATGTACGAGCGGGAATATGATGGCACTCGTCGACAATAATCACGCCAAATGTATCAGATAGAGACGAAATATTTTTGGCGCGCGCTAAGCTTTGCAATAACCCCACCGTTACGTAGTCGCTCGGCTTCTTATACGCAGAGGAATATCTTCCAATCTGTTTCTTGGGCAAGCCTAGATATTCTTGGATATACTGCACCCACTGATCCATCAGTTGCTTGCGATGAGTTAGAATCAGGGCCGGTTTGTCATGCTGAGCAATGAGCTCAAGTGCCATGATGGACTTCCCACTGCCAGGGGGTGCTACAATAACTCCTTCACCTTCCTCCAGCGCTTTTGCTACCACGGCTTTCTGTTCGGCGCGCAGTGTAATCGTACTGGCGAACCCCATCGAGACAAAATCTGGATATTCGTACTGCACTGTGTAGACATACTTATTCTTATCTAACCATGCCAGTAACTGGCCCAGGAAGCCTTTAGGCAGCAAAAGGTAGGGAGATTCTTCATCGATAAGGTCAAAAAATCTTGGCGTGTCGTAGAGAGGCTTACCGAGACGCTCTTTTATAATGTATTCGCTATTCAAAATAAATAACTTTTCACGCAAAAACAACTTCGCCTTAGAAGGCAGCTGAGCTTTTATGATTGCTATTTTATTTGCTACGGTTATCTGAATGGGCTTTCGGGAAATGGTAGACATAGTACATTTATCTTTTCATACCTCTGTTAGTGAATCAAGCTGGCAATCAAAAATGCGGCAAAATGTTCACGAGAGGAGGCTGACAGACAGTCCTTAATACAATAAGACCCCTTTCGGGGTCTTATTGTGTACGGGCGAAGTCGCCTTTACGACTCTTGGTCGACGTCGGCAGAGATTTCTTCTACCAATTCGTTCTCGATCGTTTCGTCGATTACAAGTTCGTCTTCGGGAGTGAGCTCGTCTGAAAGAGGATGAGCCCCGGTACCGACAGGAATCTTGCGTCCGATGATAACGTTCTCTTTGAGTCCGTGCAAGCGGTCAGCGCGACCACTAGTAGCGGCGTTGATCAATACGCGAGTGGTATCTTGGAAAGATGCGGCAGATAGCCAGCTATCGCTCCAGATACTCACCTTGGTGATACCAAGAAGTAGCTGAGTGTACTGAGCAGGCTCTTTACCGTCAGCGACAAGCTGAGCATTGGTGTTAACAACACTTGCCTTACTTACGATATCACCCATAACAAACGTACTATCGCCCGGATCTTCGATCTGAACGCGGCTAAACATCTGGCGCACAATGATCTCGAGGTGCTTATCGGCAACATCCTGACCCTGTGCGGCATAGATGCGAAGCACTTCGTTGATGATGTAGCGCTGCGTTGCTTCAGTGCCTTTTAGGCGCATCAAATCGTGAAGATTCAATGAACCAATCGTCAATCGATCGCCAGCCTCAACTTGGTCGCCCTTTTGGATAACAAGCTGCATTTGGCCGGGTATTTCATAACGAACAGGTGCGCTTGCAGTTGCAGCAATAACCAGAGTATCCTCGGCCACCTCTACAACGCCATCAAACGGTGCAACAAGCGGCTTCTTGCTTTCGTCAGCTTCGGCAAGAACGTCTCCCACCTTAACGCTAGAACCACTTTTAACGATTGCCTTTCTGGCCTCAAGTGGAATACGCTCGACATGTCCAGCATCTGGCGTTACCTGAACGATGTACTTCTTGCCGTCTTCCCATACGTCTACAGTACCGGTAACTTCAGTCATAAATGCCTGACCCTTTGGTGTACGAGCTTCGAAGAGCTCTTCAACACGAGGAAGACCTTGGGTAATGTCCGAACCACCAACACCAGAGCTGTGGAAGGTGTTAAGGGTTAGCTGTGTACCAGGCTCACCCACTGATTGCGCTGCAATCACACCAACAGGTTCGGCTTCGCTAACGAGTTCGCCGGTTGCCATATCAAGGCCGTAGCTCTTTTGTGGAATACCATTCAAGTTGTTGGTGGAAAGAACAGACTGAATCTTTACCTCGCTCACCTTCTCATCTTCTTGAATCGCATCGGCGATAGCGCGGGTGATGAGCTGGTCGGCTTCAACATGTCCAGGAACGGCTTCAGCGGTAAAGCGACCATACAAGCGGTTACCAAAGTCGATCATTGTCATTTCAGACTCTGAACGATGAATGGTAAAGCCTGCGTCATCACCAGCTTCGTCCGCTACGGTAAAGACATCTTGGCTCACGTCGACAAGGCGACGAGTTAAGTACCCAGAGTCAGCGGTCTTAAGTGCGGTATCAATCAGACCCTTACGCGCACCCCGTGTTGCCACGAATGCCTCAAGGCTTGAAAGACCCTTCTTGAAGTTTGAGCGAACTGGAAGCTCGATTTCTCGGTTAGTCGCATCCACCTGAATACCGATCATCGCGCTTGCGAACTTGACGTTCGTAATGTTACCACGAGCACCAGAGTTCACCATCGTTGAAATACTGGTGTCCATGCTTGAAAGCTGGCTCTTTAAAAAGTCTTCAATCTTGCGGTCAACACCACGCCAGTTAGCAACGGTGAGACTGTAGCGTTCATCTTCGGTAATGAGACCTTGGTCGTATTGATCCGAGATAACACCAGTCTTATCGTCACCTTCTTTCACAAAGTTAGCGATTTCATCGAAACTTAGGTAATCTTGCATGCTCGTTGAGACGGCAGAGGTTGTTGCAAAACGGAACGCCAAGCCCTTCATGCGGTCAGCGGTCTTAGCAGTCTCTTCAGCGCCATATTTTTCAAAGATTTGCGCAAGAACTTTCTTTAGCTCTTTCTTGTTTTGGACGTTGTTGTTATACGGAAAGTCACTAGGCAAGATTTCGTTAAAGAATACACGGCCAAGAGTGGTATTACGGATTTTGCCACCTGCCCGAATGCGGATTGGGCTTTGCAGTTGTAACTTACCCATATCGTACGCAAGTTCAGCGTCGCGGCTATTTGCGAATACGGCTACGGTGTCGGTCTGTGCGCTTGGTTTGTCGTAAGTAAGGTAGTAGTTACCAAGCACGATGTCCTGGTTGATGTTCAGCACTGGGCTACCATCGGCAGGCTTCAGCAGGTTGTTTACCGCGCTCATCAGCTCACGAGCTTCGGCCTGAGCATCGTCAGAGAGTGGCAAGTGAACGGCCATCTGGTCTCCGTCGTAGTCGGCGTTAAAGCCTGATGCGACGAGTGGGTGTAGCTGGATTGCCTTACCTTCAACAAGTACTGGCATAAATGCCTGAATAGACAAACGGTGTAGTGACGGCGCGCGGTTTAGGAGAACGTATTTGCCTTCAATGACGGCATCAAGTGCGTCCCATACCACTGCTTCGCCGGCTTCGATAAGGCGGGTTGCAGAACGGATGTTATGCGCATATTCACCACGAATCAACCAGCTAATGACGAATGGCTTAAAGAGCTCAAGCGCCATTTGTTTTGGTAGACCACATTGGTTAATCTTCAGCTTAGGGCCAACCACAATCACGCTACGGCCAGAGTAATCAACACGTTTACCGAGCAAGTTCTGGCGGAAACGGCCTTGTTTACCCTTTAGCATATCGCTGATCGACTTGAGGCGGCGTCGGCCACCGGTAGCATTTACTGCACGACCACCACGAGCAGCCGAGTTGTCGATAAGACTATCTACGGCTTCTTGAAGCATGCGCATTTCATTGCGGCGAATTACTTCCGGAGCATTAAGGTCGATTAGTTTCTTTAAGCGGTTGTTACGGTTGATAACACGTCGGTACAGGTCGTTAAGGTCGCTTGTCGCGAATCGTCCACCGGTTAGCTGCACCATAGGGCGTAGGTCCGGAGGAATAACAGGAAGTACAGTAAGGCAAAGGCTCGATGGCTTAATACCAGCCGCTTGCATACCTTCAAGTACCTTGAGGCGCTTGATTAGCTTCTTCTCGCGTTGGCCTTTGGCGCCCTCTACTTCTTCTTGTAGTTGAGCAATCAGAGTTGGCAGGTCAACTTCGTCGAGGAGCGCCTTAAGGGCAGGACCGCCCATGCTAACATCGATAAGCTCTTCGTACTCTTCGGGAAGGTTACGGAAATCGGTTTCGGAAAGGAGTGAGCCTTTTACGAGGCTTTCAAGCTGCGCTTTTTTAACGGCGTAGTTGCCTTCAAGCTCTTCAAGTTCGCGTGATTGCTCTTCGGCAAGCTTCTTAACGTCAACTCCCTCACCCTCGGCCTCTTTTTCGTAACGCATTTTGATTGCGATACGGCCTGCGTCGGTTTCGGCTTCTAAGTCGGCAAGGTACTGATCGCGCTTTTCAGCTTCGACACCCAAGATAACATAGGTTGCAAAATACGCGACACGCTCGAGGTTACGTACGGTAATACCAAGCAGCAAACTCATTGCACTTGGGGTGCCACGCATAAACCAAATGTGCGCTACAGGAGCCGCAAGGGTAATATGGCCCATGCGTTCGCGGCGAACAATACTTTTAGTAACGAGTTCACCATTCTTATCAATAGCAGCTTCACGTGAGCGAACACCCTTAAGCTTTGAGTCGTGCGGGTTGATGTCTTTTACTGGACCGAAAATACGCTCACAGAATAGCCCATCTCGCTCTGGTTTTTGCGTACGGTAGTTAATTGTCTCAGGCTTTGTAACTTCACCGTGACTCCACTTGAGGACATCCTCTGGGCTTGCAACGGCAAGGCGTACTGCGTCAAAATCTGCAATACCTGAGGTAGGAACAACTCGTGACATATTACGCCTCCTCCTTTAGTTCATCTTCGTCATTAAATTCGTCAGCAACTTCTACGCTCAAACCGTCTTCATCAAGATCGATTTCGTCGGCTTCATCAAGAACAGCTTCTTCGTCTTCCTCGTCATCATCACTAATGATTGCTGGAACCGTCTTGTCGGCAGGACCGGCACTTGCAATCACCTCTTCGGCATCAAGGGTTTCCTCGGTTTCATCGACTAGGTCGACGCGAAGTCCAAGACCTTGGAGTTCTTTCACGAGCACGTTAAAGCTTTCTGGAAGTTTTGGCCCGGTGATAATGTCATCTTTGATAATACTTTCGTACGCTTTCGCACGACCGTATACATCGTCTGACTTAATAGTAAGCATTTCCTGAAGTGTTGCGGCAGCACCGTATGCTTCAAGTGCCCACACCTCCATTTCACCGAAACGCTGGCCACCATTTTGCGCTTTACCACCAAGTGGCTGCTGGGTCACCATTGTGTATGGACCGGTTGAACGAGCGTGGATCTTGTCGCTTACCATGTGGTGCAGCTTAATCATGTGCATCACACCGACAGTGGTACGCTCTTCAAATGCTTCACCGCTTCGGCCGTCAAATAGCTGACTTTTACCATCCGCGGCAAGACCGGCTTTTTCAAGTTCGCTCTCAATTACCGTATTTGGTACACCATTAAACGGAGGAGTCGCTACTTTATAGCCAAGTGCGCGTGCCGCCATACCAAGGTGCGTTTCAAATAGCTGGCCAAGGTTCATACGGCTCGGCACACCCAATGGGTTCAACACGATATCAACCGGAGTACCGTCGGCCATGTAGGGCATATCTTCGACAGGAAGAATGCGCGCCACAACGCCTTTGTTACCATGTCGGCCAGCGAGCTTGTCGCCAACACTAATTTTGCGAAGCTGTGCAACAAAAATCTGGATTTGCATCAGCACACCGGCCTTAAGCTCGTGACCATTTTCGCGGCTAAAGATCTTAACGCCCACGACTTTACCGCCGCCTGCGTTATTCATACGCTGCGAGGTGTCGCGAACGTCCTTTGCCTTTTCGCCAAAGATTGCACGGAGGAGACGCTCTTCTGAGCTCAGCTCTTGTTCGCCCTTCGGTGTAATTTTGCCTACCAGCACATCGCCGGCAGATACTTCGCTGCCAACCTGAACAATACCGTCTTCATCAAGGTGACGAAGTGAATCTTCAGATACGTTTGGAATGTCGCGAGTAACGATTTCCGGGCCAAGCTTGGTTTCGCGGACTTCAACATTATAGTCTTTGATATTAATACTTGTCAGGGTATCATCTTCGACAAGGCGGCGACTAAGCACGACGGCGTCGTCCATGTTGTAGCCAGCCCAAGGCATAAAGGCCACTAATAGGTCTTTACCAAGAGCGATTTCGCCATCGGCAATTGACATACCCTCAATGAGGATATCGCCCTTCTTCACCTTTGCGCCACGTGCAACGCATACTTTTTGGTTGATACAGCGGTCATCGTTACTTTTTGTGAAGTGAATCAACTCGTAGGTCTTCTTGCCGTCTTTATATTGGACTTCCACAACATCACCGTCGGCTCTGGTTACTTCGCCGTCAGCTTCGGCCATAACAAGCTGGCTTGAATCGCGAGCAACAATATTCTCGATGCCCGTTCCTACCGTCGGTGCTTCTGGCACGAGTAGCGGTACGGCCTGCTTCTGCATGTTCGAGCCGGTCAAAGAGCGGTCAATACGGTTTTTCTCAATAAATGGAATAAGTGAGGCAGGAGCTCCGAGAATCTGCTTGTGCGCCGCGTCCATATAGGTTACTTCAGCAGCATCGACTGATCCTGGCTTCAAGAACTTGCGAGCGCTCACGCGTTCCGCGGTGAATTTACCGTTTTTGTCGAGTTCGGCACCGGCGTCGGCGATTACTTCGGTTACTTCTTGGCTGGCGTCGAGATATTCGATTTCGTCGGTAACTTTACCATTCTTCACTTTTAGGTATGGTGTTTCAATAAAGCCGTATTCATTAATACGAGCGTACGTTGCAAGGTTTAGTACGAGACCAATGTTTGCACCTTCTGGAGTCTCAACGCTACAGATACGACCGTAGTGAGTTGGGTGAGCATCGCGCACGTCAAAGCCGGCACGTTCACGGCTGAGTCCACCAGGACCCATCGAACTGAGTCTTCGTTTGTGCGAAAGTTCAGAAATTGGATTTACTTCGTCGAGTAGCTGGCTGAGCTGGCTTGAGGCAAAGAACTCACGTACTGCGGCAACTACTGGGCGTGCATTAATAAGCTGGCTTGGGGTAACGGTCGCAAGGTCGCTCATGCTCATGCGATCCATAGCATTGCGCTGCATGCGGAGCATACCAACGCGGAACTGACGAGCAACAAGCTCACCAACGAGCTTGATGCGGCGGTTAGACAGTGCATCAATATCGTCACCTGGCTCTTGTGTGTTATTGAGACGAATAAGTTCGCGGATAATCGCAACAAGATCATCAAGTTTAAACACACGGTTTTCGGCAGTGTTTGGCGTATCAAGACCAAGACGTTGGTTCATCTTATAGCGGCCAACGCGACTGTAGTCGAAACGTTTGAAGTCGTAGAACATGCGCTCAATCATTTGTCGAGCGTTATCAACGGTGGCAAGATCGCCTGGGCGAAGGCGACGATATACCTCGATCAACGCTTCGTTTACCCCGTGGCTTGGGTCTTTTTCAAGCGTTGCATCGATATATTTGGTTTCACCGGTGTCGATGTCTTTAAAGAGGTCTTTAATCTCCGATACTTTGCTGTAGCCAAATGCACGTAGCAGTGTGGTTACAGGAATTTTGCGGCGGCGATCAATCTTTACATAGAGTGCGCCATTTGCAGCAGTTTCAAACTCAAGCCAAGCACCGCGGCCAGGAATCAGTTTTGCGCTATAAAGGCTCTTGCCTACACCCTTTTCAGCAGTAAAGAATACGCCAGCGCTACGAATGAGCTGGCTCACGACTACACGCTCGGTACCATTGATAACAAAGGTTGCGCGGTCGGTCATCCATGGGAATTCACCAAGGTAGATTTCTTGTTCCTTAACTTCACCGGTTGTTTTATTGGTGAGTTCAACGTTGACAAGTAGCGGAGCATCAAACGTAAGGTTGTTCTCTTTTGCAAATTGCTCGCTGTTTTTTGGTTCTTGGAATTTGTAATCCTTAAACGCAAGTGCAAGTTTTTGTCCGGTGTAATCCTCGATTGGATTCAGTTCCGCAAAAATCTCACTAAGCCCAGTTTCGACGAAATCTTTCCATGATTCCTTCTGGTGGGTTAGTAAGCTCGGAACTTCAAGTGCAGTATCGTCGCTCGTAAAGAACACGCGCTTTACTGGTGCGACGGACTTAGAATCTGCCTTTGGCATTCGTATACTCCCTCTCTTCTTATAGAGTATTAGGTTTGGTGAATTGTGCTGTCGTAAAGAGGTGGGTCGACCCCTCTATGCTCGCTTTGCTCGGGCGCACGAAGTTTTACTTAACGGTGAGCTATACATACCAAAACGCCACGCCACTAGGCGCGGTACATAAAACGACCCACGTTACACAATCTTCATTGATTTTAGTGTAGCGCAGGCCGCTATATTGTGTCAAGGTTTTTGGTTATTTATGTACTACTTCGTCGATAACGCCATACTCCATAGCCTCTTTCGCTGTCATCCAGTAGTCGCGTTCCATGTCATCTTTTACTTTGCCGCGCTTTTGGCCGGTCGCCTTCGTCATAATATCAATAAGCTCTTCTTTTAAGCGAAGACCTTCGCGCAAACTAATTTCTTGGTCAGTGATTTGCCCCTTGCTGCCCCCGTGTGGCTGGTGCATCATAACGCGGGCATGAGGAAGCATGTAGCGCTTACCCTTAGCACCGCTAGCGAGTAGTACAGCCCCAAAGCTGGCTTGCAAACCGACGCCATAGGTTGCTACATCTGGCTTAATAAAGTTCATGGTGTCAAGGATCGCCATGCCATCATACACGCTACCGCCTGGGCTATTAATATAAAAATGGATGTCTTTGGTGGGGTCTTCATTTGCAAGATGCAGTAGCTGCGCCACAATGACATTTGCCGTATGCTCGTTGACCTCTTCACCAAGAAATATGATTCTATCTTCAAGTAGGCGAGAATAAATATCGTACCCTCGCTCGCCATCGCGGGTTCTTACAATTACATTTGGGACAAGATAGTTGCTAGGTTTCGTCATAATATCTCTAGTATAGCGCATGAAATTAGCACTCGTCAAGTGAGAGTGCTAATATTGACGGAACTGTTTTATGTATGAACTATTTCGTATTTAGCTTTACTAGTTCGTCGACCGTTTTTTCGGTAATTAAACGGTTGGCTACTTCGCGCTGAATCTCTGGCTCGTCAAAGCGCTTGGCCATATCAGGATTGTTTGCATACTGTTGCCTGTACGTATTAAGATGCTCGGCTAACTCATCGGCTGTCGCCTCAATCTTGAGTTCTTTTGATAGTTCGGCAAGTACCAACCCAGCTTTAATGCGGTTGTCGGCGGCCTCATTCGCTTCTTTGGCGATCCATTCGTCTCTATCCTTAAAACCTTGGCTCTCAAAGTACTGCTCAATTGTTTGGCCTCGGTACATCAAGTTCTGCTCTAGGTCTTGTTCAATGCTCTTAATCTGATCCTCGCGCAGCACACTTGGCACGCTCACCTTGCTCTTGGCAACAAGCTGTTTTACTAGATCATCCTTCTGCTTATCACCGTGTTCGCGCTCTTTTTGAGCGGTTAGCTCTCGCTTGATGTCATCTTTTAGCTCTTTTACGGAGGTGAATGGACCTGCTTTTGCAGCAAATTCATCGTTTAGCTCTGCAGGCGTAACGGCGTTGACCTTTTTTACTGTAACTTCAAATACAACCTTTGCGCCGGCGAGATTTTTAGCATGATAATCTTTAGGAAAGGTTAATGCAACATCTTTCTTGTCGCCAGCCTTTAAGCCGACCAGCGCTTCTTCGAAGCCGGGAATAAACGAGTTTGAACCAAGAGTGAGCGGATAGTCGCTGCCTGTACCACCCTCAAAAGCAACGCCGTCTTGCTTGCCCACGAAGTCGATAATTGTCTCATCGCCATTTTTTGCCGCTTCTTTAGTTTCGGATTTTTCGGCGAGTCCACTGCGCATACGCTCAATCACCTCGTCGATATCTTTTTTCTCGATTTTAATTTCGCTTTTAGCGGCTTTCAGCTTTTTATAGTCGCCAAGTGTTACTTTTGGCAAAACATCGCCTTCAGCGGTAAACTCAAGTGTTTCATTTGGGACAAATTTCTTTACTGCCACTTCAGGGCGTTCTAATGCCTGGAGGTTATTATCGATAAATGCCTCGGCAACCGCCTTAGAAAGCGCGTTTTCGAGCGTTTCCTGCGCTAAGGCGTTGGGGTCGATATTCTTTTTTACGATCGCAAGAGGAACATGCCCCTTACGGAATCCATCTACTTTTGTATCTTTAGCGAGTTTTTTTAGCGCAACTTGCTCGGCAGCCTCGAGAGCCTCGGCATTCAAAGTTACACTTACAAGCACGCGGGTATCGGTTAGGTATTTTACAGTCACTTTCATGAGTGTTCATTGTAACAGATGCGCGCGAGAGTGTCACGCCTCTAGGGAGCCGGTTTTCTCACAAGTGATGAGTAGAAGTGCAGCGCTATTCTTCCGAAAGATCAAAATCATCGTCGTCATGCGAACGCTTAGCGCGACGATCGGTAATGGTGCTGACGATTCGCTCGAAACTTAGCTTCTTTTCGTCGCCAGTAGCGGTGTTTTTTAGCGGATAAATTTCTTTTGCAAGCTCCGATTCGCCTACGAAGAGTAAATACGGAATAGTTTTCTTAACGGCCGTTTTAAGCTGTTTATCAATTTTGCGACCAGTGAAGTCAAGCTCAACATTTACTCCTTCTTTACGAAGTTTTTTGGCAAGTTTTTCGGCCCCACGTAGATTGTCGCTGATAACAATAACGTAAATATCGGTAGTGCTTGAAAGCTTAGGTTCTAGTTTATGTGTTTTCAGAAACAGTTCGGTCATAGTAAGTCCGGGCGCAAACCCAACTGCACTTACTGGCTCACCTCCGAATAGTCCCACTAGCCCATCGTAGCGTCCGCCCCCAAAGAGCGATCGAGCGTTTTCAGGGTGGGTATCGAAAAATTCAAACACTGTACCTGTGTAGTAATCAAGTCCGCGCATAAGCGTAATATCGAAAATGGCATTTTTCACTCCCGCACGTTCAAGATGCGTAAATAGTTCCTGAATTTCCTTTACTACTTCGCTTTCGCGAATTGATTCAGGTAAATCAGCCATAGTACGCGCGGCCAGTAGCTGTGCCAACCTCTGCAAGCCTGCTGGCGCCCTATCGTTACCAAAAATCTCAATCGCTTGGTCACGAAACTGTTCTGGCGCAATCTTATTCTTTTTATCAAACAGGCGAATCATTAGCTGTGCTTGCACGCCATCAAGTTCTAGGTATTGCGCCATCATAAAGTTAATAATTCGGCGGTTATTAATCCGAATTTGATACATATCGTCTTCGGCCCCAAATGCTTTTAGTAGCTCGGCACCAATCGCTATAATTTCTGCCTCAGCCGCCGGGCCTTCTACGCCAAATAAATCACAATTAAGCTGCCAAAATTCGCGCTCACGACCGCGCTGGGGACGTTCGTAGCGCATGAATTGTCCAATGCTGTACCAACGAGCTGGCATAGCGATCTCTTGCTGCCGAGCCGCGATCATTCGACTAACGCTTGGGGTCATTTCCGGGCGAATGGTGATGTGCCGTTCTCCGCGGTCGGTAAAACTATAAGTTTGCTCGTTCACAAGCTCTTGCCCGCTCTTTGCCTCGTAAACTTCTAGCAACTCAAGGAGTGGTGCATCGTATCCCTCGTATCCATACCTTTTCACCACTTTGCGCCACGTAGCAAAAATATACTCCCGAAGGCGCATTTGTTCAGGATACCAGTCGCGCGTCCCCTTGTATGGTTCGGATGAGAGAGAGCTCATAATGATGTAATTTTTGCATAAATAGCTTTATTTTGCAAGCATAAACGGGTTGCGTCGTGTCCATTCGTACATCACAATACCGGCTGCTACGCCTACATTTAGGCTGCGCGTACTGCCGTATTGGGGAATTTGAACAACCTGTTTCGCTGCCGAGAGTAATTCCGGCCGAATTCCCGGCCCTTCCGCACCAAATAAGAGCACCGCATTTTTCGGTAATTCCGCCTCGTTCAGGTCAATTGATTCGGCTACATTATCGACGGCTATAAGAGTTTTATCACCGATAGCTTGTAAAAAGTCGTCGATGTGGGCGTAATACTGCACATGAAGGTATTTATCTGTCATCATAGCGCCGCGTTTATTCCACTGCTTACTGCCGATAATGTGAATATGGCGAACGCCAAATGCATTGGCGCTGCGCACGATAGTACCCATGTTAAAATCCCGCTCTACGTTATCGAGGGCAATTTCAAGCTGCGATCCACGCGCGTCAAGTTCGCTTACGATTTGCTCGTGGGGTTTGCCCTTAAATTCATCGGTAACGTTACGTGTATCTTCTTGCATATGCCGATAGTATACCAAAAACCACCCATGTGGGTGGCGATATGTTTGTTCCGCCGTAGCGGGGCGAAGGGCTTCTAGCACCCAACGCCCCGCTACGACTGCGCTCCCTATGGCGCGGTGTTATTGAGCAGAACCGCGAGGTGATTCTTCGCGGACCTGCTCTCCACCAAACCGCGCGCCATCTCGAGCACCGCGGCACGTGTGGAGGGCTGC
Organism: Candidatus Saccharimonadota bacterium; assembly: GCA_027492465.1. GTDB lineage: Bacteria > Patescibacteriota > Saccharimonadia > Saccharimonadales > Saccharimonadaceae > Saccharimonas. The sequence goes on along the minus strand of JAPUET010000018.1, from coordinate 2,781 downwards.
TGGGGCCGCCGATACTGTGAGGTCTGAACGCGTGCCAGCGCGCGCGATGCAGCCCGGGCATCTGACGGCCTCTCCCACGGCCACGTGGGGACCGCGTTCAGGGCGCTCTGCGCCCATTTGACGACCTCCTGGGGAGTTAGGAGTCCGGTCTTGGAGATCGTGTCCTGCGACATGATACTCCTCTCTGCGCCACGGGGGCGCAATCGTTCCGATAAGTCCACAGGGAAGTTGCGGACCGTACCTTCTATTGTACTTTATATCACACATTTTGTCAAGTCGCTCGCGCTTTACATAAAAGCCCTAACACGATAAAATAAAGCAAGTTCATCATGCGCGGATGTGGTGGAATTGGTAGACACGCATGCCTTAGGAGCATGTGCCTCACGG
>JAPUET010000018.1:0-2294 GCA_027492465.1 Candidatus Saccharimonadota bacterium | reverse complement strand
CGCGGATGTGGTGGAATTGGTAGACACGCATGCCTTAGGAGCATGTGCCTCACGGCGTGAAGGTTCAAGTCCTTTCATCCGCACCAAAGATAGAGCCGGCCTTTATGGCCGGTTTTATCTTTGGTTTTGAGTGAGTCTTGAACCGCCACCCAATTTGACCGACCGTTTTTATGCGCATGAGCAACTCTTTTATTTTAAGATTGCTCTAGTAGGTCAAGTTCAGACTCTATGTCGCTAAACTTAGTCACTAATAATTTTTTAGCGTCCCTAAGACCTTTATTGTATATTTCTGGCGCAAGATTTTCAGTTACAATATCAATGATGTCTTGTGCGGCAATAACACCGACAGAACCATCAATGTCTTCAATCCTCGTTATCACCTCATCAATACACTTACGTTGCTTTTCTCCATCTTCTGAGTCCCATTTTCGCAGTGTCATATAATGATTATATCATCTCAAATAACGTCAACCTGGCCAGTTTATACACCAAATCGTGCAATACCAGCTCTATCAGATCCATCCTGTAGTTGGGTAGCGATTGAGCGCACGTCGTTTGGCTGCTTAACGCCAGGGTTTAAGGTGCCGTATGGGTCGAACACTTTACGCACCGCTTCGAACATCTCAACAACACGGCTATCAATACCGTCGTATGCCGCACGAGCCTTTAAGCGGCCTTCGCCACCTTCGGCAATTACAATGCCTCCGTGGTCGTAAATGAGCTTTGCAAGAGAATCAATGAGTTTGAGTAATTTTTGCTTGTCGCCAACTTTATGGAGTGCAAAAGACGGGTAAATCGCATAGGTATTGGTAATGGCATGGCCAGCAAGTGGCAATGCAATATGTTCGTGCTCAGATAGTGCTCGTAGCGCACTCGTGAAATCCTCAAGTCGAGCGGTCGGAATATAAAAACCACTGAAGATCTCGTTACCACCCACCCCTCCTTGATCGGGTGCGAACGTATAGTGCGTTACCTCAAGCGCCTCAAGTAGTTCGCTCTCGCCTTCTGAATCATCGGTGCTGAGCGCTACACCTTCTTGCTTATCAAATAGTTTTTCAACCCTTTTAAGGCTTTTTGCTCGCTGACGATTGTTGAACTCGTCAAACCCAACGATAATTACCGATTCTGGCGAAAACTGCTCGCTTGCAGTAGCATAAAATTTGTATGTTCGACCAGCACGTGCCGCTGTGTCGAAAAGGGTTGCGTCGAAATACTCTAAAATTGCCGGCTTTAGATTGGCTAGTGCGTCTAGAGCATCGCGGGCGGCGTTATTATTAGCAAACACCAGTGCGCATATACCCGTGCGTGTACTTCTAAAATCAGCCTTTAAAATCATCTCGCTGATGACCCCCAAGGTACCTTGTGACCCTACAAATAGCGGCGTAAGGTCGAAACTACCGTCTTTACGCTTTACGTCTGCAATACTGCCGTAGCCCGTAATGTCATTAAGTTCGATTTTGCCTAGCACATCTGCATATTCTTCGATAATTCCGTCTACGCCGCGATATATATCTCCGACGAAGCCCTGCTCGCCCTTGCGTTTGTTAAGCTCGCGTTTATTGATGCGCTTTGTTTGCAGCACATCTCCATTGGCAAGCACAACCTCTAGTTGGTCGATCGCCTGAGCAATCGTACCATATTTACCCGCTAGCGGCCCACCGACAGCCGAGGCAACCGCTCCTCCGACAGTACCGTAGCTCTGGGCTCCAAAAAGCGAAAGAATCGATGTGCCATTGAGGGCAAGTGCCGACTGTAGAGCACCCACGGTAACGCCAGGTTGCAGGCGAACGAGTTTTTGCTTAGCGTCGTATTCAAACACTTTATTAAGATGTGCAGGTGTGACGATTGCAGCACCCTTACCAATAGCCGCGCCTGTACTGTCGGTGCCTGCACCACGTACCGTTAGCGGCAAAACATGATTTTTTTCGGCAAGTTGCCACGCAAAACGAGCAACTTTACGAATATCGTTGGTAGTGCGAGGGTACACCACAAGCTCTGGCTTTATAGAGAGCGCACCCATATCGTTCGCTAATGCTTCACGCACGTCATCACGCGTGCTTACCTCACCACTAATGTGGCCGCGAAGATACGCAGCAATCTTACTCATTGTTAGCTCCCCTTACTACCATAATTACTTCAAATTATAGCATAAGGAGAATCTGCATAAAATATCATTTAAATGCTGGTGTGATAAAATGGTTGGGAATGCGGATATGGCGGAATTGGTAGACGCGCTAGCTTCAGGTGCTAGTGCCAGCAATGGCGTGAAGGTTCAAGTCCTTTTATCCGCACCA
>JAPUET010000017.1 GCA_027492465.1 Candidatus Saccharimonadota bacterium | reverse complement strand
ACGCGACGGCCCGGCTTAGATACGCGAGAAATCTCGGTGATTGGGCAGTTCTCGCCCGCCTTAGCCAGCGTTACCACTAGGGTGCCGCGTGGTTTGCCGTCTTCTACCTTAACATCTGCCAGGTAGTGGTTTTTAGCCAGCTGTTCTGCAACAACCTTTTTTAGTTTTGAGGTTGGAACGCGGATCTCAGTTTTACCAACAAGTGCAGCGTTGCGAATGCGGGTAAGGAGGTCAGCGATTGGGTCAGTAGATTGTAAACTCATATTCTTTCTCTCCTTTCTTTACCAGCTACTCTTGGTGATGCCTGGGATTTCTCCCTTAACTGCTTTTTCGCGGAAGTTGATACGGCTGAGGCCGAACTTGCGCATATAGCCACGTGGGCGGCCGCTCAGGGCGTCGCGGTTTTTCCACCGAGTTGGGCTAGAGTTCTTCGGAAGTGCTTGAAGGCCTTCCAGATCACCCATCTCCTTGAGTTCGGCGCGCTTTGCGGCATACTTTTGAATCATTTTCTGGCGCTTTAGGTCGCGCGCGATCATAGATTTCTTAGCCATTACTTGTTCCCCTCTTTTTCAAATGGTAGACCGAACTTCTCAAGTAGTGCGCGTGAAGCTACCTTATTGCCATTTTTAATAGCGAAGGTAATCTGCATACCGTGAACGAGCTGCGTTTCCTCGAACGAGAGTTCCGGGAAGATGCTTTGATCGGTAATGCCGAGGTTGTAGTTGCCACCTTTATCAAACTTGGTGCCAACACCATGGAAGTCGCGTACTCTGGGGAGTGTAACGTTTACTAGACGGTCGAGGAACTCGTACATACGAGCACCGCGGAGTGTTACATAAATGCCTACTGGGGCGCCCATGCCTGCACGGATTTTAAAGGTTGCAATTGATTTTTTCGCAAGTCGTTCTACTGGAGCTTGGCCCGTCACCTTTGTAAGGGTGTTTTTGACCGCTTCAAGCATACGCTTGTCATCTTTTACTTTACCGGTACCTACGCTAACGACGATTTTTTCAAGAGATGGAAGTTGGTTCACATTCTGGAGGTCGAGTTCGGCTTGAAGTTCCTTGGCGTACGTACTAGTGTACAAGGCTTTCAGGCGAGGAGCGGTAGAAGTAGTAGTAGCTTTTGCCATATTACTTAATCTCCTTATTCTTTAATTGACGAGCAACGCGGGTTTTTACGCCATCAGTTACTTTGTATCCAATGCGGCTGGTTTTCGCCGACTTTTCATCTGCAACGAGTGCAACTTTGTGAGCTGGCACCGCAACGTGGATGTCTTTTTTACCCCCACGCGGGTTGAGCTGGCTTGGCTTAACGTGACGGGTTTTAAGTCCCACGCCTTCAACCAGTACGCCGCTAGTAGTGACTGCTAATACTTTGCCGGTCGTGCCTTTATTGTCGCCCGAGATAATCTTGACAATGTCGTCTTTACGAATACGAGTAGCCATAATTAGAGTACCTCCGGAGCAAGGCTAATGATCTTGGCGTAGCCAAGGTCGCGAAGCTCGCGTGGCACGGGGCCGAATACGCGAGTTGCCTTTGGTGTTTTATCGTCGTTAATAATCACTGCGGCGTTATCGTCGAAACAGATGGTTGAGCCATCTTTTCGGCGAATTTGGTCGCGGGTGCGAACAACGACTGCTTTTACAACTGATTTCTTTTTAACGTTTCCAGTTGGGCTTGCGTCTTTTACACTGGCAACGATAATGTCACCGACTCGTGCGTAGCGGCGGCGAGTGCCTCCAAGGACGCGGATGCAGAGAATACTCTTTGCACCACTGTTGTCAGTTACTTTTAATCTAGATTCTTGTTGGATCATGTTACTGCTCCGCCTCTTCTGCGTCGTTCTTTACTTCAATACTTCCAACAGATCGCTTGACGATCTCATCGAGCTTGAATGATTTGCGCTTCGAAACTGGACGAGTTTCAACAATTCGCACCGTGTCACCCTTGTGGGCGTCGTTGTTTTCGTCGTGAGCGGCATATTTACGTGAAACAGTGTACTGCTTTTTGTAAATAGGGTGAGTTTCACGACTAGTAACAGTGACGGTGATGGTCTTGTCGGCTACATCCGAAGTAACGACGCCGGTCAATGTCTTGGCCATATTACTTACTCTCCTTTTTGCTTGCTTGCTCGGCGGCTCGGATGGCCGTGTGCAAGCGCGCGATTTCTTTACGGGTTGTACCGAGAACGCGTGGATTTACGAGTTCGCCGGCACGGTGTGATTTCTTGGTAGTCAAAAGATCAGCTTGTTTAGCGGTAAGATCTTTTTTTAGTTCGTCGAGGCTTTTCACAACATCTGCTTTGACCGTCTTTTTCACGGCTTTCTTTGCTTCAGCCATATTATGCCTCCTCTTTCTTTACGAAGCGGGTTTTTACTGGCAGTTTGTGGCCGGCGAGGCGCATAGCTTCGCGAGCGACTTCTTCGGTAACACCCTTCATTTCGAAGAGCACTGTACCAGTTTTTACCTTTGCAACGTAGTATTCTGGATTACCTTTACCGCCACCCATCTTTAGGCCAAGGGCCTTTTTTGTAACAGGGGTATGTGGGAAGATACGAATCCAGATTTTACCGCCACGCTTAATGTAGCGGGTCATCGCCTGACGAGCAGACTCAATCTGGCGGCTGGTAATGCGCTCATTGGTAAGGCTTTGCAGGCCGTAGTCGCCAAATGCAACGTAGTTACCGCGGGTTGCGTTACCGTCGTTTTTGCCAATACGGACTTTGCGGTGTGGAACTTTTTTCGGTAATAACATTACGCGTCGCTCCTTTCACCTTTATAGACCCATACCTTAACACCAATGATACCGGTACCGTTCGGGCCAAGGGCTCGTGCAGCATGGAAATCGATGTCAGCGCGAAGCGTGTGAAGAGGTACAGACCCTTCAATTGTCTTTTCGCGGCGACTCATTTCAGCACCGTTCAAGCGACCGGCAACTTCGATACGAATACCTTTTGCGCCGGCATTCATCGTGTTCTGGGCGGCCATTTTCACTGCACGGCGGAAGTTAGCGCGACGCTCTAGCTGACGAGCAATGTTTTCGGCAACAAGCTTCGCGTTCAGCTCTGGGCGGCGAACTTCTTCAACGTTGATACGCACAGGCAGGCTGGCGATCTTTTCAATGTCTTTTTTGAGCTCGGCGATGCCTGCGCCACCGCGACCAATCACCACACCAGCTTTCGCAGTGTGAATCGTGATAGTAATGAGGTTAGCACTACGCTCGATCTCTACTTTAGCGATCGTTGGACGAGAAGCATACTTTGCTTCTACCAAATCGCGAATCTTGATATCTTCCGCGAGCCACTTAGCAAAATCTTTTTTGCCAGACGAGAACCAGCGTGAACTCCAGTTCTTGTGGACTTGGAGGCGGAAGCTGATTGGGTTTACTTTCTGACCCATAGTTACTTCTCCTCTTCCTTAGTTTCTGCCTTTTTAGCAGCAGGCTTTTTAATTACCTTCTCTAACCCGGCAACCTCTACGAGGATGTGGCTTGATTTCTTTTCAAAAGGAAGCGCACGTCCGCGTGATGCTGGCTTGTAGCGGCGTAGCCTAGGGCCTGCGGTAACACTCAAAGTACTGATAGTTAGGCTCTTTGCATCGAGGCCATGATTGTTTACTGCGTTAGCGGCTGCCGATTGAATTGCTTTTTTAACAGCGAGTGCGGCGCGCTTTGGAGTGTGATCTAGGATTACACTGGCATCTGCAACGCTGCGGCCACGAACGAGGCCAGCAACGAGGCTGAGCTTGCGTGGAGTTTGGTCGACGCCCTTGATGTGTGCTTTAACGGTATAGATAGTGTCTGCCATTACTTCTTATCCTTTCCGCCGTGCTTACGGAATTTGCGAGTTGGGCTAAACTCACCGAGTTTATGACCAACCATGTTTTCCGAAATAAGCACAGGAACATGCACGCGACCGTTGTGCACAGCAATTGTGCGACCTACCATATCTGGCGTGATCGTGCTGCTGCGAGCCCAGGTCTTGATAACCGTGCGGTCGTCGAGACTAAGCGCTGCTACTTTTTTAGCTAGCTTGGCGTCGACATATGGGCCTTTTTTGAGTGAACGACTCATATATTACCTCTTCCTCTTAGCTTCGTGACGACTGCGGACAATCATCTTGTTAGTTGACTTGCGTCGGCGTGTGCGGTAGCCCAAAGTGAGCTGGCCCCATGGTGTGCGTGGTGGTTTACCACTACCGTGACGACCACCGTCACCACCACCGTGTGGGTGATCTGCGGCGTTCATTACAACACCACGAACGGTTGGGCGAATGCCCTTGCGGCGCTTGCGGCCGGCAGAGCCGATCTTAATGTTCTGGTGCTGAACGTTACCGACAACACCAAGGGTAGCTTCGCACTCTAGGCGGAACTTACGAACTTCGCCGCTAGGCATACGAACCATCGCGTAGTCGTTTTCCTTTGCCATGAGCTGCGCTTTTGTACCTGCAGAACGTACCATTTGGCCGCCCTTGCCTGGGTTGATTTCGATCGCGTAGATTTGTGAACCAACAGGAATGTTCGCTAACGGCATGCGGTTTGACGTTTCAACTGGAGCTTCCGCACCAGTCTTAATTTCTTTACCTTTTACCATTTGCGTATCAGCGAGGATGTAGTGGTACAAACCGTGCTGATCTTTTACGCGAGCGATACGTGCTGAACGGTTCGGATCGTATTCGATTTCCTCGACCGTAAGGGTAAGGCCGGCTGCCAATCGGTGATTAAGCAGGCGGTAATGGCGACGAACACCACCACCACGGTGGCGAACAGTGATACGGCCGGTGTTGTTGCGGCCAGCGTTCTGCTTTTTACTCTTTGTCAGGCTTTTTAGTGGTTTACGAGTGGTAACGTCACTAAGATCTTGCGTGGTCATGCCACGGCGAGCGGGAGTAGTTGGGTTGTATGCTTTAATCGGCATTATTTCTTCTCCTCTTTCTTAGCGGCCTTTTTAGGCTTTTCGTCGGCAACTTCTTCGGTATCGAATACCTTAATTTTACCTTCAGAAAGCGTTACGTAGGCTTTTTTAGTGTCCTGACGGGTTGTTGTGCCTGGGTAGCGGTTTTTACCTCGTGAGAAACGAACGGCTTTGCCACTTTGGACAACTGTTTTAACGCTGGCGACTTTTACGCCTTCGTTTTCAGCTTCTACAGCCGCCTTAATTTCGTTCTTGTTTGCATTTACCGGTACGTTGAATACGTAGGTATTCTGGCCAGTCACTAGGCGATAGGCCTTTTCGGTTGCGCGTGGGGTAACGACGATAAGTTTCATTACTTCGTACCTCCAAGCCATGCCTCAACTGCTTTTACGGCAGCTGGTGAGATAACAATGTTATCGGCATTAAGAATGTAATACACACTTAGGTAAGTGGCGCGCACTAGAAGGGCATGTTCTAGGTTGTTAGTAGCGCGCATGAGCTCTGGAGTCTTTTCGTCGACGACGATGAGCACCTTGGCATCCTTATGGAACTTCTGGTCGGCAAAGAACTTTGCGATCTCTGCAGTCTTACCAGTAGTCTTAACGTCGGTGACGACGATCTTTTTCGCTTGGTTAGCAAGTGTAAGCGCCTGGCGGAGTGCTACAAGCTTAGAGGTCTTAGATACCTTTAGCGAGTAGTTTTCGTTGCCGCGTGGACCAAACACGATACCACCACCGCGCCAGATTGGGTTGCGTGAGCTACCAAAACGAGCACGGCCGGTTCCTTTTTGCTTCCAAGGTTTCTTGCCACCACCGCGGACTTCACCGCGTTGCAGTGTGGTTGCGCTTGACTGGCGACCATTCGCAAGGAACGCATCGTAGGCCAGTTTGAGTAGCTGGTGGTTAGGCACCTCTACCGCAAACACACTCTTAGGCAAGGTTGCTTTTGCTGGCGTGGTTGATTCAGCCATTACTTAGCACCTCCGAGTACAATTAAGCCCTTCTTAGGGCCTGGTACAGCGCCTTTAACACCAATAAGGTTGTCGGCGGCACTGATATAAGCAACCGTGAGGTTCTTTACCGTTACCTGCTCGGCACCCATATGGCCTGCCATGCGCTTACCTTTGAAAATCTTTTGTGGATACATGCTACCGATCGAACCGACCTTACGCGTGTTACCTTTACCACCGTGTGTTTTACGATGGCGTTTGAAATTGTGACGCTTAATGGTACCAGCCCAGCCTTTACCTTTGCTTGTCCCTGTTGCGTCAATGACGTCGCCGAGTTCGAACTCGGTTACATCCCAACTATCACCGACCTTGAGTTCACCCAAGTCGTCGATGACAAATTCCCGAATTTCCTTCGGGGTCACACCGGCTGGTTTTACATGCCCAGCCACGGCCTTGCTCAGGTTCTTACCCTCACCATATGCCACCTGTACTGCGTTGTAGCCGTCGGTTTCGACAGACTTCACCTGAGTCACAGTCACGGGGCCGGCTTGGATTAGGGTTACAGGAATAGTAACACCATCTTCGCCGATGATTTGGGTCATACCAATTTTGGTACCGAGAAGTGCTTTCATGCCCTCTTTGCTCCCATTTAAAATCCCCGGTGACTGGCAGTATCTGGCTTGCAGACTTACCGATTCACTCTGGGAAAAGTTTGTATTACGTAATAAGTTACAAACACCATAGTAGCAAAAAATTGACGGTTCGTCAAGAGTTTTAACAGAGAAAGTGGATGCGGTGCGGGCGTTTAATTTGTAAGGGATTATATCAAGATGCCCATGGGCAAGAAGTAGCTGACAATGGTTACTAAAATTAAGATTGCGTACCAAATTTTGCGGTCGTATTGAAATTTTTCGAATTTACTGACGAGTAGCAGTCCAAATAACATACCTACCGGCACACCACCAAATGGAATACCCAGTATCGCGACTGGGGCATTAAACTTTAGCCATAATGTGCCCAGTAGTACGCATATCACTAACTTTAAAAAATACGTACCATCGGTTTCGTATATTTTTTCGTTGCCTCGCCGACTAACGGCACGGTTACGAGCGTAGGTGCGTTGTTTGTTTTTTGCGTTTGCCATGTTGATTTCAGTATAGCATAAGCGTTTTATATAACTCTATAAAACAAAAACTCCTCTTTGAAGTGAGGAGTTTTTGTATGTATGGCCGTTAATTACATACGAATTTCTGCGTCAACGCCAGCTGGAAGGCTGAGGTTTTGCAATGCATCGATGGTTTTTGGCGTAGCGTTGGTGATGTCGATAAGGCGCTTATGTACGCGCATTTCGAATGCTTCACCGCCCATTTTGTAAACATGTGGGCTTTTTACTACCGTGTATGTGCTCTTGCGAGTTGGTAGTGGTACCGGGCCGGCAATGCTTGCACCGGTGCGTAGCGCCGTGTCGATGATTTGCTTTGCTGACTGGTCGATCACCTTGTGATCGTATGCCTTTAGGCGAATACGAATACGTAGGCCTTCGGCGGGGTTTTTGGCGTCTGCCATAAGAAAAACTCCTTGCTGCACTAACGCGGCAGTTTACGATTCCGTAACCTCTACTCGCTTCGTATTATTCACGGCTGGTCGAGTTCTCGAAATGATTTTATATGCTGTAGATTATAGCATATTGACTGAAAGTTGTAAATTTCTTATTCGCACTGCGTTGCAAGCTATTTCACCACGGTTCCTTGAGCGAGTAGTTTTGCCTATTAGCGGCCACCTTCCCGCAATGTTAACAGTGCGGTTTTTCCTAGGGCGCGACCCGTATTCAGGTTGATTCCTCTTAGGCCCGCAAAACCCTCTCGAAGACCGGATTGTAGTAAGTGCATACGGTGCCATATGGTGGGTGCAAGCGTAAGCTCGCCCTGTAGGTAGTCTCTCGGCATATCGGCGGCTGTGTCGACGAAGTATCCGCCACGCGAGAAATGCTCTAACCAGTGATTAAATCGTTGACGCGCTTCGTTATCGGTACTTTCTAATGGGAGCGAAAATATAGCATGAAAGAGCTTCGCTTCGTTTACTAATGCCAGTTTCAATTCGCTGATAGTTGAGGCCTGTTGCTTTTGCCTCGCGTGCTCGGGAAGAGATTTTGCCTCTAGCCAGGTGGTGAGCGTTCTTGGCGACCACTGAGCGATGGCGGCATCTATCCTTTCATTTTCTTTAGTGGTAAATTTACCGACGGTGCCAATACCTTCAGAAAAGATTTTTTGTAAAAAGGCCTCCATTTCTTGCTGGGTGGGGATTTCGCCCTTATCTACAAAATCATCGGCAACCGAGGCGAGGCGCGAACACGCAAAGAAGTAATCGATCACCTCCTGATTGATCGATACCCCAAATGACATGGCTGCTTTTACGAGGACTGTACCGTTATTCGTGTGGTAGCGTGGTGCCTTTTCTCCAGCTTCGGGTGTTTTACTTATTAATGATTCCGCAACTTGTGCCATAAGCCGGATATCGGTTGCGAGCGAAGCCGTATGTGCATATTCAATGGTAGCCAAAGCGCTTTCGTATACCTCGCCAAAATTACCATCTACTTTATGCTGAAGGTGACTGTCTGGGGCAACTATTCCAGGTTTTGCTATCTCCCGTGCTCGTAAGTATTCAGCTTGTTCACTAGGGCTTAATGTGTCCATTGTTTGCTCAAATGTGTCTCTTACAATTGGTCGTGGACCAACGACACTCATACTGCCATCGAACAACACCAATGATAGTTGGGGTGCTTCATCGATATGAAGTGCGCGCACTACCCTACCCACTTTCGTTGCCGATGGATGATTGAAGCCAAAGGAGTGCTGATTGGTTACTTCCCCATATAGCGTTCGTAACTTTGGTACCGCTAGTGGTTCCTGGGGCAATCTGCCAATTCTTTCTTGCCAGAATAATGGTGCTCTGGTCGGGGTTTCAAGAAATAAGGCCGCACCTGCGCACACTCCAGCCAGCGAACTAAGCGGAAGAGCTGATGCGGCTATCATTACGTCCATGGAGCGCTTCTCGGGCCCCTTTAGCCAGCTTTCACCGATTTTTTTCATAATATCACTACATTATCATATTTTTTGTAAAATGCAATGTATGCTGAGGGCTACGAATCCAGCTTAATCCAAAAAATACCCCGGAATTCTCCGGGGTATTTTGTAATAGTAGATAAAACTACTTGGTGATGTTAGTAACAACACCAGCACCAACGGTGCGGCCACCTTCGCGGATAGCGAAGTCTTGGCCCTTGTCCATAGCGATTGGAGCAAGTAGCTTAACCTTGAAGGTTACCTGGTCGCCAGGCATAACCATTTCTTTGTCAGCTGGGAGCTCAACTTCACCGGTAACGTCCGTAGTACGGAAGTAGAACTGTGGCTTGTAGCCCTTAGAGAATGGAGTGTGGCGACCGCCTTCTTCCTTCTTAAGGATGTATACTTCTGCCTCGAACTCGGTGTGTGGAGTAAGGCTACCTGGCTTTACAACAACCTGGCCGCGCTCGATTTGCTCGCGCTCGATACCACGAAGTAGTAGACCAGCGTTATCGCCTGCTTGGCCTTGGTCGAGGTTCTTCTTGAAGGCTTCGATACCAGTAACCACTGAAGTTTGAGTGTCCTTAAGGCCTACGATTTCAACTGGGTCGTTGATCTTGATAACGCCTTGCTCAATACGGCCAGTAGCAACAGTACCACGACCCTTGATTGAGAACACGTCTTCAATCGGCATAAGGAATGGCTTGTCCATGTCGCGCTGTGGAATGTCAAAGTAGTCATCCATGGCAGCAACGAGTTCCATAACAGCGTCTTCGCTGGCAGCATCACCCTCGAGGGCTTTCGTAGCAGAACCCTTGATGATTGGCGCGTTATCGCCGTCGTAACCGTTCTTAGAAAGTAGTTCGCGAACGTCCATTTCAACGAGCTCAACGAGCTCTGGGTCGGCAAGGTCCATCTTGTTTAGGAACACAACGATCTTTGGCACACCAACCTGGTGAGCAAGTAGTACGTGTTCGCGGGTCTGTGGGAGTGGGCCATCGTTTGCAGCAACCACAAGTACAGCACCGTCGATCTGTGCAGCACCGGTGATCATGTTCTTAACATAGTCGGCGTGTCCTGGCATGTCTACGTGAGCGTAGTGGCGCTTTTCTGACTCGTATTCCTGGTGAGAAGACGCAATAGTGATACCGCGTGCGCGCTCTTCTGGAGCGTTGTCGATTTCTTCGTAGTTCTTAGGTTTGTTTACGTCGCTTGGAAGCTTTTTCGCGAGAACATGAGTAATCGCAGCGGTAAGCGTAGTCTTACCGTGGTCAACGTGGCCCATGGTACCAACATTGATATGAGGCTTTGAACGGTCAAAGTCTGCCATAAGGTGAATCTCCTTTAATTATATTATTCACGACGCGAGCTTCTGACGATAGAGCAATCAATTTGCTACATAACATCAACACGCGCCGCGCGTATGGATTTAATTATAGAGTAAAGTTGCCAGGATGTAAACACCCGAACAGCGCTCAGAAAATTGTGCATGCGAAATCGCGCAAAGGTGTACGATATCTATTTAATTGTTAACTTTTGAGAACAAGAACTGCCGCTCATCGTGCTAATTGAGCTACCGCCGCTCGCCTTATACATGACGAATTTTATAGTGTAGGTCTTGCCTTTCTTCATGTTGCTTGAGCCCCGAGGACCAAATGTGATAGTTTTGCTCGATCCAGATGAAATTGTGTAGTCTGAATGTAGCGGTGTTTCTTCACCGATGATTGAAGATCCCGAAGTAACTATCATCACTGGGTTGGAATTGTTGTCGGTGAATGTCTCGGTACCGTTGTTCTTAAAGCTCACTTTTGCGGTAAAGGTGCCGTTTTTCTTGATAGACGCGGGCATCGATTTGATCGAGCATGCATATACATAGGCGATATGCGAACAACCAGCATTCGAGGCCGCTGTACGATCGGATGTATACTTGCACAGTAGTCGCCAGGTGTTTTTTCCAACCGTGCCATCCTGCGAAGCGTCGTACTTCCGCTGTACGGCCTTAACTTTTGTGACAGTTTTAGCACCGAATGCGCCATCTTCACTCACATCGGAGCCTGTCTTGCTGATCCCATTCGACATCTGTTGAATATAGGTGACGCACGCGCCGTGACTATTACGTTTATAGGTAAGGTTAGTACAGTTACTGGCGGCACTGGCCGGCTGGATGTGCGCCAGCGCCACTACACCGATGATCGACATGATGACAATGACAATTAGATTAAGGGCTAGATTCCATACCTTGGGCTGCTCTCGGATACTATTAGAATAGAACATAATGCTACGTACCTCCTGCTGCATTACTGAACTTTATATTCACGTGGCACCCCGCCTGTACATTCTGCAACGTATGGCGGTAAGTATAGCGAGCACGAAAGAGCCTGTCAATCGTCATCTAGTGATTTTGGCGAATAGGAAGGTTCATGATCGGTCCGTCTGGATTATGTTGTTCAACGTGGAAACCATTTTGTGTGTAGAAGTTGATGGCGCGAGGATCGGTAACAGACCTTAAACGGATAGCCGTAACGCCATCATTGGCAGCAATCCCGGCGAGCTGCCCTAGCATGAGTCGGCCCATCCCCATACCCCGCGAATATCTGTCTACAACTAACAAGCTGAGCCATGCTGTATTTGGAGGAACGTGGCGGCCTTGGTTTAGAGACTCATAGTCCGCAAGAGCGGCTATCTTTCCGTTATTATGGCTGTCTCGAATCACGTATGGCTCTCCTGTGAATCCGTCACAGATAAATTCATTAATAGCCTCCAGCGAACCGGGGTCGCAGCCGTCGTTGGTCTCGTATAGGGCGGCCGCAAGCTGTACGACACGAGCCAAATCCCGAGGAACACGGTCAAGATCATCGTACAATTCATCGCCCATAGCGATGTCGAGCTGACCAAATTCAAACCGTGATGTCATTATTTTATTATAGCATAAACTTTTAAATTATGCAAGCACCGGTACTCCGCGGATGTTCTGTGCACCTAAATGATCTAAAGGGTCCAAGGGTTTGGTCTTTATTTTTTGGGGTTTGGTGTAACATCAAATACTCCCGGCAGTTCCGGGAGTATTTTTGGTTTTTTACACCTATCTATTTGCTGCGCTTTTCGATAATCTCCTGCGCAACATTTGGCGGGACTTCCTCGTAGTGAGCGAGCTCCATGGTGCTGGCGGCACGGCCTTGGCTCATGCTGCGGATATCACCAGTATAGCCAAACATATTGGCAAGTGGCACGATTGCTTTGATCAGCTTTGCGCCGCCCATCAAGTCTTCCATAGCTTCAATGCGGCCGCGGCGGCTGTTTAGGTCGCCAATAATATCGCCCATGAATTCCTCTGGAGTGGTGACTTCAACGTGCATAACGGGTTCAAGGATAACAGGATTTGCTTTCTTAATACCGTCGCGCGCAGCAAGTGCACCAGCAAGGTTAAAGGCGAGTTCAGATGAGTCAACATCGTGGTAGCTACCATCGTATAGGGTGGCTTTAACGTCAACTACTGGGTAACCGGCGATCACACCGCCATCAAGCGTATCTTTGATACCCTTTTGGACGGGTCCGCGGTATTCCTGAGGAACCACACCACCTTTAATTTCATCGAAGAACTCGAAGCCTTTACCAACTTCGTTTGGTTCAAAGCGGACCCATACATCACCATACTGACCACGACCACCAGACTGCTTGGCATGCTTACCTTGCACTTCAGCGGTGCCCTTAATGGTTTCGCGGAAGGCAACCTGCGGCTCACCCACATTTGCCTCCACATTAAACTCGCGCTTCATGCGGTCAATCAGGATTTCAAGATGTAGCTCACCCATACCAGACATAATGGTTTGGCCGGTTTCTTCATCGGTATGAATACGGAAAGTCGGATCTTCTTCGGCAAGGCGCTGCAAGGCGATGCCCATTTTTTCTTGGTCGGCTTTGGTTTTTGGCTCAACCGCGATTGACACTGGAGGATCGGGGAATGTGATTGACTCGAGCGCAATCGGGTGGGCAAGTTCAGCAAGAGTATTACCTGTGAAAGTATTCTTTAGGCCCACGACAGCAGCGATGTCACCAGCAGCGATCTTATCGATATCTTCGCGCTTATCGGCGTGCATACGAACAATACGGCCAATGCGCTCTTTTTCACCAGTAGTAGTATTTAGAACGTAACTACCAGCAGTTAAGACGCCTGAGTATACACGGATGAAGATCAGCTTACCAACGAATGGGTCGCTGGCAATTTTAAATGCAAGGGCTGCCATCGGCTCTTTTTCATCGGGCTTTCGGCTAATTTCGTCGCCCGTTTTAGGGTTTTTACCCCAAATAGCATCAACGTCGAGAGGGCTTGGCAGGTAGTCGGTCATGATGTCGAGTAGTTTTTCGACGATCACGCCGCGACCATCGCCACCAGATACAAGATAGAAGTCGCCGGCAAGAACACGCTTACGCAGAGCACGTTTGAGCTCTTCGATAGAGATAGCATCCACGCCACCTTCGAAGAATTTCTCCATCAGTTCGTCTTCAGCTTCAACGGCAGCTTCAATAAGGAGGGCGCGTGCGTTAGTAGCTTTTTCAAGCATATCGGCAGGAATTTCACCCTCGACAAGTGCTTTGTCGGTGTAGTCGGTGTAGGTGTATGCCTTCATCTCAATGAGGTCAACAAGACCATTGATATCTTTTTCGAATCCAATAGGTAGGTGCACGGGAAGTGCATTTTTTGAAAGACGAGTGTGAATTGATTCGAGTGACTTGTAGAAGTCGCCGCCCGTTTGGTTGATTTTATTAATAAAGCAGATACGAGGCACGCCGTATTTATTGGCCTGGCGCCACACGGTTTCAGATTGTGCTTCCACACCCATCTTGCCATCGAAGATAGTAACGGCACCGTCGAGCACGCGAAGCGAACGTTCAACTTCGGCGGTAAAGTCGATGTGGCCCGGAGTGTCGATGATATTGATTTTGTGACCCTTCCAGAAGCAGGTAACAGCGGCAGACGTAATCGTAATCCCGCGCTCTTTTTCCTGTGCCATCCAGTCGGTAGTTGCGCCGTCACCGTCGCCACGAACCTCGCCAATCTTGTGATTAATACCTGTGCGATACAAAATACCTTCGGTTGTCGTCGTTTTACCGGCGTCGATGTGGGCGATAATACCGATATTGCGGAAGTCCTGTAGTGGGACGGTTGTCGTTGCTGCCATAGGGATCCTTGCTTATTGTCTTTCTATTGATTACTTATAAAATTTTGCCATAAAAAATAGCGCTTTACTTGTGATTATATCAGATAACAGCATGAAGGTCTAGCGGAACATCTGGACAAGTCGCCCATAAAGAGGAGTATCAGTTGAACTGGTTATTTTATGGTAGCAGCTTTCTTGCGACCTTCAAACCAATCCCAAGCCCCGCGGCATGCCAGGGCTCCCATTGGTGGCGATCCCCTATGTCCTGGGTCGAAGGTTGCAACATCTCCATCCACCTCGAGCCTACCAGCAACAGGGGGGACGACGGAATCAATAACTGCAGGGCCTTTACAGTCAGGAGTAAATTCCACGCCAGCACGATTCACAGCTTCATCATCAAATGGGCACCGATCCACACATTGAGGTGGTTTATGTTTGTAGCCGATTGCAGTTTTAATGGTCATAGTACGATCATGTTATCCTGTTTGTACCTTTTAGGCAAGTGGTTTGCTAGCCGTTCGTGCCCAGCAGTTTAGCAAGCTCGGCATCCCAGTCTTTGCTACCATCCAATGCCGTTTGTAATGCTGAAAGATCTTGCCTTACTCGCTCTTCTATGGCAGCACCGATAGTTCTATGAGTTGCATAAAATACTACGCCTGCGCCAATTCTAAAGTAGCGTTGCTTTGTTACGTCTGGGATAATTCTGGTCTCAATCTGCTCTAACCCATCCGCAGCTCGCTCACCAATGATGGCCATTCCCTGCTCACCTGCTTCTACAATAATTGTCGCTAGTTGATGTTTGTAGTCTAGAGGATCTTCATCTGGAGAAACTGGAGCGTGTATTTGTGAGAGCAGCTCCTTTGGTTTTATCTCGCCAAAAAACGGCATTGTCGTAAGAAGGCCATAACCATACCCGAATTGAAATGGTGCCGACGTAGTGAAGTCTGGGTCAAGGGGCTTGCCAATTGTCCTATCGGTTGGTTCTAGAACATACCCTAATTCGACTGCCTGATTTAAGTGTGCCTTAAATGAGTGGCCGAGCCTCATTCTCGCCTGAAAATACCGAACTAACTCCTCGTTGGTATTGATAGGATATTGCCGCGCAGCCTCATGTAGCATGTTTGCGTAGTCATTTTGGGTCGGTAGGCTATCGATTTTCTTCATTACATACACTATATAGGCTTCAAATACTCATGCAAAGCATAAGGGCTATAACTTGTCTACAATAAACGACCGCTCTATGCTGCAAGGAGTCCAGCAATGTAGCTTTGGTGGGATGTAAGAATGGCAGGTGCAGCTTTATTCATAAAGCATAACGTAGCCGTTTGTAAATGTGTTCGTAGTTGTATAAATAGTCACAAATAATTTATTGGTAAGGGTTCCTCAGGATAGCTCGACTAATTCGGCATTTCCCTGTTTGAGGATCGTTACCTTCGCAACTGAATCTGCGAGAAAGTAGTCCATAGGCGTTGATAATATCTTGCGTACTTCCGGCAATCATGGCATGCGAGCCTTCAATGGCGGCAAGTGTGCCAAGATAGGATTCAATCGTGGCAACGGTTTCCCCGTGATTGCTCTCCTGCAGTTCTTTTAAATTCTCGGCCGAGCGGGCGGCATTTGCGAGTGCGTCACGAATTGCTCTGCAGTCCCAGCAACTTAGCGGTACACTTCCAAAGTCAAAATCGGGCGTAGTCATATACAAATACACAGTATCATAGATCTGCTTGCCTGTGAACGTGAGTTTTTCTAGCTAGGATCAGCAGCTGCGACAATGCATGGTCCCAATCGCGAGGCCTGAGTACTTGAAATTCTCTGAGCGAGAGCATCCATGCCTTGCGTATTGACAGCTGTGACGTATTTTACCATAGATAGCTTATGCCACGCATTCTGAACCTGTGAGTGGATACACCGCTTAGCGTCCAATACAAAATGAGCCCCCCTGGCGAGGGGGACTCTTCTGTAGTTTATTGCAGCTTTAGCCGCGGGCGAAATGCGCAAATGCGCGGTTTGCTTCGGCCATCTTGTGGGTGTCTTCCTTCTTCTTGAAGGCAGCACCGGTTTCGTTGACGGCGTCTACGATTTCAAGCGCGAGTCGCTTTTCGTATGGCATACCACTCTTGGCGCGGGCAGCCTGTACGAGCCACATAAAGGCATAGTGCTGCTGGCGGTGACCCTGAATTGGGAATGGAATCTGATAGTTTGCACCACCGACACGTCGGCTTTTTACCTCAAAGTTTGGACTAATGTTTTTGATGCATTTTTCAAATACTTCAAGCGGTTCCTCGCTTTTAAGCGTCTTCGCTGCCTGCTCTAAAGCGTTGTAAACGGCGCGCTCAGCGGTCAGTTTTTTGCCATCGAGCATGCTTTTGTTAATCAGACGCTGCACTAGTACGCTCTGGTATTTGCGGTCTGGTTTGATGTTTCGCTGTAGTTTTTTCGTTACTTTACGAGGCATGATTACTTATCCGCTTTCTTTGCACCGTACTTAGAACGGCCTTGTTGACGTTTTGCAACACCCTGAAGGTCAAGGGCACCACGAACAATGTGGTAGCGCACACCTGGAAGGTCTGGCACGCGACCACCACGGACGAGCACTACGGCGTGCTCTTGGAGGTTGTGGCCTTCACCGCCGATATAGGCCCATACTTCGTGGCCGTTGGTTAGGCGAACACGGGCAACCTTACGGAGTGCTGAGTTTGGCTTTTTAGGGGTTTTGGTAGTTACCTTTACGCAAACGCCACGCTTGAGTGGGGCGTCTTGATTATAGTAACGAACCTTTAGCGCGTTTTGGATACGGCCAAGCGCAGGTGACTTACTCTTTTTGCGAGCAATCTGCCTAGGCTTGCGCACCAGCTGGTTGATTGTTGGCATTAAAATCTCCGATTTTAAATAGATATTAGATTCTAGATTCTTTTCCCTTGGCTTGCTAAAGGCCCAGGGGTTTTGCCTATCCTTCGTAGCAAACGATGATAGGCGTCTTAGGCTAGGAGTAATGCTTTCACACTCGGCAAAACTACTGCTAAAGAGAAACTCATGTTCTAGTATAGCAAACTTTATAGATTTCGTCTAGAGGTGGTAGCTATTGCTTTTTTATACTATTTATGGTAAAATGAGGGGAAAGGCAGCGGCTTAATCCAAAATTTTGGTTGTTTTCCACCCCTAAAAAAGCTCTTGCTTGGC
>JAPUET010000016.1 GCA_027492465.1 Candidatus Saccharimonadota bacterium | reverse complement strand
TGGACAGTTTTTTCGATGATATTGCCTACGACGATGGAGCAACTGCGCCGATAGGGGTGCCAAACCCGACACCTATAGCGAACGCCGGTCCCAACCAGACCAATCTCCAATCGTACGCTGTTGTGACACTGAGCGGCACTGACAGCGATAGTGACGGTATAGTCGCGTCGCGTCAGTGGCGGCAAGTTTCCGGCTCGCCGTCGGTGGCCATTACAAATGCGACATCGGCAAATGCAAGCTACACTGCACCGGGCACTATTGCCGGTACCTCGCTCGTCTTTGGCTATACGGTGACAGATAATGACAGCCTTGAATCAGTTGAAGCTGAGACTACTCATACTATATTGCCGGCTACAAAGCGTGTTATAGTAGGTGGTATAGAAGTGCCAGTTCGGCTAATGGTGGCACAAGGCGGAGGGCTGGCATAAATGAGTATAGCTGCAAGACGGCTGAGTAGGTCGGCCGTACCAACGGGTGATGTAATCTACGATGCCAATGGACGGCCAAGCGGCCCGGGATTCGTTCGATATGAAGATTTGTATGTGTCTGGAGATACGGTAACGGCTGCGCTGCGTCGATTATCCGAGCCAGCTATCGTTACCTTTCCACCAGGAAAATTTATGCTCAGCGGCTTTCCGTACTATGGTGGGGCGATAGATGTGCCGAAAGCGCAAAATTGCCTAGGAATTATCGGCTCCGGTAAAGGGACACTCGGCGGCAATACAGGCACTATTTTCCAGATGATCCCTGGCACCTCCTCCTTTGTCACCGGCACCTCACCTGAAACGCCTACGCAGGCACAGGGCGGCACAACGCAGGTCTGGGTAATGCGCTGTGTTGGGACACTCGGTTCGGTGAGATTTGAAAATTTTCAAATCGTAGGCGCTGCAGAAGGTCATAACTTTGGTGGCTTGTATGTCTATCATCCACGAGGCGATACTATCATTCGAAATGTACTTGTGTGCGGCACAGAGGGGAATAACGGTGCGCCTCCTGGAGAAACCTTTGCCATTTCTGTCTATCAGGGCAATATGGGAAAGATTCTTATAGAAGACTGCGAAGTTGATGGCCGACGCGTCATAGGAGGCGAATGGTTTGCGGCGGGTGGTATCACGTGCGGCCAGTCGATAGGCGCGGTGGTCAATCGCTGCACTGCGCACCATCAACGCGCGTCTAGCCCGTTTGTCTTTTATCGGTCGTTTGATGGTACCTTGAACGACTGCGTATGGGGCACAACCGACCCTCTCCAGACCTCGCTATCGAATGTGCGACCAGTTTCTGAAGTCAATCAAGAAGTAGCATCAGGCATTGTTCACAATAATTGTACCTACAACCACTGCACCCCTAATCGTATGACGCATATTACCCACAGTAATAATCATATGGTTTGTCAGTATACCGACTGGCCGTCGCGCTCATGTGTAAATGGTACGCTAAAGGTCGTGAATCCAACCTACAACAATATCTGGGGAGATAATAGACTATACATATCATCATGGGTAACTGGAGTTGACGGTACAACAAATGATGATTCGATGACTACTCCTCCGCTTGTGACGCAGAGTGATGGTGTGACGCATATTCCTTATGTTTGGTCACATGACACCAATACTGTTATTTACTAGTCTGATAAATTGTTTGTAACGCACCACACTATCTCAATATTCATGTTTAAGACTTGGTAAAATAGTCGAATCAAAAACTGCCTGCTAAATAGCCTAGCCCTAACAAGAAGTGAGAAATTCTATTCGGTAAACTATCTCAAGCGTAGATTTTGAAATGCAGCATGGAGAGGGCGTGGCCATACTGTTGTATACTGACAGAGATGGATTATGGAGAATTTCAGCGTATGCTGAAGCAAAAAGGCGAGGAGCTTTACCGTAATATGCCGTGGCGCGACGACACTCGGCCTTACTATGTGCTCGTGAGTGAGTTGATGTTGCAGCAAACCCAAGTAGCGCGTGTGGTGCCAAAATTTGAAGCATTTATTGCTGCATTCCCAAATGAAACAGCTTTAACCAGTGCCAGCCTCGCGGATGTTTTAAAATTATGGCAAGGTCTGGGCTATAATCGCCGGGCGAAATTTTTGCACGAGGCAGCCAAGATGATCATGAAGGAATTCGGTGGCACGTTTCCAAGCGATGCAGGGGATATACTGCGCCTGCCCGGAGAAAAATACACTTGGCGCCATTTTGGCGTATGCATTTAACCGGCCAAGTATCTTTGTCGAAACGAATGTGCGCACTGTGTACATCCATCATTTTTTCGCAGATAGTTTTGCAGTGGACGACAAAGAAATTATCGAGTTACTAGAAAACACGATTGACCGCGAAAATCCACGAGCATTTTATCAAAGCCTGATGGATTACGGTAGCTGGCTTAAAGGTCAGGGAGTACGTAATGTCGTTCAAAGTCGTCATTACAAAAAGCAGTCGCCTCTGAAAGGAAGTGTACGTGAGGTTCGCGGACAGATTATTCGCGAATTGAGTCGTGGGCCTAAGACAAAGCGAACGCTTATCCAGACTGTGTCTCACGATGAACGCTTTACCGCTGCTCTTAATGGCCTTATAAAGGAAGGTCTGATCACTCTTCAAGACGCGGTCTATCGTTTGACTGATTAGGAAACAATGTGAGATGATATTATGAGTGAAAAAAATACTCCTCAGTCTTCTTTTAGCAAGCCTACTTGTTCCGGGACCGGTTGCTCATGCTCAGGGACAAGAGATTAGCTTGACCGACGAGCAGTTAAGTCTGGTGGCGCAAAATTGTATTTCGGCTCAAGGGATCATCGAGCGTATTCGATCAAATGATGCGCTAATGCGTCGTAATCTTGGATACCAATATGAATCAATTGCAACTAAGCTGATGGCCCCGATGAATAGTCGTATTGCGCTGAATGGTCTCGATGGGGTTGAATTACAAAAAACGACAATCGACTTCAATACTGCGCTTGATGCGTTTCGGAAGGTATATATTAGTCACGATCAGGCCCAAGAGAGAGTTTTGCAGATTAATTGTCGGAAAAATCCTGGCGACTTTTATGCTGCCGTTAGCGAAGCGCGTCAATACCGTCGAGGGGTTAGCGATGCCGTAACGCGATTACAAGAACTTATTGCCCAGTATCGTAAGCAGATTGATGTATTTAGTGTGCAGTTTGGCCAGGAGACGGCAAAATGACAGAAGAAGATTTACGCCGAGAAGCCGCAGAGCTTCCTTATTGGCAGCGTCATCGTGTGCTCGTGCTGGTAGCTGGTGTGATTACTATTTCGTTAGTGCTTGTTTCAATCTCGATTTACCTCTATAACACGACCGGAGTGGCACAGGTTGATTTAACTCGTCCTAGTTTGAAATTGACGAATGCTCAACAGGTAGATATCAAAGACACGGCAGCAGCCTTTCCCTCAACGGGTAATCTTAATGCAAAAGTTATGACCGAGTTTAAGAAAGCCTACGATGAGCGTGCTGGAAAAGTTTCGTCGGTAAACTATAACCCCGAAGCTTTAAGTGATGACTCTCTCCAGGTTTTTGGACCACCTACCGAACCGACAAACTAGCGGGATTACGGCTAGCTTTTCTTTTTGGCATGAGTAGGCACGGTGCCGGCAACAGGATTGACCCCGAGTTTTATGCCTGATGATTCAAATTTCTCTAGCAGTCTCGTACGCATTTCTGCCGTAACATCCCATTGGTCAGATGGCTGGGTTTTACCAGAAACGATTAAGTTTACAGTTGTTGCAGTAAACTCGCCCATCATCACGTATTGAGGTGCCTCGATAATTTTATATTTCCACTCATCCTCATGGGCTAGGTCAACGCCAATTTTATTAATAATTTTTGTTACTTCATCGATACTTGTATCGATTGCAACGCCAATTGTAAACCGTGCTACACTATAGCCCATCGTTTTATTAATAACGTGCTGAACCATGCCGTTAGGGAAATAATGTACATTGCCATCGGCATCACGCATGATTGTTGAGCGAATTCCAATACGTTCAACCGTGCCGCCAAACCCGTCAATCTCGATAACGTCGCCAACCCTAAACTGATTTTCGCTAATGATAAATACGCCGGAAAGAAAGTCTTTCACCAGACTCTGCGCACCGAATCCAAATGCCACACCGATAATACCGGCGCTCGCAAATAATGGTGCCAGCGCTTTATAATCAAAAAATTGCACGAACAGTCCGTATGCTATGCCGAGTACCACTAAAATGCGCCACACATTAGCGAACAGCACATTCAATGTTCGCTGGCGTTTTTCTAAGTCTTTACGGTGCAAGGTCCGCTGGTAAGCGGTTACAAACACATTTGCCATGAGCCAATTAATGATCATTGGTCCCGCCCAAAATAGTACGGCACCCACCGCTAGAATAATACTTGAGTGAATAATTATTTGCCACATATGCTATCCTTTCAATGCTTGTCTGCCAATTGTAATCAAGTGCTTGTCGCGGTATTCGGCAAGTGCCGCATGGTCAACCCCGTGCCTGCGAATGAAGCTGCTGACTCGCTCGGATCCAATGTAGTGAGGAAGGCTGACATAGCTTGCGCCGTGTTCGTATAGTTTTGCGGCATCGGCGTAGTTTTCGGCATGACAAATAAAGCTTGCCTTTGAACTGTGGCGGCGCACATAGCGAAGGAGGGTAAGATTAGTCCCGACGTCGCTCATGGTGCTAACAATAAGATTTGCATGATGCGCGTTGACTTCGTCTAAGAACTCCTCGTCAGTTGCATCGCCATAGGCATGACGGATACCTTGCTCCTCCAGGCTGTCAATAATCTCTGGATCGTAATCGATCACCAAATAACGCTGTTTCATCTCGCGGAAGGTCTTCAAGAATTCGTGCCCGCCTTTATGGTATCCAACCAGAATGATAGGGTAGAGCGCGCTTTTTTTCGTATGCTCATTCACCGTAGTACGCTCAAAATGACGTAGCCAGTATTCCAGTTGCTTATATAGAACATCGTCGTATTTCATAAGATATGTTGAAAGCCCAATCGTAATAAGTGCGACAAAGGTTATCGTAGCAACAGCACTTGCGGGCACTAGGTGGTAACTTGCCGCCAGAATCACAAGAATAATAGAGAACTCGCTGATCTGCGACAAATGGATTGCGGCTTTAAAGCTGGTTAATTTAGTGTAACGCTGCAACCCGAGCGCTATTAAAACAAAGAGTGGCTTACCCACCATAACAATGAGCGAAAGAATGAGGGCCGGCACCAAGCTCTCTTTGAGTGAACCAAATGTAAATACCTCGCCTAGTGTTACAAAGAATATGACAATAAAGAAATCTCGTAGCGGCTTTAATTTCGCGGCAATTTCGGTGGCATAAGGGAGCCCGGCAATACTCACACCAGCAAAGAGTGCACCAACCTCATGCGAAAATCCTGCAATATCAAAGAGAGCCGCAATAAGAAGCCCCCAGGCAATACTAAAGATAAACAATAATTCTTGAGAGTGGGCAAACATGCGCGTTACTCGGGGCATGATTTTCGTACCGATAAACGCAAGCCCGGCTCCGAGCCCGACTGCTTTTAAAAGCAGCGTCCCAATAGTAGAAAAATCGAGTCCAGCATTTGTACCGACCGCAGTGACTGCAACGAGCGCAAGCGTAGCCACAATGTCATCTACCAAAATAACACCAATCGCAATTTGGCCGTAAAGCCGAGAGAGCTCCTTGTTGTCGGAAAGAACCTTCAAGATAATAATCGTACTACTAAAGAATAGCGCAACTCCTATAATCAAGCTGGTAGTTTTATCAAAGCCAAGCAGAAAATGACTTGCCGCAAACCCTATAGTGCCAACGGTAAGCAGAATTGCTGAAGCCGTAACAAGCGACACTCGCCCCAAACTTTTAATAACTCCGATGTTGAGTCCAAGGCCAATGATAAATAGCAGTAGGGTGATGCCAAGTTCGCTAAATGAATGGAATACATCGCCGGCGTGCACAAGATTAAGAACGCTTGGCCCTACCAGAATCCCCGTAATGATGTAGCTCATAATAAGCGGTTGGCGCAGTAAACGCATAATCACCGCAACAATTGCGGCGATGGCGAGAACAAAGCTGAGTTGGGTGAATGCCGAAAATTCCATAAAGCTACTGTTTATTAGTATGACAGATACGGTCTAGAGGAGCAACTCTTACGTTATACTGGAGTAATGGAATTGCTTGATCCAAAAGAGTTTATTATTACCCGTAAGCGCAAAAAATATAAATTTGCGCTCTTTCATAATTCACCGCTTTGTTTTGAATTTGCCGAGTGGAAGAAGGCAAGTGATGTTGATGTAGTTGAAGTAGGGGCAGGTAATGCTCACTTTCTTGTTGAACTCGCCGCGCGCCACCCAGGGCAGCAATTTGTTGCAGTGGATGTAAAGGCTGATCGTTTGCAAAGTGGCGCGCGACAAGCGGCCGAGCGTCACCTTAAGAACATTCGGTTTGTGCGAGCACGGGCCGATCAAATCGGTGAACTGTTTAGCGCTCACTCTCTTTCGGCGCTGTGGCTAACGTTTAGCGACCCGTTTCCTCGCACGCGTAGCGCCGGGCGGCGAATGACTCACCCGACTTTCCTTACGCTATATGCGGAGGTACTGAAATCTGATGGGAGCTTGTTGATTAAACACGACAACCCGAGATTCTTCGCATGGAGCCTAGAACAACTCGTGGCCGAACACTGGCGCATAATGGAACTAACCTTTGACTTACACGAGTCGACCCTTAGTGAAGAATACAAAATCCTTACGGCATACGAGCAACGGTGGCTCAGCGAAGGCCTTACGACGCAGTTTGTGCGAGCAATGCGCTAATTTGAGTGCGGTAGGCGGGCTCCGCCTCGCTGAGCATATAAGCAAGACTTTGGGCGGGATCGGCAAACTGAGGTCGCTCTCGTAGGTCGCGTAGGAGGCGTCGCCCAACACAGGTCGCAAGCGGAGTCGGCATTTCGTATAGTAAGTCATTTGGTGTCGATATATCCGGTGAGCGAGCATAAATCCCTTCGATAATAATCACCTGAGCAGGCGAGATAACACCGGTCAGGTGAGGTTCCGCTATGGTCCAATCGATTTCTCGTTTGTAGATCGATTGCCCCGACTGCAAATTGGCAAGATCAATAGCCATTGCTTTTGTATCATAAACGATAGCATCGTCCCAGTGTGTCCATACTTCACCCCCGTTATATTCGGTGAGCCAGCGCGTTCCTCGATGGTAGTCGTCAGTTGACATAGTATTTGATGATATGCCGCGCTGCTCGAGCAACTCGCGAATTTTGCGGACAATGGTCGACTTGCCACTGCCAGAACGTCCACCGATATGCACGACAGTGGGCATTTGAGTAGTCAGAGCGTATTCAATATCGCGTACAATGGTGGTGGGATCTAGGTCTGCTTGCGGGGTGAGCGCCTCGTGGCCTTCGTTGGCGCGGCGGAAACCAAGGTGGGCCTGCCACTCATTAGTGCTAGATCTATCGCCGGTTATTTCTACAAAGGCATCATTATGTTCGGCAGCGAATAGGCGCCACTCCGGTTCGTTTTCCGACTCTACCTGTACCGCGCCGTCTTCGTAAAAGTCGATTATAACTCCAGGGCGCGGTTCTGTGCGCAGTTTACGGATAATGGGCAGCTCAGCTGAACGATAGTAGGCATAGAGCTCGCTAGAAATGGTGGCGGTTACTTCCATTCGGTCTACACCTGCTTCTGTCAAAACACCAGAGTCTTTCAGTGTTACCTCATAGTTGAGCTTACCATCTACAAATGACTCGCGTAGTCGCAGACTGAACGGCTCCGCGGGATGGCTCAAATAGAATTGTTCGATTGGGTAGCTATCGGTTCTAAACACATCAAGTCGTTCGGGAAATATCGGGAGGAATTTCTTTTCAACTTCACGACTTAATTTTGACTCAAATTCTTTATCACAAGTTAATTGCTCGACTGACATGTAATGCTTTCCTTTCTTATTTATAAGATGATAATTACATCGTAAAGTGATACCATATAATTAGATAGAAAGGTAATTTTGAGTCAAATATGTTTGAGCAAGATAAAATTACACATCACATTTCGCGTAGTATTATTGGGTACCTTGTTACGCATGAATACGCACGCTTTAGCGATATGCGGCCAAAAGGTATAGAGACGAATCTTTTTACCTATCATTTAAAATTACTTCAAAAAGACGGCTACATTACAAAGACAGACGCCGGATACACGCTGAGTCAAAAAGGTCTTATTTATGCTGATCGAATGAGTATTGATAAAATGCAGCTTCGTAGCCAGCCAAAAATTATTACCATGCTGTTGGTGCAAGATGGCTACGGCAAGGTGCTTCTTCAAAAGCGTGGTAAACAACCTTATATCAATACCTGGACGTTGCCGAACGGCAAAATGCACATTGAAGACGTGTCGGTACTAGATGCGGCACGCCGTGAAGCGCGCGAAAAGCTATACTATGATCCTCGCAAGCTGCGTCACGCTGGAGACTGCTATATTGTTGTAGGCATCGAAGAGTCTGCGCCGCTTGCTGAAATCACCGACGAACTTGAAGACGGTGATCGGCTGAAACTTTCTATCGCTACGAGCTTTCAAGTTGAAACGCGCACTCTCGTACATGTAGTGCGTTTTGAAACTGATGCAATTTCTGCGAGTGACAGCCTGCAATGGGTGGAACCGTTAGATTTACCAAGGCTAACCTTGGCACCGGCCGTAGAACAGATTGTGACCCGAGCCTTTTTTGGTGATGATTTCTTTTTTGAGGAATTTAGAGTTACGAAATAAAGCTATGTATATAACTCGGCTTTTCTAGTGTCACTTTTATGGTGGGAACGGTGTTTAATCTCTAGCCATAAGCCGTCGTGTGCAATGTCATAGCCGATCATGCGGCCTGGTACGCGCCACATAAAAGGTAAATCGCCACTATCTAAGAGGTCGAGATATGGGTAATGTTCTTTTCGTATTTCCTCTCGAAGGTACCCATCGTTGCTGTTGGTGTTAAGCCCGCGCCGTAACTTCTCCGCCTCTGTCACTAATCCTGTGGTAAATGTATCGGCATAGTGAGCAATCTTTAGAGTATGGAGCCAGGGGTGGTATATTTCACCATCAGGGTTACGGGCTAGGAGCTGGGTATAATAGGCTTCTGTAGCCTCGTAGATAAGGTCGGCGTTAGAGTCAAGAAGGTTGTGCAGCTGATC
Source organism: Candidatus Saccharimonadota bacterium (assembly GCA_027492465.1). Lineage (GTDB taxonomy): Bacteria > Patescibacteriota > Saccharimonadia > Saccharimonadales > Saccharimonadaceae > Saccharimonas. Next base: position 8,906 of record JAPUET010000016.1, on the reverse strand, counting down.
AGGTGTAGTAGGTATAAGTTGGATATTGCCAAGTTTTTCTACTGGCATAGTTTGACTCACCAGTAGGCCATTATTATTGAACATCCAGCTGCCGCTGCGGACATCAATACCAGTGCGTTTTAACTTTGCCATATGATATGATTATAACATAAACATTAGCATGATGTCAAATTAGCGTGTCAGTCTATCGCGCAGCCAGCCATCGATTGTGCCGGCACCCATACACAGCACTAATTTGCCAGCAGCACGCGCTTCGCTGATGTGCCGCCATAACTCATCGTTCAAGTCGGCGTATACCACGCTGTCGCGATCTTTTAGCTTTTCGGTCAAATCCTCAGGGGTAAGTATGGCAAGCCCCGGGTCTTCACGAGATAGGTAGGTCGGCAGCCAGAAAATTTCGTCTGCATCTTTAAATACTTCAGGAGTGTAGGCATCTTTAATGTGGTGCTGGCGGGTATTTTGATGGGGTTGATAGACTAACACCACATGGTTAGAGATCTCGTGCGCAAGCTGTAGGGTGGCGGCAATCTCGACAGGGTGATGACCGTAGTCGCTATAGATATTTTCGGCAAGCTTTTCGAATCGTCGCTGCGAGCCCGGAAACGACACAATTGCCGTGCGATTTTCTGCGTCATTGCCAATACCAAGTCGTTCGAATGCTTTAAGAACAAGCGTTGCATTTCGCTGATTATGATCGCCCGGCAATGGCAACCGTAGAGTTTCGTCTGCTTGCAAGCACCAGGCGCTGGGCTCAGCAAGCTCAAGGTAGTCGGCATCGGTCTGCCATAGTATCGAAGACTTTGACTGGTGAATAAACTGTCGAAATGCCGATTTATATTCATCGACAGTGGGGTAGGTGTCGGGATGGTCGTAGTCAATATTAGTAATGACCGAGAGCGCCGGGCTAAAATGTAAAAAATTACGATCAAATTCATCACACTCGTATACAAAATACTCACTGCCCGGTACGTATCGGCCGCTGGGCCCGAAGCTCAGGGTGGTGCCGACTGAGTAACTTACAGGGATGCCTAATTGCTGCAATGTCCACACTGCCATGGAGGTAGTGGTTGTTTTGCCGTGAGTTCCGGCAACGGCAAGGAGCTGCAGATTTTTTTCTTTAATAATCTCGGCCAGCAACTCATCGCGTTTGCTTACGCGCATTCCAGCGGCAATTGCAAAATCGCGCTCGGCCTTGCCTTTATCGAGTGCTGCTGTGTAGACGTACCAATCTACTGGCTCGCGTTGGTGCACACTGGCAATCTGCGAGCCGTCTTGGCCAATTTGTACATCGATGCCGCTTTCGCGTAGCTCACGAGTTACCAGGCTCTCCGCCAAATCGGACCCACTTACTATATAACCGGCGTCGCGCGCAATGGCCGCAAGCGGCCCAACGCCGACTCCGCCAAGCCCAGAAAAATAGATATGCATAACCTTATTTTATCATGCGGCTCTATGCTACAATAATGACAGAAACGAGCAAAAACAAAGATATGCTACAAAAAATCCTCAGCTTTGTGCTGCGCCGCCGACATTATTGGCGGAGTATTTCGTTTGATGAAATAGCCGAACTCTACACCTCGCGGCTCATTACTATGTTCGCCATCAATATTGTTAATCTATTTGCAGCCGTCTACCTATACAAGTTAGGGTATGATTTATCGTTTATCGCGTTGTTTTACGGCGTATTTTATGTGCTGCGTATTCCGTTTGCCGTAGTTGCGGCCAAGTTTATCGCCTATTTTGGCCCTAAGCACGGTATATTGATGGCAAATTTGTTGCGCATCCCCTCGCTTGCAGCTTTTGCGCTAGTGCCGGTTGCGGGCAATCATGCGTTGTGGGCGATTGCGGCCTTCGGGTTGTTCCAGCAGTTATCGGCAGCCGCGTATGACATTGCTTACACTACTGATTTTAGTAAGGTTAAGCACGCCGAACGCGCCGGCCGCGAAATCGGCACTATGCAGGTGATAGAAAAGATTGCTCGCGTGGCAAGTCCGATTATTGGTGGTGTTGTCGCCTCTCTGTGGTCGCCGCAGGCTACGATTATTCTTGCGGCCATACTATTCATGTTCAGTGCCTTACCGCTGTTCGCAAGCGTTGAGCCTACTACCACCAAAGTAAAGCTACGCGTAAGCGGCTTTCCATGGCGGCTTGGGCTGCCTAGCATTATTTCACAGTCCGTTATAGGGGTAGACTATGTGGTGAGCGGTATGGTCTGGACGCTATTCATTACAGCATTCTTGTTTGCCGGTTTACACGAAAACATCTATATGGCACTTGGCGGCCTTGCCTCGCTAGGTGTGGCTGTATCTATGGTGGCAGCATGGCTATTTGGGCGCTTAGTCGATCGTCATAAAGGCGACGTACTACTGGTGTTTGGTATTGTTGGTAACACCATTACACATCTGTTTCGACCGTTTATTGGTACTACTACAGGGGTGATGGGTGTGAGCGTGGCTAACGAAACAGCCACAAGCGCCTATTCGCTGGCCTTTACACGTGTATTGTTTGATATTGCCGATAGCTCGGGCTTTCGCATCACCTATCTAATGTTCGCCGAAATCATGCTGGCATTTGGGGCTGCACTTGCCTGTGGGCTACTGTATATTGGAATGCAATTACTAGGCGAAAAAAACGGCGTTGCCGCATTATTCGTCTTTACCGCGCTTTACGAGCTAATCATGCTGGTTTGCCGTCGCGCTGCCAGATAATATCTGCTACACTATAAAGTACCAATTAGGTGGGAAGTTTTAGTGTCAGATAAACGCACGATTCGTCGCAGTCTCAAACATGTGCAAGCCATTAAAACATGGCAATTATTAATTTTGCTCATCTTGTCTCTTTTTATCAGCGCGACGTTTTTGCGGCTTAACAATACGGGTATGATTGCGCGGAGAGACGCTGTTGCAAGCGCCGATAAGGCGGGTGATGCTCAAGAAATAGCATCACGTATTTACGATCTACAGCGCTATTCCGCTGCACATATGAATGCCGATTCAGGCGTGTTTTACCTAAATGAACAATACAATCGTGACGTAAAAGCGGTGGTAGCAGCCGCCAGTGGCAATACCGATGGCTACGACAGCCCTCAGGCGCGCGCTGATGCTATCTGTAATCCAAACCTTGGTACCCACGGCTACAGCAAAGCGTATCAAGACTGTATGCTGAGCGAGCTCAGTAAAGCTGGGCAGGTGATTGATCCTGGCAAGCTTGTTATGCCGAGTCCTACCGTATACCGCTACAGCTTCGTCTCGCCATTGTGGTCGGCTGATTTTGCCGGTTGGTCGGTACTTGTCTCACTTTTACTTGCGCTCGCGATCATAGTGCGCCTAGTAATTGTTGGGGTGTTGTACGCACTACTCAAGAGACATTACCGACACGTCTAGTTTTCCTCAGTTTTGAAGGAATAGAGGTGAAAAGTGTTGACACGAGCCTACCCCGTAGGATAAGCTACTCTTGTAAGACGCTAATAGGAGGGATAACCAAGATATGGCTTACAAGCACACAAACTCAAAAGGTGTTACCTACTACCTACACAAGACTGAAGTTACACTTCGCGGTGGCAAGCCACAGACGATCTACTTCTTCGCTAAGGTAGAGAAGAACGCAAAAGGTACTCCAGTCGATCTTCCAGAAGATCGCGTAGTGAAAGAAAATCCACGTAACGGTTTCCTAACCGTTTCAAAGAAAAAATAGTTTACCTTAAGGGTCAACTAACTAAACCGCTCGGCTCGTATGAGTCCGAGCGGTTTAGTTTGGTTGTATAATACAATACATGACAAAAGTAATGGTAGAAGTAAAAGACCTTAAAAAACGGTACGGTAACAAACAAGCCGTTGATGGCGTGAGTTTTAGCGTTAAGCAAGGAGAAATCTTTGGTATTTTAGGACCAAATGGCGCGGGTAAAACAACAACGCTTGAAATGATGGAAACGCTGCGCGAGATTGACAGCGGCACGGTGCTTATTAACGGTGTTGACGTAACAAAAGATCCGCAAAAAATAAAATATCTGATTGGTGTACAGCCACAAACACCAGCGTTTCAAGATAAAACGAAGGCCAAAGAAGTTGTTGAGCTATTTGCCGCTGCCTATGGTGAGAAGGTCGATGTGATGGCATTTCTGCGCGACGTTGACCTAGAGGAAAAGGCCGATAGCTACGTCGAAGATCTTTCGGGCGGTCAAAAACAGCGTCTTTCTATTACGACTGCGCTGGTGCACGGGCCAAAGGTATTCTTTCTTGACGAGCCCACTACCGGTCTTGACCCCCAAGCCCGCCGTAATCTTTGGGAGCTGATCGAAAAAGTCCGCGACCGCGGCATATCAGTTATTATGACCACCCACTACATGGACGAAGCAGAAATTTTGTGCGACCGGATTGCTGTTATGGATAACGGTAAAATTATCGCTGAAGACACGCCGAAAAATCTTATTAAGGCGCTTTTAAAGCGTGGCTTCAAGAAAAAACAAGAAGTCGAGCAGGCAAATCTCGAGGATGTCTTTATTGATTTAACAGGAAAGGCGCTGAGGGAGGAGTAAACAATGAAAAAATCACTATTTACCGTTGCAACATTTGTGCGAATTAATACAAAGCGTTTCTTTCGCGACAAACTTGCGATCTTCTTCTCGGTTATTTTTCCACTCATCTTCCTTTTTGTGTTTGGCAGTATTAATAGTGGCAGTAGCAACGTTTCGTTTAACGTCGCTATTATTAACAAGTCTGATTCAACATTCGCCGCCGAATTTGTAAAAACCAGCCAAGCGAGCTCGGTACTCAAAGTCGATAAAGACATTACCTCGCTCGACGCTGCTAAGCAAAAAATGAGTGTCTCGCAGCTGGACGCCGCCATTGTGTTACCAAAAGATTTTGGCACCGTGAAAGATGGCCAAAGCTACCCGAGCGGCCAGGCCGAACTGGTGTATACCCAGAATAACCAATCGTCGGCTTCGGCGCTGCGCTCGGTGCTCAATACTGAGTTTACGGGCATTAACAGCAAGTTTGTCGATACCGCCGCACCATTTACCGTTACCTCAACCGAGCTTAACGAACGCAGCCTTTCGGCGTTTGACTACACTTTCGCGGGGCTCCTTGGCTTTTCATTGATTGGTATGGGAATTTTTGGCCCTATGAACGTCTTCCCAGAGCTTAAAAAGATGGGGATTCTGCGCCGCCTCAGTACCACGCCACTTCGGGTATGGCAGTATTTTCTGTCTACTATGATTGGGCAGGCTATCATCGGTGTAGTGAGTTTCGCCATTATGTTCCTTGTAGCCATACTGGTATTTCACCTACAGGTAGTAGGGAATTACTTTGAGCTTGCGGTCTTTTTGCTCATTGGCGTTGTGACAATGCTAGGGATCGGGTTGGCACTTGGTGGATGGGCAAAAAACGAACGCCAAGCCGCGCCGCTCTCGAATATCATCGTTTTTCCTATGATGTTTCTGTCTGGTACGTTCTTCCCCAGGTTTCTTATGCCAGAGTGGCTGCAAAATGTTAGCACCTTTTTACCACTCACGCCGATTATCGATGGTATTCGCATGATTGCCACCGAAGGTAAACACCTTATAGATATCGGTCCGCAACTCGGTTTAATCGGCATTTGGATCGTGATCATTTACGTTGTCGCATTTCGTGTATTCCGCTGGGAGTAGGGAACCCTACCGCACCCGGTTTAGCAGAATCTGTGGAAAACTTATTACACAAAATGCTTGCGCTTATTGTCAAACCTATAGTATGCTATAAACACAAAACAAACAGGTGCCAAATTGGCCCTAGGGATCCCCCTACACCTCCATGTCCGGAAGTGAAGTCCCTCTAGGGCCTTTTTGATTGACTTTCTATTGTGATTATGCTATAATGAAAGGTATGATCGAACTACTTGGCTCTACCGACGCTATCGATGCAGAGGGAAATGTAGTTCCGCGTGGCGATATCCCTGAATTTGCCGACCCAGATATTCTCGAGCCGGAAAGTCCCTATGATAATGTCGATGTTCTTGCACTGGAACGTCAGACGACTCACCAAACAGCTCTCGATACCTTAGCCAAGATTAAAAAGTCTCGAGGTCCTGCCGTTGAACTTGGCGTCAGGGCGAGGGAGCTGCTCACCGTTCTTGAGGTAAATACCAAAGCTAATCAACACTTAGGGCTCCTCTCTTCGTCAAAGATAAAAAACTACAATCCAGATGCTATAGCCGAAAGTGAACTGCGCGAAAGGCATGCTGCGAGGGAGGCTTTTAAAGTAGCGTTTGGCTATGAGAATCTACTTGCAAGCGGCGTTCCAGAGGAAGAAGTGAAAGCTGCTTTTAGCGAAGATTATGATGAGTTTCAAAAGACCTACCTTACGCCCGGTAGCGTCCAAGCCTTAAAGAGGCGCAAGAAGTTCAGGGTAGAGCTTAAAACTGAGCCTATCCGGCACGCTAAGAGAGCCTGATTCTGTAGACGGCCGTAGCAAATACACTAAATTATTGTTTTCAAGCGGCATCCAGGAGTAATTGCGCCTGCGCCTTGCCCCCATAATACGCCTGTAAAAATTCATCTTGAGTAAGCAGAAGTCGCTTGGATACCTCTGAATTTGGCGTAAAGTCGCCCACTGAGGTGACAAGCCCTTTATACAGTAGAATGTGTGGTTTTTCAGCAAGCCCCAGAGCGGCGTTGTCGCTTGTAAGGTGCCAAACATCAATTAGTTTCACGTTATCTACCGTAATCATAGCTTCTTCTTTGGTTTCGCGCTGCATTGCCTCAATGGCACTTTCGCCGTCTTCTATATGGCCGCCAGGAATGTCGATACCACGGCCAACTATATCGACGCTAACAATCTTTCCGTCTGCGGTTAAGGGCAGGCAGTGAGCGGTCAGCGTCTCGCTGAGTGGCGGAACGAAATCAACTCCGAGTGGTGTTGCATGTATGGTTGATCCGAAATAATCAAATGAAAACGATGATGACATATACTCTAGTGTAACAAAAAAGACCCACATCTCGGGTCTTTAGAGGGAATATCTATTTAATGGGATGCTACGGTCGAAGAGAGAGTCATAATGGAAGCCGCGAATGTAGTTATAAATGGCTTAAATAACATGTAAATCTACTGACAGCGAGTAAAAGCGGTATAGTGCCATTCATTTGCTTGCTTCGTAGCAGTAAAGTTGTAACTACCATAGTTATTGGAATAGACAAGAGACCCGGTGACAGAATCGGTTTCGTTGTAGGTCGCGATATTCACATCGACATTCGTACCTGCGGGAACATCATAGATATATGATGTCCAAAAGCCATCATTTTCACCCAGGCCTTGTTGTGCTTCAGTTCTGGCTTTTGTGGTAGCGTTGTTTGCGAGGCATTTGCCATCTTGGGGTAAAACTCGTGCATCTTTTATTCCAATAAATGTCGGCAGGGAGGCGCCGTTAGCATTTGCACGAATAAGCAGGATACTCACAATTAGTGCGACGGCAACTACAACAATCCCGGCAGATACAAAGATTTTTTTGTGGTCTCGATTTTTAATATGATCATCCATAAGTGAAAGTATATCACGGCTACGGCTAACATCGACGACCAATATAATGAGCAATTATCATACAGAACGGCTAGAAAGCTCTAACCGTCATGAATATCCAATTGGTGGCCCGTTATGACGAAAATGAGAACGTTGATTACTGACGTTTATGTGTAAAGAGTGGAACGAGACATAGCGCTAAGCCGCCAATCATTAGCACGACAAATATAGTTCTTGCAAAGACTAGGTCTACAGCCGGGGGCGGCGACACTTTAAGGGCTGGATCACATGTGGCGAATGGCATATAAAGCTCTGACTTCCCGGACGGATCGAAGGCTGAGTAATACGAAATAATATAGCCACACATACCCCCACCTCTTCTTTGTACGTATCCTTCACAACGGGCACCGATAATTAGTTCTGAGCAGGTTAGTCTATAGCCAGTTGCATATCCTTGAGCGGTTCTTATAAATGACAGCCACATATTCAATGAACCTAGTAGGAATAATAGAATTCCAGCAATAATCAGTATTTTTGTTTTATTCTTCTGCATTATTACATTATACAAAAAAGGAGCTAGAGACATCTAGCGTCCATTATGCATATGTTTGGTGGGGGTGGTTGGGATTGAACCGACGACCAACAGGTTATGAGCCCGCTGCTCTAACCACTGAGCTACACCCCCAGGGTACTGAAATATTATAGCGTACTTTACCTCTATGGGCTACAACTTGGTATACTGGTAGTATGACGCTTATGTCTATTGAGAAAAAATTCCGCCATTTATGGCGAACCTACGGTACGCTTAACAATATTGTAATGGTTGTGGCGCTTGTTGTTGCGGCAAGCTGGGCGTGGGGAACAATTGCCCAGATGCAGACAAACTTTGCTGCCCAAAAAGCGGTAGATGATCAGAGACGGGAATTGCAATTGACCGAGCTTGAAGTGGCAACCTTGCAATACCAACAGAACTACTATAAAAGTGACGAATACAAAGAGCTTTCAGCCCGCAAAGACCTAGGCTTAGTGCTGCCAGGCGAAAAAGTGTTGGCGCTGCCGGCAAATAGCCAGGCCGTAAAAGATGCTGATGCAGCCGATGCAAAGCGCGGCAGTACCCAGGCTACTCAAGCTGCGACCGGTAGCAACCTGGAACAGTGGCTACAGTTCCTTACAGGTCAAAGCGCACGAGGCTTGCAAGGATAACTTGTATCTGTTAAGATAGTGGATGTATCCGCGAGGCGCGGGCAGCCTGGTCAGCTCCCATGAATCAATAATCGCGAGTAACCATCTTGCTTATGACAAGATGTGCAAGACGACCAAAGTTTACAATTCAATATCGCGGGGTGGAGCAGCCCGGTCAGCTCGCTTGGCTCATAACCAAGAGGTCGCAAGTTCAAATCTTGCCCCCGCAACCAA
>JAPUET010000015.1 GCA_027492465.1 Candidatus Saccharimonadota bacterium | reverse complement strand
CAATTTCCTCGTTAATTCGAACTCGTCCAGATGCAATTAATAGATCGGCTTCGCGCCGTGATTTACCGGTAGCAGTGGCTACAAATTTGTTTAATCGCATATGCCCATTCTATCACGAGCTAGCTGGAAAAGTACTTGCTGTGTCAGATGTGGCTGAGTCAAGGTCGATCACACCATCTGGACTGATTGAGATAGTTGGGCCGTTGCTTGGCTCAATAGGAGCCGCGGGTGCGGCAGTAGGAACACTCGCATTCATATTCAAGCCAGGAGCTATTTCAGAGGCTTCTTCTTTGGCTAGTAGATCATCAATATTAATTTTTGGACTCACGGAGGCACCGGTTGGCTGAATAACTTTGACACCACCGATGGATGGTGCGACACTAGGCGGCGCTACGGCCGCTGATGTTGGAGCGATTGGCTGTACAGGCTGTTGCGGCTGAGGTGCGGGTTGTGTTGGTGCTGCCGTTACGGTTGTTGGTTGGGCTGATGGTAACGGGATTGGTGGCAATGATTGTCCTGCAGGCATAGCTGGTGCTGCTACCGGATTAGCTACTGGTTGTTGAGGAGTCTGTGTTGGAGCTGCTACTGGAGTCGGAGTCGCAGGTATTGCGGCTGCAGGTACAGGTTGTGGGCTCATAACAGTTGGAACTGATAGAGGTGTATTTGGTAAACTGGGTTGGTTTACACCGGCAACGGTGCCCGGAGCGGTAGCCTGCATAGGATTAAACGCGGATTGATTTGGCGCAGGCATCGTGGTTGCAGGCATAGCTGGTGCTGCTACCGGATTAGCTACTGGTTGTTGAGGAGTCTGTGTTGGAGCTGGCGCGGAAGCTTGTCGTGGCTCGGCCAGAACTTGCTTTACCGTGGCAACAACATCTTCGATACCGACTTGCGACTTCACTAAATAGCGATCAGCACCGAGCGATCGACCGCGTTCTTTTTGCGATTCGCCACCCAGAGCCGACATAACGATTACTTTGATGTCGCGAGTTTTCTCGTTGGTGCGCAATAAATCGATCATCTCAAAACCGCTAATTTTCGGCATCATGACATCACTAATAATGAGGTCGGGATGTTCATTGATGGCTGCAGTCAAGGCCTCTTCGCCATCACCGGCGCTGACGATATCGTAACCCTCGGCAAGCAGCCTAACGCCATAAATTTCGCGTAGAGCCTTATCGTCTTCGACCAGTAGAATTTTAGTCATCTATCCCCCATTATACTAATGTTTTTTTGCCCTGTAAAGTACGCCATAATCACAGTCCTTGTCGCTCTCTCGCTTTGATTTCACGGGCTTTGGATAGAGCCTGCTCGCGATTGAGACGATCGAATTCTACCCAAAATGTTGAACCTTGACCGTATTCACTGGTAACGCCGACTTTGCCGCCCATATATTCCGTCAGTTTTTTAATGAGGTAGAGCCCCAGGCCGGTGCCACCAATTTCACGGGTGTCGCTACTGTCAACGCGATAAAATTTCTGAAACAAATGAGGGACGTCTTCTGACGGTATACCAATACCCGTGTCTTTAACAGATATGCGAATCTTTTGGTCTAATTCGCTAACTGAAACGCTAATAGATCCTTGCTTGGTGTATTTGATAGCGTTACTGATCAAATTGTCGAGAACCTCCTGGAGATGGTCGATGTCGACATAAATGATATACATTGGCTGCACCTGGCCGGTCGTTTCATATATGAGCTTCAGTCCTTTTGTAGTTGCTTGACTCTGTAGCTGATCGACTGATTGACGTGCGGCTGCACCGGCATCTATAAGGATCGGAGTATTACGCATTCGATTGTCGTCGAGCTTGGTGACATCGAGAAGATCCTGAAACAAATGACCTAGATGCTGAGCTGACTCATGAGCTTTTTGGGCATAGGTTAGTCCTCGGCCGTCAACTGTCGCTGTTGATGGATTGAGGAGCATGCCCAAGTAGCCCTCGATAATAGCGACTGGCGTGCGCATTTCGTGACTAGCGGTACTAATAAAATCAGACTGTTGACGAAGTTCTTTTTGTTGAGCGGTGATATCTCGAAACGTGACTACGACATTTGGTCTAGCTGGTTCCTCTGCATGCTTGTTGGTCGTGTCGTCTCCAATAGGAGTTGCCTGGATGCCAATTTGGATATACTTGCCAGAATTAGTTTTCAATAGTACGTCGTCCAGTTTTGCTGGTCGAGCTGCACTCATGGCGATCAAAATCGGATTATGTTGATTATCGATGACGTGTTCACTGGCGTCAAAGAATTGAAAAATACTATTAAAATTTAGCTCTAGAGCATCTTCAACTGGCCACCCTGTCATATTCGCGGCAGATTTGTTGAATAGCTTGATAACACCATCTCGATCAATGACTGCAACGCCATCGGAAATGGTATTAATAACAGCATCGGACTGGCTTGATAATCCGGAATTACCGGACTTTTGGCCATGACTTTGCTTTTTCTTAAAGAAATTACTAAACGTTTTGCCCACCTTTCAGCATGATACCAGATGACTTTCTCTCATGAAAGCTTATGTCTATTTTAGCACAAAACATACGAGTGAAATAGCTAATTAACGAGAAGAATCCTCCTTTTTGTTATTGATCGGTATTCGGAATCCAAAGGTGCTACCTTTATTCTCTTGGGATTCGAATATAATTTGACCACCATGGAGAGTAACGACTTTTTTCGCGAGGAATAGACCAACGCCTGTGCCGTCAGGACGATGTTGACGTGCGTTACTAGCACGGAAAAAGCGACTAAACAGCTGAGATTTCTCGGATTCTGGCACGCCTATCCCAGAGTCTTTGACGGTAAATACTATCTGGTCGTCTTCTCTTGTGAGATTGATATAAATCGGGGTATCTGGTTTTGAATAATAAATCGCATTATCAATAAAGTTCAAGATCACCTGACGGAGTTTTTCGATATCGACGAACGCAGGAGGAACGGATTCGTCAATAGTTTCTTTGATTTGGAGTTTATGTTGTTTTGTCAGGTTGCGGAGCATATCAATCTGATCACGGACGACCTCTTTCAAGTCTCCCTCTCTCTGCTCGATAACAAACTTTCCTATCTGTAAACGGGATATATTCAAAAAGTCGTTGATGAGTGTCACCATACGTTCACTCGATATAAAAGCCTCCGAGAGCATCACTCGCTGCGTTGCGCTCACTCTACCAAGGTCACCTTGTAATACTGTATCGAGATATCCTTTGATAGTTGTCAACGGTGTGCGCAGCTGGTGCGAAGCCATTGATATAAACTCGTCTTTGACCTTGTCTAATTGCTGGAGTCGGTGGTTACTCTGGCGTATTTCTCGGGTAGCTTCGTCAATCTTGTGTTTGAGACTTTCGTTTAGTTCGCGGATTTCCTCGACCGATAGAGAGTTATGTACGGCAATGGCGAGCTCGTTTCCAATCGATTCGATCATTCGTATGTCGCGAATGGTGTAGCCACGGCTCTTGTGCTCGCCGATGAATAAATAGCCGATCACCTGATCTTGGAGCATGAGTGGAAGTGTCATCTGCACACGATGTGTCTCTAGTATAGTGTGTATCTCTTGGGATTCTACGGTATCGACTCTCATAATCTCAGGAAATTTACAATGTTTTTTGTAGTATGCTGTGATTGTGTCGATGTTAGTTTCGGATAAATAGTGCTTTTGTGATACCGACAGATCCGAATGTCCTCTTCCTCCAATGAAAAAGAACACTCGTTCAGCTTTTAAATTGTTTGCGATATAGTTGCCTGCTTTGCGTAATAATAATCTCAGATCAGTATCATATGACAAGATCGTGCCAAATTCGCGGGAGAATGTTTCGGGGTCGTATTCGCCACGATAAAATAAACGATTCGTTAGTCGGTCAAAGAAACGTTTTACGGGCTGGAACAAGAAGGCCAATAGTAGCGCAGAGACGACATTGAAGAGATTTGGGTCGACGTTATGCATCAATGAGCGTTCAGCAAATGATAGCACAGACACTAGATATGCTAGTCCAAAATAAATACCAGCAAGCGCACTCAATACCAATAGATAAACCATTGTTCGCACAGCAGCTTGCTTAAAGTCAAATAGTCCCTGTTTTGCTATGGAGTAATGCAAACCACTGATCATTATGAGAGCAGCTATAGGGGCTAGCAGAGCGCTTTCTGTGTTCTGTGTCAGAAACGGCAAGATAAAGTTTGTAACTATAGCGACTAACGCAGCTGTTAGCATCGAAAGTCCAACGACTCGCATCTGGTCTCGAGATTTCTTTGTGCCCCATAGCGCACCGCGTACTACTAGTAGAATGATTGCGCATAATGCTATCACTAAACCGCCTACATATAGTGGAGCTAGGACGCCATACTGAGGGATCGGCACCTGGCCTTTTTGGTCGATCGTAATACCGTCTATGATACCTGCCCCAGACAAGCACAGTGCACTAATAGAGATACCAATTATGGTGGAGATAGCTATTACTTCTCTGGTAGTCGAACGTTTGAGTACCATCAGACTAATAAGTTGCGTTGGGAAAATGATTGACCACATTCCTAGGACGAACACGAGACGAGCGTATTGTACACTAGTTCCAGCGTCTGTCTGTAGTCCAAAAATTGCTCCTATCCAGCAAGCAATAGCAATAGTTGTTGTGAATAGTAATTTATTTTCTGCCTTTACCGGCTTTTGAGATAAGGCAAGCCATGCTAGGAGAATCAAGTACACTAGCACAAAAATCATAAGCAAGATCATGATACTATTATACTACGTGTAATAGTTCACATTCTCAAAATAAAATAAGCTTGCTTATTCTATTTTCTCAAATGCTCCTATTATGCTGCTTGTATTATACTAGTCGTGCAAATGTGTTTCTAGAACTTGACGTAGTGTTGCGAAGAAGCCGGACCTACTAGAATGAGAACGAGGATCTGCCGCAAGCTTGGCATTTACGTTCTCGAGCATGGTGGCTAGAAATGTTTCCGGATTGGCTTGTAGCAGTATGTACTCTTCGTCTTCATTTACCCCGTTTTCGCTAATAGTTACTGAGTCGCATAGAACGGTAAAATTATCCTTGCCGAACACATGTTCTATATTCGATAGCTGAGCTTTTCGCAGCTCCATGAGCGTACATCGATAGCCTCTTTGTTGTACTTCTAGGGCCGCTCCTATTGCTGCTATGGCGACGTCCAGAAGATTTCCTTCTTGATAGTCTTTGGCGAATGCCGATGTCTCTACTATTTCTTCGTCCTGGTATTGTTGCAACAGTGCTGTCTGCGTGGCATTATCCAAGCTTCTGAAGGCCCGCAGTGATTGGGCGCCAATGTTTGGATCTGGCATGATATATCGTATGCAGCTGTGCGGCCGGCCATTTCGGTCGATAACCGTAAAGTAGCGTGAACGATCTACTTGCTCGGGGGGATCAATTTCCTCCGACAATGCCCATTCTCCTGGACGCGTAGGTCTGTCCACGAGCCCTGATTTTGCATAAGAGTATCCCTGTAGCTCTCGCAAGCTGGCGATTGCGCTGTTAGATTCTGCAGAAACAATCATTCCTCTTCCGCGAGGTAACTGTCCGAGAACAGCATAGTCACCTTCCTGGAATGGAAATATTTCGGGCGGGACCATTATCTGTTGTTGCTCGGGACGTTTTTTCACATCAATCGTCTGCACAACCATATCGGCCAGTCTTACCGGAGCCTCAGGATCTTGGATTGCGCGTATTTCGAGCGCCGTAAAGGCTTCTTCGATCTTTACTATCTCAGTATACTTCTCTGCGCGCAGTAGCCCCGATTTCACACTTTCGGCGGTTTGTCGTATGATCTCTAATGCATCCTGAAGGGTGCCTTCGAATGGCGGTTCGGCCGTAGGCGGGTAATATGAGATATCTCCTCCCGACTCCCGAGTAATGTTTTCGACAATGCGGGGAATATCGGTGCAGAGTTTTTTCCCATACTGCGGGTCAAATCCAAAATCTCGCATAATATCCGTTGTTGCCTTGACTGCTGTCATGAGCTCTGGTGGACCTTCGATAGCATCCCAATCGTAATCAATGATTACGAGGTGACCATCAGTTTTTATGAGGCGGAGCATTTCTTCGAGAGCCTCCCTGCGAGCGCCTGGATCGAGCCACGATAGAACAAAACGGGCATGAATCTTGTCTGAGCAATTAGATGGAAGATCGGCTCGCCCGTCTGCTTGTATCGCATGAGCTTCGAGTCCGGAGGCTGCTAGGCTTTCGACAGCATCTGGTCGCGTATCTAACCCGATGTAACGAACTCCCTTTTCTTGTATGCGCTCGCCAAGCCACGAGCTATTTCCTGCACCGAAATCTACAATCGTCGAACCGCTCTGTAAATCTCCGAGTGCCCGTAGAGAAATTACTCCTGTTGGTTTCGCCATCAAATCTAGGCGTACTGTTTCTGCTGCGTTCGGGGCCGCATAGAAGTCAACACTATGGACGGCTTTAGTAGATAATGTTGTTGTCAATACGCCACGTCTTGCTGGCGACAACACATTTCCCTGTAATGTATCGGTATCAGGGAGCCTACCCATAGGATGTTCTGACATATTCTTATACTTTACTATATCCTCATTGAAAAGACTAGGCTAGGCATGGCGCGCCTGGCTTGTGTTATACTATAACCATGACCAAGATCGCTATTATCGAAGACAATCAGACGATTGGCCGCATGTACGGTATGAAGTTCGAGGCGGATGGGTTTGAGGTGCGAATTGCGATTGACGGTAAAGCTGGTGTTGATCTCGTAAAGACGTTTAATCCAGATATTATTTTGCTCGATATTCAGATGCCCGAGATGGATGGAGCCGAAGCACTCAAATTGATTCGTGAACACGAGGAAAGCAAATCGACTCCAGTAATTGTCTTGACAAATATTGGTGAAGAAGAGGCTCCAAAGGAAATGAAGATGCTGAACGTGCACAGCTATATTGTCAAAGCAAACTACACACCTCGTCAGGTGGTAGCACTCGTCAAATCGACAATCAAAGGTTCTGTCTAGTCAGTAACTACGAAAAAAGCCCATCCTTTTATAGATGAGCTGTTTTCGTGGTGATCTCACGGGGAAATCGCGTTACTCCTCCGCTCGAAAAGGGTTGAAAGTAAACTTTCGCTTCCTTTTCTCGCTACGCCGAACCCCTTCGGGCTTCGGGTTTCCGGTAGAAACCCTACCAGTGAAAACACCCCAGATAAACTGGGGCGCTTTCACTGGTGAACCTCGTTGAATCGTATTGGAACGATATCCTTATGGAGTTCAATAGGCTCTATCACCTTATGAGGGGATTATCTCTGGCGTAACACATCGCTACAGTAATAGAACTATAGAATAAGTATCTACATTGTTAGATGTTTGTTTGTGTTTCTATTGTTTGTTGCATACGTGGGGTGGCGTAGGGGCAGCCAAGCCTAGCAGTATAAGTCCTGTTTATGAGGTACTACTGTATGCCATAAGCATAACATAAGCAAAAAACTAAAACTCAATACTTCTACCCCTGTAAATCGGCGGATTCCTAGCGGTTTTGGGTATCTACGTGCATATTCATTTGACGGTGTTAGCTTTCAGTGCCGTAACAATACCCTGAGTTTCTATAGCCTGATTGAGATTGGTTATAACTGAGGTATTCTCCATCAATAATATGAGGTCATTTTTATCCTTACCCATCGTTTCATTCATCAACTTCGAGTATTCCCACAGCAGTGTACCGCCTAGGTTCCCTGAATTGGCATTTGAAAGAGGTAAACTTCCATATTTTCTAGACAGTTCACCTATTAGTCTATTAAGTTCAGTGTATGCTTTTTGCTCAAGTTCTGGGGGATTGCTGTTTTTTGCTATTGTACGCAACACCTCACTAATAAACTCTCGGCTTTTGCGAGGCTCAACAGATGCGTCTTGAAGCTCTCGCATGAGCATTATAATGCAGAATCCCATGATCCGAACTACAAGGGTGTTCGCTTGAGCCTCTGTTAGATGGTGTTTTTCTTGTAAATCATTAACTATTCTTATTGTTACGCCTTGCAAAATTGTGCCATAAGCATCAGGGCTATTTGTTCTTTCTGAGGCTTGGACACGCTCATTTAAAGAATTAGACCTGTTGTGCTTAGACTCAGTATTATCGTGTCGCTTATTTTTTCGTGTCCAAGACATACCAAAGCCGTATAGAATAATCACTAATGCGCAGACTTGGATAATGCTGACTGCAACACCACCCCCAAGCTGTGCCCTTAGTGAAGATATAGCAATTAGAGTAACCAATCCGACCACAATAAGTGGAACGTTGCGTTTAGATTTACCGGTGTTCCTTGTATGTGGACGCTTTACTATTGAAACTATACTATTCAGTAAACTGTATGCCACCTTTATGGCTATTAAGGCGAAGAAGATTGCAGCACTTACTACACAAATAACTAGTAACCATACTGCAAAGCTACTCCCAGAGAACACAGTAGCGGCTAGGCCTGAAACAGCACTTATTCCGCCAGCAAAAAAGAGGTGTTTGGCATCTATTTTTTGTATCGATTTTATCAATGCTTTCATGCTGTCCTTTCTTCTATGGGGTGCAATTAATTGACGCTAGATTTTGATAATACTGAGTCTGTAGCTGCGCAAGCCTCGCATCGTGGGCAGGTTTATTAGCATCTATCTGACTCTGTGTGTATCCACTAAACGACATACCGTGCCCAGCAGCATAGTCATTCCAAGCATTTATCTGATTATTCCAGCTAGCATTTTCTGCATTTACTTGTGAGTTATACAGGTTGGTATACGATGACTTCATAGACTCGTTACAGGTCGGAGTGGTAGGCGTGGGGTTTGTAGTAGTCTGTTGAGGGGCTGTACTAGTAGCCGTCTGTGTCGGGTTAGTCGTAGTAGCTGTAGGGGCTTGTGATGTAGATTGTGTTGGCGTGTCGGTGGTGGATTCACTAGCGGTCTGGTCTCCTAGTGTTTCGTCTAACTTCTCGCTGTCGTTAGCTTGCTCGTCTGTTTCATTAGAGGTTGTAGCTTGTTCTGTTTGAGCAGCATTGTTAGTTGTTTTAGATGGAGTAGCAATATTGTAAGTAACTACCGTACCTGCTATGAGGACTGGTACAATCACCGCCAAGCCTAGCAGTTTGAGTTTACTGATTTTGAGTAATGATTTCATCTTTTATCTTCTGCTTTTCTCATGGGGACCCCCTTAGTTGTTTTGTGATGCTGCTAGTGCCACTGTAATTATAGTGAATAGTATGAATGCTCCCAGGAATGAAAACCAGATAATGCCCATACGTCTCTGCTTCTTCTTGCTCTCCAGCCTAATATCTTCCCTCAAGCCTTTATTATTATCTTGGATAGTGTTACTAAGCATGGTACGCATAGCTCTTTCTGGATTTATTAAATCTATCGAGCCTTTTATTATGCCAACGAATGAAAATATGAGTCCGTAATAGAATACTCTGTTGACTGAATACATTAAAACTATAAACAGGATACCAGCACCTATGCTACCACCCAAGCTAATCAATGCTTTTGTTTTAATCTCTTTTGTTAAGATGTAACGCTCTTGAATACTGAGTGTAGCTAGTTTTTCCCGCACACTAATATTCAATTTATCTTGCGAAGACAGCTTGTTGCTCATGCCATTAACCTATCCCTCCTTAAAATAAAAATGACACCACGTTTGGTGTCTAAACCAGCAACAGAGTATTTAACCCTAGTTACTTCACGTGGTGCCATTTTGATGGCTAAATACCACGCAAAGTGCTTGCGGTACTCTATAACTGGCTTAGACTCTACTATTATATAACAAACACCCTCAAAACGTGCCGTTTTAGGCTTTTTCCTCAGGGGTGGAAAATGCAAAACTCTCGTCCTAAATGAAAAGATGAGTATAAGTCCATCTAGCAGTTAAAAACGCAAAAAACACCACGCAACCCCCTGGGGGAAACGACAATGTGGGGGTGTCTTTGCACGTATAAATAAAACCCTGTTGTTAAAAACTACAACACATTTTTAACAGAGGAAACCAAGCCCCAAAAGCACTAGCGGTATTGACTTTTAAGCATAAGTTTGATATAATCCCTACAGTTAATGATGCAGAACATGCGTCAAATCTCTTAGCTAAATCATACACAGAGCCGAAACGGTGTGGCGTTTAGTTAGTTGTTTGATAGTTCTGTTGCCGTTACTCTTGTTGGAAACAATAAAGGGAGAGCATTAGAGTTTCGCCTTATGTGAAAATATGCCCATTCTCCTAAGTTGTCCTGCTAAATAACTAGCAAAGATAACAGGCTGATAAATCACGCCCTCGCAAGGGTTTGTTTTATATTGGTCGGAAAATTAGGGGTTAAGATGCCACGACAAAAATCATGGGGTGGACAAGTTTTGTCTATGTCCGAAAAACCTATTATTAGCGTAAAAGAAGCTCGCAAGATACTAGGATACGAGTACAGAGAACTATCAGATGATAACCTTTTGGGAGTCATCGTATCACTTACCAAGATAGCACAGTTCTATCTAGGGTTCTTAGAAGTTCCAAAAAATAAGTAGGTATGTTAGAATAGGAGTAATGAAGATGACAGATACAGAACCAGTAAAAGTGTATGGTTACAGGCGTGTTTCTACTGAGGAACAAGTAGACGGTATGTCTATGCAGAACCAAGAGAACGCCATTTATGCATACGCCAAAGACCATAATCTTGAAGTGGTGCATATATTCCACGATGACGGATATTCTGCTAAAGATGCCAAGCGTCCAGACTTGCAAGAGATGCTCGCAAAACTAACGGCAAAAGATAACGATGTGCGAGGCGTAGTAGTCTATGACCTTAGTCGTATATCTCGTAATATGGATTCATTTTATAGAGACATCGGCTATCACTTAGCAGCTCATGGTGTACGGCTCTACTCAACTAAGGAAAATATTGACGATACACCACAGGGTCGCTTGATGCGTAATATATCACTTGCTATGTATCAGTATGACAACGATACGAAGAGTAAAACCGTAAAAGATAACATGAAGCTCGTTTCTCTTGATGGGTGGTGGCAAGGCTCTATCCCTTATGGATTTGTACGAGAGAAAATACCTATAGGCGTAAAGAATAAAGACGGCAAGATTAAAACACGTTTGACGTTACTACCAGATAATACAAATGATACAGCTGGCAAGATACGCCAAGTGCTAGAGCGGTTTAGTAAAGGCGATATAACTCAGTCTGAACTATCGCAATATGCAGAGAGCATCGGGCTAAAGAGTTCTACAGGAAAGACTTTTGCTCCTCAGTCCATAAATAATCTACTTACAAACATAACCTATGCTGGTTTTATTAGTAATAAGATGACTGACTTTATGCCTGTTAACGCTAGGCATGAGGGGCTAATCTCTAAAGATACCTATGACCGCAATCAGGCTATCTTGCAGGGTCGCAAACCTAGTGAGGCTGTTCCACGCTTTACGATGGAATATCCGCTTAAACATGCTCTGTTATGTTCTAGCTGCAACAAACCGTTAACAGGCAGTGCACCAACTAGCGGTTCTGGTAAAAGTTCACCTAGATACCATTGTTCACGTTGTAGAGGCACTGGCTCAAAGGCTGTTGATAGGATTGACACCTTGTTTGAAGCGTTTTTGAACGAAGTAACACCCACTGACAGCATGATTAACTTGTTCCGTGTGATTGTCAGGCGTACAGCTTCGCAAAAGCTCAAAGATGTAAACAAAGAACTTAACTCACTACGTGATGCTATGTCTAGCATAGATAAAGACATACAGAAGGCTTTACAAGCGTTTCTAGATGGTGATATTGGTAAGGATGAGAAGGAGTCCTATCAGTCTGACTTGCGGTTAAAGCGTATAGATATTGAGAATCAAATAGCTAAGATGGAAGATGCTCAAAGGCTGAATGAAGCTACTATCACTTATGTCTGCAACTTCATGAATGCTCCTGCTCGTATGTGGAAGGATGCTGACCCACAAATAAAAGTAGAGTTTCAGAAAATGGTTACTGTGAATGGCATCACTGTTGACCTCAAGAACGAAAAATTTGGAACGGACGGTTTGAGCATGTTTTACAGATTGAAAGACATCAAAAAAGACTCCGAAGAGTCTCTTGATTCACAAATGGTGATCTCACGGGGAATCGAACCCCGATTGTCAGGATGAGAACCTGATGTCCTAACCGTTAGACGATGAGACCAAACTGCGGGCGGCCCATACTTATAATATGAGACCGTATTCATTATTATAACAGTTTAGATTTGAAAAGTGAACCACCTCAGATGGAGAGAACGTCTTTTATAACTTCGACGAGGTGACGGGGCGTGACGTCGGCTTTGATCAGATAGGCATCGACCTGAGACTCCATTGCTGCGCGAGACTCTTTGTCCTGTTCAAAGTTGGTGGTAACAATAATATGAGAGGTTACGGGTACAGGTCCGGATTTTAGCTCGCGTAAAATCTCGTTACCCATTTTTCCTGGTAGCATGATGTCGAGCAGAATTAGATCAAATTGCTGCTCCTGTGCGGCTAGTAACCCACGCTCGCCATCTGTTGCCCACTCTACGCTAAATCCTGCGAACTGTAGGGCTTGACTATACATTTCGCCAATAAAACGATCGTCCTCTATGATCAGGATACGTTTTGTGGCAGCACTGGCTTGTTCCATGTCGTTTATTTCTTTACCCTAGAGTGATTATTGATCCAGCCATCCCGACTCGTATCGTTGATGAGCTGGGCGTTGCTGCTATTCCCTGTTAGTTTGTCAGATACGCTCGCATAGATTGGCAGAGTGAACGTAAATAGCGAACCTTCGCCTTCGCGTGATTCTACTTCGATATTACCGCCATGACTTTCGACGATAGCTCGAGATATATAGAGCCCTAATCCTGTGCCGCTAATAGCATCACGGCTACGGTGGGAACGATAGAATTTACTAAAGAGACCGCTCGCAACGTTTTCTGGAATCCCTATGCCGTGGTCTCGAATTGAAATCGCGACAAACTCATCGTCAACAGTAGCGCCAACCTCTATACTTCCGCCGTCGTGACTATATTTGATGGCATTGTCTATCAAATTGGAAATAACCTCATCAATTGAGGATTGATCAGCAGCTACAGTCGGCAAGTTAGACGGTATTTGCCAGACTATTTGGCGATTAAGGGTGCGAGCACGTAATTCTAGGTCGTCTTTGATATCGTCAATAATATTAGCAAGCGATGTTTCCTTGAGGGTGAGCTGTAGGTGTTTGCGATCGTATCGGCTGGCGTTCAGGATATTGCTGATATATGAAGCCAGACGTTTTGCGCTAACATTGAGGCGGTCGATGAGTTGATGTTGCTCGCTGGTGAGCTGTCCTACGAGCTGCTCATCCAAGATATCTAAATATCCACGAATAACGGTAACAGGACCGCGTAGTTCATGCGCCGCTAATGCGATAAAGTCTAGATTGGCCTCTTCGTCGGCGTATTCCTCGGTGCGATCGACGGTTATTATAATAGTTTCGATGCCGGTCGGAGCATCTTTTTTGTAGTGAGCGATTACATCAAATATACGACGTTCTGTCGTATTACCTGGCGCGACATTGGGTATGCGCGTCCAAACTTTTTCGGCAGAGATTTGATTACCTGCAACTTGTGTCAGCCATTCGAGCAATGAATCTCCAACGGTTGAAAAATCCAATTGGACTTCAGTGGTATGATTTTCATTAATGGTCACGGGTGCTCGAGAATTTTTTGCTACTACCCTATTATTACGATCGAGTGCAATCATGCCGATAGGGAGTGCTTCGAGGATTTTTATTCGGAAATCATCGTCTGGATGACGCGTTTCGCTCACTACGGTACTGTTTCTAGCGTAGATGACATCTAGTACATGCCCCAGTCCATTTTTTTGAAAACTTGGGTTTTTACGATCGGGTGGGGACTCGGTGGACGGCTCACCACTAATTTGGATCAATGCACGCATAATAACTTCTGTTGGTTTTAGCGCATGACGTAATAACATATAGCTAACAAATGACTGAATCAAAATGAGGGCGACGACTGTTATCATGAACGTTAGCTCTGATCCAACTTTGCTGACTATAATGCTAAAGATCGTTACGACAATTGCGATCACGACTATTTCTGAGAATAGAAATAGTAGCCAGCTACGACTAAATAAGTTTACATAAAAGTCAGACAATCTGGGTAGCGTCATGCTGTCGCGTCGTTCACTCATTGCCAGGTTATTGACCTTCCATTTTGCACTGCTGTGATCCATGTTTGGCCGCGGGCTAGTGGGATTTCTGTACCCGATTCGTCGAGGAATTTCATCTGAGCAGCGGAGCTATCTTTTTGCCACGATCCTTTGATAACGATACCGTTCTGAAAGACGTAGCACTCGCCACTTCCAGTTGTCGTTATGGTGTTATGGACTCTATCGGATTGCAATGTCTGATTGACGTGAATAGCGATAACAACATCGGGAGCTATTTGCCCTTTTTCCCTGTCGGAATGGGCAACGCCGCCCTGGTATCTGAGATAGGTATTACTCGCTGCATCGTATGTATACGATACGGCAAATTGACCGGTGCTCACCGCTACGCTGATGGAGGTGGCTACTACACCGTCAGTTACGGGCTTACTGTTGATGGCTCGTCGTGTAAACCCAGTGAATTCTGAGCTCGTTTTGCCTTTTGAGGCTGCTAGTTTGGCTAGGTGAGGGTAATCGGTGTAGACGTTGTGTGGTGCACGACGATCTTTTGCTCTCCAAAATGCCGATCCATTCGCAAACTGGTCTAGATCGACACCGTAATTTCCACTCCTTACCATTGTTAATGCCTGAGGCGACCCACCAACGTGAACTACTCCTGGTGAAAAAGCCGTCGCCCATTCTAGATAATATGGTCGAACACTGCGCACTGGCCCAATGAGACTCGGCTCTCTGTCCTGATAGAGGGCGATGAATCTAGTGATACCGCCTTCGGCTACTGCCTCAAAGACTACCCCGGCATCTTTTAGGCCGGATTGCGGGCGAGCCTCGGGTGAATTCTCAATCATCACAGCTAGAACAGGATGCTTCGTTGATGCTTCGTCGGATACTTGTCTGCCCGTGAGCGGAGAATAATAGTTAACATTAGCTGGTTTATCGGTTGATTTAGGATTTTTTACCGTATTACCGATAAAACTATTATTGCCAGAGAGTAATCCCACTGTAGCAATAACAATACCGAAAACGAGAACGACAGAAATTGCCACAATGATGATCTTGCGCTTTGTCCATGTACGAGGGTTTTTGTCGCTCAAAGGCTTCGACGACTTTTGATCGGTGGTCGCTTTTTTATTAGGCTTTTTCTCGGAATGGTGTTTTTCTGAGAGCGGCGCAATATCAGATAGTTTTTTCATAGCGCTCATGCTTGCTATTATACCGCACAAGCTTTGCGCTGCGCAAGTGACTAAAAGTTTCTCAGGCGCTGCAATGTTCGATCTTTACCTAGTAATGCCAATGTATCGTTTAGCTGCGGACTGAATGGTGCCCATGTTACCGCGATACGA
Organism: Candidatus Saccharimonadota bacterium; assembly: GCA_027492465.1. GTDB lineage: Bacteria > Patescibacteriota > Saccharimonadia > Saccharimonadales > Saccharimonadaceae > Saccharimonas. Next base: position 4,305 of record JAPUET010000015.1, on the reverse strand, counting down.
ATGAGGCTGAATAGGATGCCAGGTTTTTGTCCTGTAGTTTCTAGGAGTTGGTTTAGTGTCTCCTGGATCGCTAGCGGCGTCCAATCGTCTAATTTCTCGAGTTCTGTTGTAGTGGCGGCGAGCAGTTTACGAATCTCGGAGTCGTCTAGCTTCTTCAGCTGTTTATTGGTTGTAATCAGAGATAGGTCTTTGGCCGGCTCAACAAAAAAGTAGCTAGTGAGCGTCGGCAGATCTTTGAGCGTTTTTAGACGATCTTGCGCCAGGGCGAGAACGTGTTTTTTGTAGTCTTCGGAAGCTTTTTTAGCAGATTCGTCCCAGAAAAACTCAATTCTATCGTACAATTCATCGAGCGTTAGTTGTCGGATAAAATGTCCATTCATCCATAAAAGGCGTTTTTCGTCAAAACGAGCACCGCTCTTCTGCACGCGGTCGAGGCTAAATTTTTCAATCAGTTCGGCCTTGGTGAATATCTCTTGCTCGGTACCGTCGTTCCAGCCCAAAGTAGCGATAAAACTCATCATAGTTTCAGGCAGGTAGCCGTCGCGAATATAGTCGAGAACGTCTTTGGCGCCGTCCCGTTTGCCCAATTTTTTATTGCCTTGTTCGTTCATGATGTGTGGCATGTGTGCAAACACTGGCCAATCTAGCTCTAATGCCTCGTAAAGTGCTAAAAAGTTGGGCATGCTACTAATGAATTCCTGCCCACGAATAACATGAGTGATTTCCATTTCGGCATCGTCGACAATATGAGCAAAATTATAGGTCGGGTAGCCGTCACTTTTTATCAAGATAATGTCGTCAATTACCTCAGGACTAGTGGTAATGTCCCCCATTACTTCGTCGTGGTAGGTGTAGCTTTTTGGTTCTGACTTGAATCGTAACGGCTGTGTGCCGTCCCATGCAGGTGGGTTTTCAGGACGGTGATGGCGATATAAAAATGCTCGCTTTTCCGCCTGGGCTTGCTCGCGAAAAGCCTGAACCTGTTCTGGAGAGTATGGATCAGCGTATGCGAGACCTTTATCAATGAGGCGTTGAGCCCACATTTTGTAATGATCGAGTCGCTGACTCTGTATATACGGGCCGTATGGGCCACCAATATCCGGACCCTCGTCGTATTCGATACCAATGGCTTTTAGGCTAGCGATGAGGTGTTCTGCGCTGCCGGGGACTTCACGCTTTTTATCAGTGTCTTCAAAACGTAGGACAAATTGGCCGCCAGCTTGACGCGCTACTAAAAAAGCGAATAACGCCGTTCGAATACCGCCAACATGCAAAAAGCCAGTCGGGCTAGGAGCAAAACGTGTTCTCGTCATCATATCTGTTAGTATAGCATGAATTGAATCGGATCTAAACACTCTGCACGATCTTTGTGATCTGATCGCTACCGAGGCGATGATTGCCGTTCAATGTATAGAGCACGCCATCTTTGACCCAGGCGGCATTATTACCATAATAGTAGACAGTGACACCGTTTAATTCTTCGGTAGTGTACGATGCCCCGCTATCATGCGAGTTCGTAAAGGCTTCTCTACTATCTAGTGCAGTCGTTTGTTCGGTAATGGAATAGCCTGATCCGCCGGAGTTCGATCTATATTTAATAGTCAACTGTCCAGGCGAGTAAGCAACCGGGCCATCGAGAGAATAGCCATTAGGCGTGTACGGAATCTGGGAATCAACACCAGCACGATTAGCTGCTACGCGAATACTCAGTGATGGCATGCTGACATAGGTCATGTATCCGCCTAATATTGCGACAGCGAGAGCTGCAGTCACTAAACTAGTTCTGGTGAAATGGCGTTTCACGCCGAGTTTCGCGGCAGATTTTTCAGCTCGTCGACGAGATTTCTTGTCGATAGGTTGATCCAGTTGGCTCTGGATCAAGAAATCTTTCAGTTCTGTGCCAGATAGCGCGCTGTTTTGTGGCTGGCTGACTAGTTTTTTAGCTGTGCTGTGACTCACGGCTGGCACAAAAGGTATATCTGGCGTTGGTGTTGGAGCAACTTTTTTAACTGGCGTAACGACTTTGATGTCTTTGACCGGAGCAGCAGCCACTGGAGCTGATGGCGCGAAGCGGTGTACAGCTGGATGCTTGGCAACGGCAGGCGCAGAGCGACGACTTACAGATATATGCGTTGGTGATTCTGCTGGCTTTTTAACAAAATGTCGATTCAAGGTCTGGGATCGTTGAGTACGGCGGTTGCGGCTATAGTGCTGGGCTGGAATACGATCTCGTTTGGTCTGATGAACTGGCTCACGATTGTCCTCTATATGGATTGGTTCGATCTCAATAGGATCATGGCCTTCGACGAAATTCGCGATCCAATTAGGGGCGTTATCGACAACGGGTGCGGAGACTTTTTCCTGTTTTGCTACAGGGACAGTTTTTTTCTTGGGGGCAGTAGATTCTTCGGTGGCAAACTCTTGGGCTACAGCAGCAGCGAGGCGTTCTTGTTTGGACACGCGCTTTACTTTTGGCGCATGAGATTTAATAACTGGGGCGTGGGATAATGTTTTTTCAACAATCTCTACTGGCACAGAGATCGTTTTAGCTTCTGACTCTACGTGACTACTGTCTACGATCTGTAAACCAGTCAATGAGTCATACGTTTTACCGTTAATTATTACTTTGCCCATATATCCCCTTTTCACCTTTTACTGTCGTCTCTTGCCCTCTTAATGACATACTGTATCACGTACCATTTTAGCAAAACCGCAATCGCAGTGCAATACTTGCTTTTTCACGTGTCAGAACATAAAATATAGAGGTTAACCAGCACGAATTAAGGAGCTAGAACTTGCACAAGAAGCGGACTCGTCGACAACAGATTGCGATTAGATCATTCACCTATGGGGCGATGACATTAGCGGCTGTGTTCGGCGTGCTGTTATCATTAGCGTGGGCTATGGGATTTCGGTTTGACTTTAACGGAGGCAAGTTAACGCAAGTCGCTCTATTACAATTCGATAGTTTTCCGGATGGAGCTACGGTCAAAATCAACGGATCGATTCTCTCTAGCAAAACAACAACCCGCGAGAACGTACAGGCCGGAAAGAACACTATTGAAATTACCAAAAATGGCTACCGCTCTTGGCAAAAGACGGTAACTCTGAATTCCAGTGAGGTTCGCTGGCTCGACTATATTAGACTCATTCCGAATAGCATAACAACCGATCAGGTCAAAAATTTCTCTGCTATTAGCGAAATGCTAGAATCACCTAATCAGCATTGGCTCCTATTGCGTACTAGTGATAACGAGCGTGCTAATAATGTCTACGCGCTGACATTGGCTGATATTTCTGATCCAAAAAATGTCCGTTTTTCAACTATTGCCATCAATCCAAATGAGATAACGGCTCCCATCAATGGCCAGAGCGAGAAATTCTCGATTGTTGAATGGGACATAGGTTCGCGCTATGTGCTAGTGAGGCACCAGGTTGGCGATAAGGTCGAGTATTTGCGGATTGATCGCGAGAATCCTACGATAACTAATAATCTAACCAAAACGTTTGGTCTCGATATTAGTGAACCGCATTTCTCCGGCACCTCAGGGCAGATATTTTTCGCATTAACAGGTAGTGATCTTCGTAAATTTGACGCCTCAAATCAGACAACGAGCGCACCGCTCGCGACTGGAGTGCAGAGCTATCAATTGACCGAAAATAATATGATCTCCTTTGTATCTACGGAAATAAAGGGCGATAAAACGGTACAGACAGTAGGCATTTATAATGATGGCCAGGTAAAAACTATTAAAACCTATGACAAAGTTGAGACGACTCGTGTCGGTGTAACGCGCTATCGTGACAAAGATTATCTAGCGGTTGCTCGTAGCGAAACTGTGGCAATCTACCCTAGCCCGCTGGACGAAAACCATGCTTCTAATGCAATTTACCTCAATAGCCCAGGCGGTATCGATTGGCTGGACTTTAGTCCGAGCGGACGTTTTATCATAGCTGGGCATCAGAATAAATTAGTTGATTTTGATCTCGATACGAATGATAATTACTCGTTTGAACTGGGTGAGGTTAATGGCGCGCCGCAGTGGGCCGACGATACGCACATTGTCGATGTATCGGGCGATATGATCAGACTAGTAGAATTTGATGGCGCCAATAGCGAAGATATCGTTAGCGGCTCGGGGCGAGTTACCCTGAGTGGCGACGAGAAATATCTGTTTAGCTTTGACACGACAGACAAGAACACTATGTTGCAGCGCTCGAAATTGTATATTGATTAGTTACCAAAGATTTGTTCAAACAAAGTTGGTGGATTGCCGACGATAGTGGTGTCGGCGGTAGCTGAGC
>JAPUET010000014.1 GCA_027492465.1 Candidatus Saccharimonadota bacterium | reverse complement strand
CGTTTATCTTGCCAAGGCGCATCGCACCAAAGTTTTCCAAGCCCAGCCAGGCGGTATTAGTAGAAAAACTATCAATGGCAGTTGTCGAATCTAGCGCATAATATGCGGCCTGTATCGTGCCGGTCGTTGTCGTGCCGCCGAGGCTCGCGAATAGTTCAAATCGATACCACGTATTGAGCGAAAGTGGCGATGCAGACGTCCAAATTGGTGAAGCACCGGCAGCACTGTGTTGGTTGACATGAATATACCCATCCGCCCTCATCGAAAATCGCGCTAGTAGCGTAAAGCTAGTGTAGGGACTTGTTGCCAACTGAGCAAACTCGGTCGCAGCAGGCGGCAAACTCGTGAAATACGCGTAGAACCGCATGGCCACCGAAGGTGTCGAGAACTGCTGCCACGATAGTGTTGTGGCGGTGCTGTCGGTTGTCTGCATGCAAAGTGCAAGGTTGCCGTGCGCTGTTTGGACATTGCTATAGGTACAATCACCCGACACGTCGTCGAGGAACCGGTCGTCGCTACTTCCCGATACAAGTCGCGTCACTGCCGTGCCATTCGTGCCTGATTCGGCCCCTTGACGCAGCAGTAAATTGGCTGACTGAGTCGCGTCAGCTGGACCAGTAATTGGGGCAGTGCTGAGCATGATATCGTCGGCGTAGAGCGTCCCGTTTGTCGTGCTATACCCAACCAGCCCCAGATGATACCGAAGCGTACTAGGGTCACCCGGCAACGTGTTGAAACTTGCCGGCGAAACAAGCCGCTCGGCTGGATACGGCGAATCGACTTCGGTAAATAATTTCATCTCTACTTGCCCGATCGTGGCGCTTAGTACAAACTTTAGCTCCACACGCATCCATTGATTGAACTTGATACTGGTCGACGAGTTAGCAATAATGGTATCTGCTCCATTACGAAAAATCAATTGACCATTTGAGCGCACGCCGACGCTAATACCAGTCGTCGGTGTGGCGTCTTTCACCATCAAAATCCGCATCGTTACACCTTGCATAGACGACGGCACGTAGAGCGCAAAGCGCAGATATACGGTGTCGGATAGTGGCAGTGTCAGAAACGTCATGAACGACTCGGTAGCCGTCGCGCCGGTCTTGAATTCGTAGGCAAGCGCCCCACGTGCTACCGCACTCGAAAACTTCAGCGAGGCACCCGACCCAGTATATGTATGGGTGATGATATCGCCTGATATACCGCCAGAGTTAAGCGGCGTCACAGCTGCGCCATCTACTCCCCCTTCAGCATTGTTACTCAGCGTCGCTGACATGCGCTTGTTCTCGCTCCCTCCATCGTCTCTGCTATAGCGGTTATGTTACCTCTATGATACCCCCCCCCCGCGCGGGAAGGTCAAGCAAACAGGCTACTCCTCAGCCGTGCCGCCAGAGTGTGATTGAGAATACGGCACCGTCTGGCCGTTTGCCAGAAAGGCAAAGAATTTCTCACCCTGACCAGAAAGCGAACGGCCCTCCGGTAGGGTTTGGGCAAACTCGTTGATAAGCGTCGCGTTGGGCGTCCAATTCCAGAACGGCTTATACAGACTAAATGAATCCTTGAACGTGCTCGACCAGTACATCATACCCACGCCCATAGACGGCACCGTTGCCATCGTGTAATCGAACGCATCGCGCAGATTAGGCCACCAGTCATAGCTAATCTCATCCCAACCGCGCTTGATAGGATAGCCGAATTCGCCAATAATCACAGGTAAGCCGACGCCATGCACTGTGTTGATATAGTTCGTAATTTTGGCAGCAGTATTACCGAGGGCACCGTAGTTGTGCCACCCAATGACAATACCCCTGTAGAGTGATGATAGCAGCGGCCCTGCATTTGCATCGTAGCTCTTGGGAGCCGGTTTACCATCCCAGTGATTTGCGGCATCTTGTGCCATCGTCATACCATCAGTAATAATGATATTCGGTGCGCCCGCATCGCGGATAATCTTGCAAGCCCTGGCATGCACGAGCATCCAGCGCTCGCGTACTTTGTCTCTATTTCCATCACTGAACGCCCCGTCTTCGTTATGAAGATAGACAGATATCTCGTTATACAGGTTGAACCATACACCGGTATCATTCTTGTACTCATTAGCAATCCGCGACCAGAACTCCTCGCATTGCAGCAAATGTTCCTGGGTCCAGCCTTCCGAAATGAAGTCATGCGTGTCGATAATCACGACAACCCCTTGCCCACGCCAGAAATCAATCAAACCCTTCGCATACTGGAATGTCGCATCAGCCCCTGTGTAACCGTTATAGCCAGTGTTGTGCGCCGACCATGAGTAGCGGGATGATGCGTAATGCGGGAGGCGGACAGCGTTGCCGCCGCGCGCAATGAAATCGGCTGCATATTGCGGATTCTTCGAGAAGTCAGGATATCCGCCACCGTTAGCCTTGACCGACCCAACATTTACGCCGCGGGCCACAAACGGCTGCCCATTTGGTCCGAGAATCTGCGTACCAGATACGCGGTAGCCAGTGGTCATAGTAGGGATAGAGTTAGGTGCGGCCGGAGAGCCAGTGAGCCACGCAAATGGCTGACTATTTGAACCATCCTGCTGTGCCCGTTGTA
>JAPUET010000013.1:481-2811 GCA_027492465.1 Candidatus Saccharimonadota bacterium | reverse complement strand
CTTGGTTTCGACATAGTCGCCAATCTCCAAATGCGGCGCAGCGAAACTATCTAGGCGCAATTTAGCCAGCGCCCCAGCGTAGAGGTAAACTAGCCGATTTGCTATGTTGATCGCAAATGCTGAGTCCTGAATGTAGTTGCTGTCAATTACGTATGGATCGCCATTTAGGTTGTTATCGTCTGGGTTCGTGCCATATTTAGCCACGCTGTCATCGTCGATCACCTCGACCGGCTCAATCGTCGTCTGGCGCGCTGAGGTGCCATAGAGACTGAGCGACGTTATGTACGTAGGTGTTGCCGAACTATTGGCGAAAACCATCTTGACGCTGTCTCCGAAATTATAGATCGAGGACAGCGATATAGCCGCGTTATTGGCGGTGCCGCTACCATCAGTAGCTGTATTGGTGGTATAGCTACTACCGCTCACGTTATTGTAGGTCGGCGACTGGAGATCCAGCGAATAAATGGTCGCGCTGTTATCATCCTTTGACTCCGCCCAGATTTCCACAGTACCGCTTGCTGGTACTAGCGTATCCGGGCCAGCCTGATCAATTGCCCAAATTTTACCGAAATCCGCCGCTTTGTATGGCTTTGTCGTAACAGATACATCGTTTAGCACGCTGGTAGTTGACCAGCTCATGTCTGTAGCGTTATCGAACGACACTTTCCACGCCGGATCATCATAGCCGCCAATATAGTAGTGGTTGGCGTTCCAGCCGTGGATAACACCATCACCATCCGCAAAAATAGTATAGCTCTCAGCTTCGCAGAGATCGCTAATGAGCGTTAGAGTGTTTTTACCATTAGGCGCGCAGTATCCTATCGGATTTTGCAGACTCGGCTCTAAAACGAACTGATCACTCAAAAATCCAGCCTCTAGTAATAGAGCCTCGATAATTTCATCGGCTTTGGTGTTCACAAATGCGGATAATTCAGATTTCTTAGTAGATAAATATGCTACAGCGTCATAGGCGGTCAGCGTAACGTTTCGATCGACAATAGTGGCTTTTGGCTGGTTAGTATAGCCACTGAATAGATTGAGATACTCGCCATCAACGCCTACCTGAATGCGGATAGGCCGTGATGGTAGGTTTACGTAGTCCCCGATGTCTGGATCTTGACCGGGGAAAAACCGCCCAGAGGTATTATTGAGAGTAACAGTGGCTGTACCTTGAATGACGCCCCATGGTCGGTTGCTAATCGTCTTGTTAATTTTGAAATTCTGACAATCTGACGTCTCATTTGCGTAGTCGTATCTGTCCATAAAGGCGATAACGTCTTGGTTGCCGCTCCACAGGATGTCTCCGCCATCTAACTCTGATGAATCGAGGGTGAAAAATCCCCTGTCATCATATTCGTCTTTATTCCACGATACCAATAGGGCGAAATCGTACTTTTTAACCGACGACTTAACTTTATCTACAAAATTAGAGCTGACGCTTTTCATAATGGGTATGTCGTCCCCTCTTCTATGGTGATAGACAGAGGGATCAGACCGCTACCACCACGGACGTATTTATCTGTAGACACGGATAACACGCCGGTGAATTCTAGCGTGCCGTATCGAGGGCTAGCGTCGTGTTTATAAATAAACTCCAACTGTGAAACATATAGGCAGTCGATAAAACCCATAGTATTCTGATCAACGAATGTGCAGCCCATAGATGACCGCTTGCGGCTGTCACCGACGTTTCTGGATAGCTTGCCGTTGATAGAATACTGGTCGGTTTTGACCACCGCTGGCGTTTCGTCCAACGTCGCCGGCTGCATCGGGATAGCTGTATTATTTAGGTATATCATGCGCGTAATTCTCCTGCTCGCTTTAGATCTACTGGCACGCCCTGCGATATAAAGGCGGTCTGGATGGCCTGCACCACCTCTACGGCAATGTCTGCTGGTTTCTGGTTCGGCGCGGCGTTGACAATGATAGCGCCATCGGCAAAGTTGACGGTGGTGGAGCTGTCTGATCCGAACTGACCGCTCTTGATGGCATTCCACAATGCACTTTGGTCTCGGCGATTTATGATCATCTCGCCGGTATTTCCAGCAAACAACTGTTTATCACCGCTATATGAGTTGCCGCCCAAAATACCACCCTCGGCCATTCTCGGTAGCTTGATTTCAGTAATTTTAGAGATGTTGACGCCAGGAATTTTGTTTATTAGATCTAGCGCGCCGTTAATCAGCTTAATAGGTGAGTTCAGGAACCCCTCGACCAGTCCCAAGGCACCATTGATGATGCTCTTGAACCCATCTGCTATAAAGTCTCCGATTTTCTTTCCTATGCCACTGAAGAATCCGATGATTTTGTCTGCTACTGATTTTACTTTA
>JAPUET010000013.1:0-471 GCA_027492465.1 Candidatus Saccharimonadota bacterium | reverse complement strand
ATCTGGAATAGAGTTAAAAAATTTTATGATTTCTCCTGGCACGGCAGAAGCGAAATTTACGATAGCATTCCACGAGTTTATAAAGAAATTTCTAAAACCCTCGACCTGTGTCCATAAAATTGCTATTGCAGCTACGAACGCGACTACCGCTGCTATCACTAAACCGATTGGATTAACACTAAAGGCAATGTTAAGAGCTGCCTGTGCTGCCGCTGTTCTCGTCAAACCTGCAGCTAACGCGCCTTGATAGGCGGAATATAATAATGTAGCTGTGTTAACTATGCCTGTAATTGTTGCGGCAGACTGCATTGCAAGGTTATACGCGATAATACCCGCTGTTATTGACCCGATAACCGTAATTAGGAGTGTTAGTACACCTGAATTCTCTTGTAAAAAATTTATGAAATTTGCAGCTCCATTTAACAATCCTTCGAATTGGTTCCCTAAGTCAGCGAGAATTTGGTTGATAGT
>JAPUET010000012.1 GCA_027492465.1 Candidatus Saccharimonadota bacterium | reverse complement strand
CTACGAAATTCTTTTGCGCATACTCTAGCAAATCGCGATCTATTACAGGCTGATCGGCCGTGGCTACCTGGATAATAATATTGGGATTATGACTCCGCAAGGCGGAGGCGATATCTTTGTGTGTGGTGAATTTTAGTCGACGATCACCGACGACACTATGGATTCTATAGTTATTGTTTCGCTGGCCAACATAATCCACGATATCTTTTGCAGTAGCATTGCTTCCGACAATCATGACATATTGATATTCACCGAGGTTTTTTCGCTGGCGTAGGTAGCGGAGAAAATAGAGTGTGCCTCGTGCTACGCAGAGGAATAAAATACTAAAGGCTAGACCGTAGATCGGCACGAGTTTGGCGGGAAAAATTGGTTGATTATGAAAATAGTCAACAGTTACCATGAATAACATTGCGCCCAAAGCCCCCGAGAGTAACCTACCGGCTTGGGCGAGTACCTTTTGTGGTGCTGATCGATAGGTGCCAATCAGACTGAACCAAATAATAACAAACGGCAGTAATGTGAGCACTGCATAGAGGTATGGCCGCGCCAAAACAACATCTGCAGTAGGAACATCACTGATTTTAACACGAATAACATAGGCCAGGACATAGGCGCCCACTACTGCTAGCGCATCGCCTACAATCAAGAAAAGTTTGAATTTCAGAGAAGCTCTATCTCGCATAACTATAATCATAACATATTTGTCGCGGGGCCATAAATCTGGTAAAATTGACAGGTTAATGGATAAAAAACGACAATCGATTGATGGGTTCACATTACGACGACGTAACGACGCGTTATCAGGCAACGGCGCTAATCGGCGAGCTTTTATTGATACCACCAATCCTTCACTAAAAGGTCGACAGCCAACACCTCATCATGCGCTCGATAGACAACCTCTGTCGGTAGCCGCGAGGCCAAAGCCGCAACCACATCAACAGATACAACCTGCAGATATTGATACCGAAATTACAGAGACGCTGAACGATCTTGGCCCGAGCAATGAAACAGTTGCCGTCTCATCAGAGCCAGCCAAACGTCGCCATGTAAAAAAAGACAAAAAGCTCAAAAGGGACAAAAAAACCAAGGACAAGTCGAAAAAACATAAACGACATTACGTCAAATGGACAATTTTCACTATCCTGGCTATTTTGGTCATCATGGGAGGTTTTTTTGCTTATCGATTCCTATCGGCTGGCGGTAAAATATTCAAAGGCAATATACTCGACGCATTCACATCAAAGGCAAAGCTGCTCGAAGACGAAAATGGCCGTACGAACATCCTTATTTTTGGTACCAGCGGCTACACGATGAGCGAAGATGCGTGGGATGGAGCGTTTTTGACCGACTCGATCATGGTGCTCAGTGTCGATCAGGATAAACACGATGCTTATATGATAAGTCTGCCGCGCGATCTCTATGTCAAACGACCATGTAAGGCTCTCGGAACAACGGCTGGAAAATTAAACGAATCATATTATTGTGGCTATACGGATAATAAAAAGAACTCCGAAGCTGGTGCCAAGGAGCTGCAGAAAAAAGCTGGTGAAATTTTAGGCCTCAATATTCAATATTATATACATGCCGACTGGACAGCACTAGTCAAGACGGTCGATGCGGTGGGCGGCGTAGATGTCACAATCGATAGCAAAGACTCTCGGGGTATTTATGATGTGGCAACCAAAGTGCGTTATCCGAATGGCGAAGTACATTTAAATGGTGAACGTGCATTGGCGCTCGCTCGTTCACGAAATAGTCACGGCGGCTATGGTCTAGGAGCCGGTAACTTTGATCGCGAAATGTATCAGCAGAAGATTCTGGCCGCTCTCCGGAGTAAAGCGCTGAGCGTCGGCACCCTAGCAAATCCAGTGGCGGTTAACTCTCTCATCGAGGCTCTCGGTGATAACCTGCAAACTAGTTTCAAGAGCTCGGAGATTCAAACGCTGATAGATCTGGCGTCAAATATAAAGTCTGAGTCAATCATATCATTGCCACTAGTTGGCCGAACTGACAGCCCTGATTTAATGACTACCGATATGATAAATGCTATGAGCGTCGTAGTCCCAACCGCTGGAACTTATGATTACTCTGAGATCCAGGAATATGTGAGTGAGAACTTGACGAGTGATCCCGTGAAACGCGAGAAAGCGGTCATTGATGTATTAAATGGTTCTGGAGTCTATGGTCTGGCCCAGGAAAAGGCAACCGATCTAAAGGATGCTGGTTACAAAGTTGCCGCTATCACTAATGCACCGGAAACGAGTGACAAAGCAGTAACGATCTATCAACTAAACAAGGATAAGCCAGCTACGGCCAAGGCACTTGCTGACAAATATAGTGTCAAGGTTAAAGAAGGCGAATTGTCTGGGTATACTGCCAAAAAAGATGTCGATTTTGTCATAGTGTTCGGACCGACCGAGTCGAACTAGCACCCATCTTGACTGTAGTGGACAAAATCGCTATAATTGCTGCTGTGTTCCGGAGTAGCGCAGCGGTAGCGCAGTTGGCTGTTAACCAATTGGTCGCCGGTTCGAATCCGGCCTCCGGAGCCAAGTTCAGTAGGTGAAAACCCAGACCGGGTTCCATGACCGGAAGGTCATTTACCTCTTGAGTCAGACAAGAATAGTAAGTTATTCAAAAGTATACAAAATGTTGGAACCGCTAGAGATGGCGGTTCTTTCGTTTTCACCCCTGAAGTCTGGTTCAAACTTCGACTAGTTTTCCTATGGTGGTTCAGTACTCGAAGAGGTGACCGGGTTCTTAGATCGGACAGCTTAAATAAGGTCTATTATTCGCGTCACCCAATTTCTTTCATGA
>JAPUET010000011.1 GCA_027492465.1 Candidatus Saccharimonadota bacterium | reverse complement strand
GATAAAGCTGGCGACGGTCTGGCGGCCATTACGCCTAAAAAACTTCGTCAGATGGAGTTTGCGGTAAAGTTATATGTACATACAAACCATTTAACGGATACCAACTTGCGCCTGCTCGGAGTTTCTACGACGGGACAGGTGCCATCTGTAGTGGCGGTAGTGGAGTTCTAAGACGGAGTAGTTCGGCGTAGATACGCCAGTGCAGCTTTCAAGAGTGCGACCGATTCGCGTAGGGCTCTGATATCGTCTGCTCCCGGACGCATATTCTCACTTCTCATGCTAGCAATGTGTTCGCTTTGGGCAGCTTGATTGTTAGGACCGATTTTACGGTAAAGTGCCGGCGCGCCATTTCTCACTCGCGAAGACTCGATTATGTGGCCGTTCGGGAAAAATCCTGAAGATGCATCGAATGTCATGCGCAAGCGGTCGGTATCGTTCGGGGCATCCGCCTCAAACGAGATAACAAGAGAGCGTAGATCGGTAAGGTAAGAATTTTCTGTTCCGCCTTTGCTTAAGTCAACCGTAGTGAAACGTGTAACATTCCTAATGAACTGTATGCTTGCTTGCTGCCGCCAATCAAGGGAGTTAACGTATAGTCTTTCTTCTACACGGTCACTTGTAAGTGGATGATCTGCTAATGTGAGTTCTGGCGGCCCATCAACAAGCCATGTCAAATCGCCTTTAAAGCCACTTCTGTCATTATCGTCGACAGTCATTTCGCGGCGGCTAAAGTCGCTACCGGTATAATGTGTCGCACCGTTAGCAGTATAACTTCTGTCTGGGTCCCAGGATTGATCTTCTAGAGAGGGGCGGAGACTTCTGAATAGTGCATGAGCGGCATCTACAGGGGGTAGGGGCGCATCTTGTAGTTCGGGCATATGGAGTACCGAGAAGACTTCTGATTTTGGTAGTTTACTCATGATTCACTTAACAATACCTATTATGTGGGGCGAACGCAAGCACAAGCATACTGCCACGCTCTACGGGAGCCGAAGCAGAGCGCTACGAACATCCTCTCCGTCACGCTCTAATAGTTCAATGCGGCCTTCAATTTCCTTAATACCGAGTTCAATGGTGCGGGCGAGGGCTGGTTCGGCTTGTTTAGGGCCAAAGAAGTCTATGTAGCTTGCCAGCTGTTCGCGCGTTGAGAGGGCTGTTGCCGCATAGCGCGGGAACATGTCGTAGCTTTTATCACCATTGAAGGTGGTTTCGATCCAGCCCCAATTGTCGAGCAGCCACTGCCACGTTGCGTTCCGCGCGTAGCGGTTGCGAATGAGGTAAACGAACCAATGAGTTAGATCTTGCTGGCGAATTGTTTTTGTATCGGTAAAGTGCGTCAGGAGTAGCTCGATCTGCTCTTTTTTAGTGACAGCAGATAGCCCGGCACAAATATCATCACGCAAATCGGCAGATTGTGTACGTCGGTAGGCTTCAATCAGCGATTCAACTAATGGTACATCATCTGACCACTTGACTACCGTACCGATAACGAGACTGCGGAGTTCCGGATTGATAGCTTCTAGCGCATCAATGGCAAAGTAGCGCCGCATAACATCAACTACGTCCGGGTCTTCACTGTACAGCATCATACCCAGTAATAGTGAACGCAGCTTTGTGTCGCTTTCGGATTCGCCTGAAATAGGTACCCAGCCAAGTTTGGCGTGCAGCGGAGCTGCCATGGTTACGGCAAATCTACGGAGCTTTTTTTCAGCCAGCTCATCTGTTTCGACAAACTTTTTTAGTTCTCCGAACGCTAATGACATAATATCCCAAACGTTTTGTGACGTTTCTTTACTATATGCCTGCAATAAGTCAATAATTTCGACGCTTTGCATAATCCCGCCGCGTGCAAGGAGCGTTTGTTCATTAAGTAGCTGCAAACGGCCGAGTTCATCGTAGGTGGCTACCTGAGCAAGGATATTGGCTAAATGTTCGGGGGTGTAGTGTGTAATAAAATGGGCACTATCGCGAATATTGAGGCGCTCGTCGTCGGCAATTGGCAGCGCGAGCTCGCGGGTTTCAAGGAGTGCAGGAACATCCTCGACGCTTTCGGCACCAAGGGGGATGGGCCATAGCTTGTTGCTGGGTTCGTGCGGGCCAATAAAGAACTGTTCTTGCGATAGGCCATCTGACTTTACGTGCACTACTGGATAACCACTCTGCGATATCCAGGTATTCATGAAACCACTAATATCCTTGCCGCTGGCATCCGAAAGGTGACGCCATAAATCACCGGCCTCGGTATTTTGGTAAGCAAATTCAGCAAAGTAGCTGGCGAGGCCCTTACGAAATGCATCGTTTCCAATAAAATCTTGGCACATACGCATCAGCCGCGCGCCTTTGGCATATACGATACTTGGGTCAAAGATTGCACTAATTTCATCGGGATGATTTACTTCAACTTGAACCGCTTGTACGCCATCAATGGCGTCGCGTCGTAGAGCCGAGATGGTATCTTGCGCCGCAAAATCAAGCCATGCGTTCCATTCGGGGTGCAGGGCGTCCACCGCGACGTACTCCATAAGATTCGCAAAACTCTCATTGAGCCAAAGGTTATTCCACCATTTCATGGTTACTAAATTACCAAACCATTGATGGCTGAGTTCGTGGCTAATTACTGTTGCAACGTACTGTTTGCTGGCAACGGTCGTCGTAGCAGGATCGGTGAGCAGGGCCACTTCTCGGTAGGTGATGAGGCCCCAGTTTTCCATTGCGCCAGCGCTAAAATCGGGGAGTGCCACATGGTCGCTTTTTGGCAGCGGGTAGGGTGTTCCGAAATAATCATCAAAGAATTCAATTGTTTTGATGGCATGGTCTAGCGCAAAATCCAAACCTTCTGCCGCCTGCGCATGTGTTGCCCAAATATTTACCTC
>JAPUET010000010.1 GCA_027492465.1 Candidatus Saccharimonadota bacterium | reverse complement strand
TCAAAATCTTGTGAGCTTTACGCTCGTGAGGGTTCAAGTCCCTCCTCGCCCACCAGGTTTATTTTTGAGTGTATCATTGTGCATTAAAATGCAACAGCATAGATATTATGGCGATGATTGCCGATATAATTGAAATAATCAACGACAAAGTGGGTATTATCCTTTTTCGTTTTTCTGAGACGTAAGTATTATTAGTTTGTTGCTTTATCAATGAAATAGCGTGAGGAAATTCCTTTTGTATTTTTTCTGAATCGTTACTGGAGAAAATGATATTATGAAGTAAAGTATTATCAAACTTGCTAACAGCCTTATCGATTTCCATACCCTTGGTATTATCCCCTGCTATGTCATCACGTAGTTCGTCTAAATATTCATGTATGACTTTAAGGTCTGATTTAGTTACATAGTATTTCTCAATTATTCCAGATATATTAGTGCTCAGCTGGCTAGATATTTCATCTAGGATTATATTTTCCTTATAGTTAGACCAAACTGTGTTTTTCAAGACGTAGTCTATTTTACGTAACTCTGGTTTTATGTTAAAAATTACTCTATTCATGATACGAATTAAGTTTCGATTCCACTTCTTCCAATGACCTCTTTTCATCAAGTATCTTGTTGATTAGCCCCTCTTGTAGTACTGCTTCTCTTTCCGCCATCTCTCCCCATTCTGATGCTGGTGAATGTAGCATGTCGTCTCTCAATATTTCATTCAGTTCTATCAGATTGGCAATATCATGAATTTGGGTCGGAACAGTAAGACAATAGGCTGCTGCGAGCTGATTTCCATCGGAAATCCGTTGATTTATAATTGCAAGATTTTTCTCTAGCAGTTTCTTGTACTTGGATGAACCGTCAATAAGTTGAATAACACTTACGAAACCTTCCCAGTCGTAGGGATCATTTATGACATAACGCTCATCTTTAATGATACTCTTGTCAACGAGGTCTAAATAGACAGTATTTCGCTGATCCTTCCTCATTACAAGCCTGATAGTACCAAAAAATGCGAACAATAATCCTATTTTTATTCCGGCAGATGGAATGATTACCAAACCAACTAGAACGATAGCGGCCAATACCAGCCGTCTAATTTGCGGTATCCAATTAATACCGTTGATAATTTTTGATTGGCGCAGTTTTTTTAAGAATGGAATTTGAAATAAAATTGTAACCAATATATTGGTAATAAATAGAATTCCAGCTAGCATTCCAATAGCGAATCCTCCGATATTTAATAGCAGATCAATCATTTCCGCAACCTTCCTTTCTTATTAATAAAAAAACGGACACCTACTCTAGGTGTCCAACCACAGAACGATTCTAGACCGACTGTTTTCAAGTAGATGCCCGATTTCTCGGTCTAAATACTCGAAAATGAGTCAGTTATTCTGTGATTGGACTACTTTATTGTCTCATAATGCATGTAATAAATAAAGACCTAATTTTACAAGCATTGACTTTTTAGATATATAGTGCTACAATGGCTAGGTTGATTTATGATTTCGCTCGGTTCGCATTGTGCTGATTTCATTCTTCGCACAAAGTAAACCTACCGAAAGGATAAAAATGTCTTATCAAAATCGTAATCGTCGCGGCCCTGCCCGCGCGCATAGCTATGGCGGCCGCAAATCGTTCGGCCCGAATAATAATCGTCGTAATTTTGCCGGCAAGTCGAAAAAAGCTGGCGAATCGATCCACTATTCACGCTATATTAAACCAGCCAGTGCTGTTCAGGCCGATGAAGTTTATCAGCCTGAACATACTTTTGCTGATTTCGAGGTTAATCCCCTGTTGAAACAGAATATTGCTAAAAAAGGAATAGTGACGCCATCGCCGATTCAGGATCAGTCGATCCCGGTGGCTCTAGCTGGCAACGATATCGTCGGTATCGCCAATACCGGTACCGGCAAGACGCTAGCATTTGCCATTCCGGTTATAAATCGCCTAATGAACGAGCCGGGTTCGAAAGCGTTGGTGCTAGCGCCGACTCGCGAACTGGCCGAACAGATTGAAATTGAAATGAAGAGCATCGGCAAAGGCTCCGGATTATTCGGTGCAACATTGATTGGTGGTGTCAATATGCGTCCGCAGTTTATGGCACTAAAGGACAATCCAGAGATCATCATCGGTACGCCTGGTCGTGTCAAGGATCACATCCAGCGCGGCACCCTCGATTTGTCGAATTTCAATATGATAGTGCTAGACGAATTTGATCGCATGCTCGACATGGGATTTGTTAATGATATGCGCATGATTCTCGGCGAGCTAGCCGATGATCGACAGAGCTTCTTTTTCTCTGCAACACTCGACGCCAAAGTTAAATCCCTCGTCGCCGAATTCACGAAAGATCCAGTGACTGTGTCAGTGAAATCTGGCGAGACGACCGATACCGTGGAACAGAACGTGGTGTTTTACAAAGACAAAGCCGAGAAGATCGATTTGCTGCACGATCTGTTGATCGACGAAGCCGCCAAGAAGGTTTTGATTTTTCATGAGACCAAATACGGCGCAGATCGTTTGGGGCAAACCCTCGTCGATCGCGGTTTCGCCGCTGGATCGATCCATGGTGGCAAAACCCAGGGTGCCAGGAGCCGCACGCTGCGCGAATTCAAATCGAATACTACCAATGTTTTGGTGGCGACCGACGTGGCGGCACGCGGCATCGATGTGTCGGATATTACACACGTGATCAACTATGCCGAGCCGCAGACCTATGCCGATTACGTTCACCGTATCGGTCGTGCCGGTCGAGCTGGTAAAACTGGCTTTGCCCTGACCTTTGTCGAGAAGTCAAACAAAGCTTAAACAATCTGTTGCGACTGTCTGATCTGTGCTATACTAACGGTTATGAATAAATCTAAAAATGAAACGAA
>JAPUET010000009.1:2582-110517 GCA_027492465.1 Candidatus Saccharimonadota bacterium | reverse complement strand
CAGCAACCTCCTCATGAACTTTTAACCAATATACAAAACTGCATCCGCACAGGTGATATTGACGATATAGGAGACTCTTACCATGGCACAAGTTTTAATATGATGGGGTCTTGGCTTTTTGGTGAAGCCTTTAGCAAAGAGAGGGCGACTGAACTTGCTCATGAACTTATCACTGAAGGTTTCGGTTTAGATCCGAGCCGTCTTTCTGCATCCGTTCTTGACGACAGCGCACTTGGACGAGGAATTCCTCCAGACGACGAATCGGTCACTGCGTGGCGGCGCTTCATGCCCCCTGCTCACATTATCCGTCTACCGGCAGCCGACAATTTATGGGGACCTCCAGGAGATAGTGGTCCATGTGGTCCATGCACTGAAGTTTTTTACGATCGCGGCGCTCAATACGCAGAAACCTTCGATCCAGAAAGTCCCCTACAAAAAGGACGGCATGTTGAAATCTGGAATGCTGGCGTATTTATGGAATACCATATGGACGCAGCAGGCAGCGTAAGTACGCTCCCCTCAAAAAGCGTTGATGGTGGCGCTGGACTAGAGCGATTTGCCATGGTCTTGCAGGATGCCCCAAGTATCCACCAAACTGATCGCTGGATTCCGGTATACGATACGATCCGTCCAGGGGTTTCGGACGATAGGTCGGCGAGGATACTCGTTGATCACCTTAAAACATCAGAAATTCTTGCCCAGTCAGGAGTTAGGCCAGGAAGTAAAATGGCACCCTATATTTTACGCCGACTGTTGCGCAAAAGCATGAGTGTGATGGCACAAGAAGGCGTAGATCTCTCGCAGCTTAGCGAATATCAATCGATCATACAGGCTCAGCTCCCGCCCATACCGGGTGCCATAACAGACACCACGGAAACAGCGAAAATATTTTCTGAGGAAAAAGAGGCCTTTTCCAAAGTCCTTATGCGCAGCGAAAAACTACTAGCCCCTCATTTGCGAGCAGGGAGTATTAGTGGCGCAACCGTCCATGCACTGCACTCGACACATGGAATCCCCGTAGATTTGATACGTGAAGTATGCCGTAAAAACAATCTGGACTTTCCCGAAGAAGAGTATACTGAAGCGAAACGAAGGCACGCCCTAAGGTCATAGCTATGTCGAACATAGATAAGTTATATCTTGGAACTTGGCAGTTCGCTGATGTTAGCGAACGCGATGCTGTTAATCTTATCGCGGCCGCACATGATATCGGTATTCACAACTTTGACACTGCAAGAGTGTATGCGGGTGGTTCAGCCGAAAGGCTCCTTGGCCGATATTGCGCAGAAAATGACACGATCGTCACTAAAATCCCCGCAATAATCAGAGACGCTAAAAATATAGCCGAAGCATATCCGACCAATCATGTGGTAGAACAAACTGAAGCATCGATCGCAGCACTCGGTAGACGACCTGACACGATATTACTGCATAACTGGCAAGCCGGTTGGGAGAACAACTCAACTGCCGAAATAGAGTCTTTAAAAGATTGTGTAAACGCGTATGGAGTAGGGCAAATTGGCGTATCACTCCCCAATGGATACCAAGGAGACATCGAGGCTGCACAAGAAATGAGCCTGTTTGATGTTGTTGAGCTGCCTTTTAACAACCTTACACCGAGCATCGATCCTTTACGCATAAAAAATCTTACGCTAGGAAAGCAAATTCTAGCCAGGAGCCTATTTAGACACGGAGAGGATAAGAATGATATGTCAGGAAAGATACGGCGTGCTTTAGAAACGAACGCGAGTATAGTGCTCGGTGCAACAACGACGCAACAAATACAAGATTGGAAGGAGTTACTATAGCCATGGGAGAGCGAGTGTTAATACCCATTAATCCGGTAGCTGATAAGGCTAACCAAGAGGAATTTGTCACGGTTCCGGGCCCGCGCACCGGCAAAGAGTACCAGATGCGAGAATTTACCTACGGAGTCTTGGACCCAGATCCACATAGCCCATTATCATGCGTTAGCGTTGCCAATTCATCACTTAGCATAGATCTATGGAAAGGCTGTGCCTGGAAGTGTAGCTACTGTCATGTTCAGGGTGGCCTGCAAGATCTTGACCCTCAGACCCTACGTATGCCTACCCGTCCCGAAAAGCGTTCCGAGTTCAGTCTTGAGCAAGTGGTGGAGAGTTTAGTTGAACACCCATTCTTTGAGGATGGGAAGTCTGTGATTAGCATCGGTACTGCAAGTACAGAGCCTTTTGCCCGTGGTCCAGTTTCAGAATCCACATTCGGTATAATGGAAAAATTTGTAAAGGATGGCCATACAAATCCGTTCTGGATTGTTACCAAAGCTGGTTTTCCTCGCGAATACGAAGAGCGCTTGAAAGCAATAGTCGATAACGGAAACAACGTGATGATATCTATCTGCTGGGCAAACAATCCCCAAGAAGTAGAACCAGTGCAAACTAATCGTTTCCGAAACATAGACGCACTAGAGCGTGCGGGAGCCACCATATCCTGGTACTTAAGGCCTTTAGCGGAAGGTTGGAGTACAGAGCCTGAGCACTTACGAGCAACATTTGAGTATGCGGCGGAGAAAGGTAAGGGCATCGACATGATAATACCAGGCGGACTACGCTGGACCGAAGGAATTGAGTATGGCGTACAAGAGCTTCGCGACCAAGTGCTACCGAATATTCCAAAAGATGACAATGTCAAAGATCTCTCCGATGATACTTGGGCCTTAATCCATGAACTTTCGGAAAAGTATTTTCCTGGCATTCCAGTATTACATAAATCATCATGCGGTATCGCAAATATGCTTGCTGCGCCAAACCATAATCTCGTGCAGTTTCAAAATCGCGCGACATGCACAAGTTCTAGTTGCCCAGCCGCGCAACGTAAAGTATGCGAATCTTATCAAATTCCAACCGCCTCCGACGTACAACACCGCCTAGCGAGAGTGGGTCTCGATGGAATTGTTGTTGACGCGGTTAATGAAGCAACCGGAGAAGTCCACACAACTCCCCCAGTTCAAGAACTCACATTTGCCCTTCGCCATATGATAGAAATCCAAGCCGCAAGAGAATAATCATGGCTACCCGCAATGAAATAGTTGCAGCTATTCGTGAAGTCGAAGACACTACAGCAGTATTAGCAACTGGTGCCAGACCCCAAAGCCTAAAAGACCTTTTGGTCATGGGGGATTTGAATCGTGAAGAATATTTGCAAATATTGCATGATTCATTCTCACAACAAAATATTCCCTCTTATCGTTGCGACGATGCGCTTGTGACTAACTCTCCACGCATGGGAATTGCATATTATAATCATGACGCTTTTTTACAAACCATCGATAGCCTAACTAGTGGAGATTCGATTGACCCTATTGTTAAGCCATGGTCGACCGGGCCGTGGCTTCCTGAAGCATTTGCCGATGATCTACGCAGAGCTATCCCATTAAGTGATGGGAGTGCTGTTCTTGATCTATTAAGAACATTTGACGAGTATCCCCCTAATCTTAGAGAGGCAATCTGTGCAAGGTGTATACTCGAGATTCAGATAAAATCCCGACAGATTGAAGGAACAACTCTCGGGCTCGGTAAAGAGACACTTGCGGCAGATATATGCTTTGCAGGACTGCGATACCTACACGCCAAAGAAGGCCAGTACTTCAGAGGTATACGCTATCTCGAGGATACCCTACCTACCTTGCCCGATGAGAGCCAGACGATAGCAAGAGAGCTGGCCGCGAGCTCTAACAACTACTTTCTAGCAAGAAGCATAGATTAGGTGGAATTTTTTTGTATGTGCATGACCATATCTTCATCGAGACCATGGGTGGATCTAAGATACTCATAATCTATAGCACCAAGCACACCACCGGCCATATCAAGACGGGCCTGTACAGCCTTCCTTCCCGCCTTAAGAGATCGTTCAACCCTGGTTTTTTCAGAGTTATAAGTAGCGATAAGCTCTTCAGTATTTGCCTTCGTATCGTGAACGCGGGTTACCGTATCTAAAATCGTACTAATATTTACAGATGGGTTGGTCGCCTCAAGCCGTACAAGTTCAGCAAAAACTTTTCGCGCAATATAACCCTGCCTTTTAGGGCCAGGCACGACGCTAGCATTCGAAAGTACAGAGGCGGCCCGAGCAAAATCTACCGCCCTATACGCCAGACTGGGAGGCACCTCACTCCCCATAGCGGAAGCAACTCTCTTCCAGTTTTCTGTGTCATAATCGCTTAACTTACCGTTAGCTGCCGCCACTAGCCTATCTAGACTTGCGCCTGAATCAAACGCTACTTTATCAAGTTTTACACGCGAGTTATCCACACCCTCATATAGCGTAAAGACTATATTCCATATTTCAGTAGGAACGCCGTCTACAAACCTTCCTAGTTCTACCCTATTTCCGCTTCTTCTCTGCTGATTACAGGTGTGGGTATTGTTTTCGTCTACTAAAGTTAGCACCCCCAGCTCAGCAAGGATATTTCTTGAGATATCGTCTTGCGGATGGCACTTAGCAAAAATACTCTCAACACCCAGAACTTGCAGGAGCTCATAGGCGGGTACTATAGCGGCTCGCTTGGCGTTTTCTTCATCATGTTCGAAAAAATTAAAATGACCTAGCATATCAAAAGCTATGTGATGGCGACCCGAATAACCCACCTTATCTAAGCCGTCAGCTCTTATGCAACGCTGCACAGAAGCTACACTGGGAGGCTGAGGAGCTGGCTCGTCTCCCGAAAGTACGTGTTCATATTTAACGCCTCCAGATATATTAAATAAAAGAGCAGGGTTGTCAGTAGTTACGTCAATAGATTGATTGAAATCAAATCCATTTTCTTCAAAATGAGTTCGAGCAACCTCAATAACGTCGCCATAAGATAAACGATCTCTTTCCGCATCATGCAGACTATCCAAAAAGCTCTTCATGTATACAACTCGGTTATATTTCTATTGAAACATTAAATTGATAAAAATGCAATGTAATAGTATGTTATCATTAAGTCATGACAGTTGCACTACTTACCTCGCAAGGACTAACACCCTCACCTACCATGAATCGCTTTTTAGAGCTAAAAGCCGCTCTGGACTTAAAAACATGCGGCCTTATATATAACGCCGCCGGAGATCCTGCCAGCAAATATGTCTCCCTAGCAAGACAACAACTTGAGTCTACAGGTATACGTGTAACATTCGTAGATGCAAGAATGACGGATATTGAGACATATGACATGCTTTATATCGCTGGCGGTAACACTTTCAGGTTATTAGAAGATATTAGACAAGGAGTTGGTGTAGAGAAGCTTAAAGAAATCATACATGTAAGCAGACTGGTAATCGGTGTTAGTGCTGGGGCTGTCGTGCTCACACCTACTATACGGGTTGTATCTCAGATTCAACCAGATGACAATCTCACTAAGACAGAAGATTATAGTGGGCTAAATATGCTAGATTACGAGATACTACCACACTATAGTGATAGTTTATTAAAAGATACACTCAAATACCAAACAAAATACCAAACAAAACTGGCAACCTGTACCGATAGCGGATTCATAGAGACAAACTTAGCAGGACATAGCCAGCGTTAGTGAATTTGCCAGCTCTATCGACCCACCGAATCCGGTCGGAGGGGAGCCTAAAACTCCATTTTTGGATTAGGCCACTAGTTCAATCACAAAACTATATTTTTTCCCTACCGATAGTACAGCCCCACTAACAAGGTGTTCACTATAGGTATCTTGATCCACTCGGGTTCCGTTAATCTTTACCGCCCCCTCATTCATAAGTCGGCGAACTTTGCTCTTGCTATCAAAGGTACCGCTATTCACAATAGACAGAAGTAAGTCACCCCCTACTACCCGAATCTTCGGAATATCCATTGCAAGTTGTTTATTACTCACCTGCGCTATCCACTCTTCTTGAGCGGCTTCTGCAGCGGCTTCACCGTGATACATGTTTACTATTTCGTGTGAAAGCTGCAGTTTTATGTCTCGGGGATTCGCACCATTTTTTAATTGCTCGCGAAGCTCTTCAATTTGTTCCATGCCCATGCGTGTGCAGTCAATAAAACACTGTACTATGCCCGCATCCGGTAGTTGCATTGTCTTGAAAAACATCTCTTTAGGTGCCTCATTTAAAGCAATTCCCGTTCCCAAACTTTTACTCATCATTTTTTCACCCGTTTCAGGATTTTCAAGAAGAGTCGTAGCTATAACAAATTTTTCTTTATTTTTATAGCGTTTTAGTAGCACGCGGCCAGCTAGCATATTAAATGTTTGGTCAGTTCCTCCAATTTCAGCGTCAACATCCATTGCCACCGAATCGTACCCTTGCATTAGTGGGTAGAAAAATTCATGGACAAAAAGGGGCTTCTGCTGATCCATTCGTTTTTTAAATGCATCTCGTTCGATCATTTGCTGAACAGTGAAGTTAGATGCTAGCTCAACAGAATCTTGAAATGTCAGCTTTGATAACCAATCGGAATTGAACTTAAATTCAATAGGATTATTCGTATCGGTAAAATCAAGAATCTTGCCAATCTGCTCCTTAAAGGTAACAAGATTTTTTTTCACCTCTTCTGGAGTAAGCTGAACACGCATAGCAGACTTGTCGCTCGGATCACCAATCATTGCCGTAAAATCACCAACAAGCACAATAATACGATGCCCTAACGTATGCAGTCGTTCAAGAAGCAAATAATTTGTTGAGTGACCAAGGTGAACGTAATCGGCTGTCGGGTCAATACCGACATAAAAAGTCAATTGTTTGCCTTGTCGTAAAGCATCTCGAAAAGCATCTTTCGATGGATAAATCTCCGCCACCGATCGATTAATGACTTCGTCTATACGTCGCTCATCTGTAGAAATAGACACACTTTACCTCTTCACTCTATTAACGCTTTGTTCCAATCGTATCATAGGTGAACTCATATCACTAGAGAGTCTGCACTGTTGCCACTTAAGATCTACAGTGAACAGATGGTCGACTTTTTTGAAGCTGTCCTAAAATTTGGCTTAGGAGTATAGTAAATGAAACGGTATAATGCGGAGGTCATCGTGAAAAAATATCTACCTTATATTATCGCCATAGTAGTGGTACTTGGAGGCATTGGGGTGTATATTGCCCTGCAGGGCCAAAACCACACAAGCAATCCGCCGGCAAACTCTTCAGACAGCAGTAGAGAGACCGCTTCTGCCAAAAAATATACTAATGCCTGCAAATTATTTACCAAGCAGGATCTAAACGATATCTTAGGCGGCACCTTTGGCGACGGTGAAGAAGATATCGCGTTTAGTACTGCCACTCCTGGTACGCCGGATTACGATAACGAAGATTTGCAAGGTTCAGCTTGTAAATTTGACCAAGAGGACGATGGAACGACAGCGAGCATGCAGCAGTCGATACGTCTAAGTATCGAGATCAAAACCTTTGCATCTGTTGATAAAGCCACCACATGGACGAATGAGCTACACAGTCCACCGACCGCCGAAGGCCAAGAGGCAATGGACAAGCCAGTAGATGTTCAGGGCGTGGGCGACCAAGCGTTCTTCGCCAAGGTCAACACGGGCGGTACCGGTAGTGCCGAAGATAAAAACGAGAGTCTCTACATCCGTTCTGGCAGACAGGTTATTGTACTCACGGTTACTCGCCTAGCGGGTATCGATCATGATGCTATGCAGGCCAGCCTTACTAAACTTGCAAAGAAGCTTTAAGGTAGAGATTAGGCATCAAAATAAGAGCCGGCATTCCCCAGCTCTTATTTTTTGCCACAATCACCGCCTCGCACCACAACGCAACTGACCCAAACAGCACTCCAGCTGCCGATGCGGCCGACACCGAAGATACGCAGAGTACCAATCATCCACCGTCAACAACCAGCAAAACACCCAGTGGCTATCCGTCGCCGCAAGTGGGATTAGTAGTCTCTCTAATTTAGCTACTGATTAGCCTCAAAATCAATCAAAATTTGTAGATACTTATCTTGCATTTCTTTTGGAATAAACGGGTGGAGAAGCGGGCGAATCTCACCGTCTCGCTCAACAATCTTCCTCACTTCATCAAAATAAAATCCATCCAGTGTTGCAATAAAAAGATACGAAGGATTCCAGAGTTCGTGCATCCTGCCAGCAGTTCGCAACACATCCTGTCGCCAAAGCTTACTTCGATACTTCACCTCAATGAGGCGGACTTCTTTCTTCTGTTTGTTAATCACCGCAAAGTCTGGAGCAGTTCTGAGCGTTTCGACAAGACTATTGTTTTCCGAGTAGCCCTGCTGCACAAGTTCAGGAACTATCTTCTCGTAACCAAATTCAAGAACAGTAAATTGTCCTGTCTCTCGTAGCATTTGTGCGAATATCGTCTCCGCGATTTTTCCTTTGACAAGACTACGGGCAAAGTTTTCCGATGATTGCATGTTTGTGTTTGAACCTTTCTTTTGACTTATTGTATCATGCTGATTTTACGAACTTCAGTGATACCGAATTCACGCAGTGGCGAACATTCTTCGCCCGTTAGCTGCTCGCCTTCAAATACACGCCCCAGGTGCCCGCCACAGTTAGCGCAGGTGATTTCCGTGCGCTGGCCGTCGGCATCGAGCGTTCGCTTCACCGCACCCGGTATCTCATCATCAAAGCTCGGCCAGCCGCAATGTGCATCAAACTTATCTTCCGAACGATACAGCGGCGCGTCGCACTGACGACAGACAAACACGCCTGCCCTGTTTTCGTTCAGCAACTCGCCAGTAAATGGCAGTTCGGTGCCTTTATCGAGGATGATGCGTTTTTCGGAGAGGTAAGATTGTTCATATCTTTCATCATACTTGGTATAACGAATTAGCTCTACAACAAGTCAAGCCACTGTTTAGTAACAACTTGTGCAGTAGGTATCCGCCCACCCTTCTTCACCGCCTCTTGTCGCTTTACCTCTTCACATGAATGGATAAAATTCAAGAGATACACAATCGCACTCTTTATTTTATAGTAGGTAGCGACGGTCTGCTCCGTTAACTCTTGTAGTGTTGGCGGATCCGCACCCTCGCTACTAATGGTTCCAACTTTGAAGTAGCGATGCTCAAGGCTATTACGTAATTTCGACGGATCGCCACCTAAGTCTTGTAATATAGAAAATAGTCCAAACAGTCTGTAATTTTGGGTAAGCACTTTAGGATGGTAGTCATTCTTGAGTTCTATATTTGCGTACCAAACGTTTCTGTAATCCACCCTCTTTTCATTGTGTCCAAGACCTAGGTAATAATTAATTGCATTAGCAATTTTATCAAGAGCAGAAAAAGCCTCCTTGTAGGCAGACTTTAGTAGACCTGTGTAAATGTTATGCATTGTATAATCCAAGTTGTTGACAAATAGAGTCTGCTCGCTAATTCCTGAAAGTGTTTGAGTTCGTTGTTGGGATTGCCACAGTATATATCGACCAGTCACATAAGACTCTTTGATTTCGTTGATTCGCATAAACATTTCTTTTATGCGTGCGTCTTCCGCATCATTCCCAGCTCTATTTATAAAACCAGTTGAGATAACATCACCAATACTTGCCGCTGAATGACGGTCAAAGAGGTGGAGATTAAGATATAGATCATTCTGCAAGCAAAACTCGACATAGGAAGCCTCATCTTTTGTATAGTCGTCCGGATTAAACTCGTCATGCGTCAAGTCTCTATTAAGCCAATCCTCATGACCATTACCCTTAAGATGCTCTGCTATGTGATCGCGATGGGACATAAAGCTATGCAGGGCATGTAAGCCTCCATGAGCAAGGATGGATTTTTCGTGCAGAAAAGCCTGAACGTAAAGTTGGTAGGCATACACCAAATAGGCAGCCTGATATTCGCTAATCGAAACGAGGTTTTCAATAGCCAGTGCCTTATTGGCAATTGCCATACCAAACTCAGGAGTCTGCCCTATCACTTTTTCGTACATCGCTATCGCCTCTAGCGGTCGGCCCGTTTCATCATACAGGTTACCTAAATTAACCATTGCGTCATCTGTACCGACCAGCATAAATGAATCTGCACACTTAGCGATATCTGCCTCAATACCGAAGTATGTTTTCTTCTCATCAAAGTGTTTTCTGATTTTATACTGAACACCATTCGCTCTGTTGTACTGAAGCATGCTGTAGAAAGAGTCTGGCACGGAGCCCTCGAGTAGTTTATCTATATCCAACACCGCCCGCTCAATGATACTACCATCATCAAGTCC
Source organism: Candidatus Saccharimonadota bacterium (assembly GCA_027492465.1). GTDB lineage: Bacteria > Patescibacteriota > Saccharimonadia > Saccharimonadales > Saccharimonadaceae > Saccharimonas. Next base: position 100,337 of record JAPUET010000009.1, on the reverse strand, counting down.
GTAGCCTATATCTATACGAAGGCCCGGCCTATTGAGGACGAGAAGAGGGTGGTCTGAATATTTTTGTTCATACCGCTCTAACTTCGTCAGAGCTTTCTTATATTCACCACCATCAATAAGTCCACGGACAGCCTTTACGCCTTTTTCGAGAATTTTATCTACATTGTCAGATGTAGATTTTATCTTTCGTTTCTTGTTTGCCATATCATATATCTAACAAGGTATCATCTAAACTCAACTACTCGATCACAACGGAATTTAACTAAATAGTCGCGACCATCAGCTGCATCAGCATAGAAATATGTATCGTCATATTTAACCAGCTTGATGGGGCGCCAATACCTAGCACTGCCAGCACGAGGCGTTTGATAACGTACATTGATAACCCCTCCGATGTTAGCAGCTAGATAACTACCAAAGGTGCCTTGATCAACGCCTCGGTCGCCCACATTGAACTCTTTTTTGACTGAAGCTGTCGCCTTGACCGTAGAGACTACCTGCGCTCCCATTACTGGCATTATATTGTCGACATGCTCATCCGAGAAGTCGGTGACATACATGTCTTTAGGAGCTTCTTCTGGAGCTACCGTCTCCTTTTCAAGCTCTTTCAACACCGATGTCTTACCCGAAGTATTGCTATCAGCAAAGTATTGTCGTATATAGTCGATAAGTGCCCTTTTCTCAGTCTCTTGGTCTTTTGTCCAGTCAAAATACGAGATGCGATAGAAATGCCAACCAGCGGTTTCTAGGACACCCTGCCTATCCCAGTCGTCCCTCACATATACCTGACCGTCTCCGCCCTCAAAATGAGAGGGGCCGTCCATTTCAATAGCCAGTTTCTTACCGTTGCGGTAAACTACTAAATCAATCTTGAAACCAAGAGACTCTACTTGTGTTTCCAGTGTATACTCACTAGCTTCCAGTTCTTTTGCGAGACAGGCGTAGACGTTTTCTTCAAATTTAGAGTCAAACTGCTGCTCAGATTTGCTGTGACGACGGCTTACTACACCGTTACTTTCAACATACTCTAAATATCTCTTAATCCAAATACCTTCCGGCCACAATTCAGGCGCCAAAGAAGTGACAGTATGTACTTGTAGCCTAGCACGGCTAAATGCCACGTTGATGCGACCAGCTGCAATATCTTTACGAATTTCACCACCCTCACCAGTTAAGGCAATGTACCGCTTTTTGTCACTAGGATCTTTTATGACAAATGAGTAAATCACAATGTCACGCTCATCACCCTGAATACCGTCGATAATAGACACTTTTACGTCTTCGTACTTGATGGCATTTCGTATCAATTCTGCCTGTTCATTAAAGAAGGTCAGGATAGCAATGGATTTATCGTTCAATGCAGAGTCGTTCTTAATCTCATCGACAAGCTCTTGAATCTTCCGTACTTCCGCGAGGTTTGTCTTATCTGATGTTTCTTCATCAAGATTTGGTTTTACGATATGAGTCAGTAGAACACGTCCTGTATCTTTATACGGTACGATATTGTCATTGACCGCTTCCAGCTTACGACCAATCGGCTCATAGAAAGATTCGTTAGAAAAGCCTATAAGCTCTTTTGGTGAGCGGTAGTGATATTTAAGTGTCGTAGTTTTAAAACCATTCAGATGGGCAATGTCCATAACAGACTTGACCGTATCTTCTTCTGCCTTAATTTGATAAACCTCTGGTACTTTATGCTTCTTGGCAATAGCACTTAATTGGTGATTCGACTTAAACATAATATTGTCATCACGCATCTGCAGAGTATCGCCAAAGAAGATTGTATGCTTGGCACGGAACATGGCAGGAAACGCATACGCGAAGTTACACTGCGATGCTTCATCAATTATCACATAGTCAAAGGCGTTTTTCTCAAGTGGCACTATTCGACTCACATCATCTAGGCTCATCATCCAGATTGGCAGTACCTTAGACATGGCGCTAAAGTTATCTTCGTTGTGCTTCAGCCTATCAAATGTCTTGTTAGCCTTCTTGCTCTTTGTGAGGCTCCTCGCAACCTGAGCTAGAGTAGCCCTTACGTCCTTGCTGTTATTTGCTTCACCGACTCTTGTTAAAATACGGTTGCGTACATAGTTTGTAATGTTAGTCCTGTAGAATTTTCTGATGTCTTTGATTTCTCGATTTAACTCGTTTGCCGAATACAGCGATATCTCCTCTACTTGCTCAGTAATTTCGTCGTATCGAGCCAGGTCTCTGAATACCTTATCCTTACCACCATTATCTGAAATGGATTTTTTAAAAGTAGCATAGATCTGTGGAGGCAACTCTTTGCTTGCTAATAATTCATTCAAAGCAGAGCGACTCTCTATTGCAGCACAAGCTTCACTGGCGTAAACAAAGTATCCCGACAGACTATCAAGTAGCTGCAGCCGAGTAGACTTAGTATTTTCCGAGAAGAGAATCTTTTCGATCTCCATATAGACTTCTTGAAGCAAGCTGCGACCGCAATCTTTTAGTACACTGCGCAACTTCATCTCGTTCACCTTGCCACCTATCCAGCCAGACCGTTCAGGCATATTTTCTTTGAAATACGAGTAAATATCTGCGATTGACTCTATAGTGTCCTGATAATCTAACTCTAAGTTGGCGAACTTCTTGCTTACTGCCTTTAGAAACTTCTCGTGGGTTTTCTCGTATTCACTAACACTACTTTCTAGTCCATTAATAGTGTCTTCTAGCGCCATACATTGACTGTGCCATTCGCTATCTAGCTCATAAGGGTAGAAGGCATCGAGATAGTTTAGGCCCCTACGCTCCTCAAGTAGAGCATAGATTGACCGTTCATTATTTAAATTCTCGACAAAGATATTGGAGCGGTTGATGAGTAACGCCAAAGGCTCTTTCAAGTCACCCACTTTACCCTTTTGAAACTCTCTATTAAGTGCGAGCAACGTATTTGCAGCACTATCTTTTTCATCATCTTCGGTGTACAGCTTGGACGTTTTGTCTGGAATATATCCGTATAAGAAAGGTATGTTTAAGGTCTTTAGTTTATCTTTGACTCCACGTATCGCCTGGTCTTTTTGGCTGGCAAACAGTACTCGTTTACCTGTAGCTGCTAGGTGAACTAGCAGGTTAGAAATAGTCTGAGATTTGCCCGTCCCAGGAGGCCCCTCGACAATAACGGCTTTATTTGCCGTAATACCTAAAACTTTGAGCTGATACTTGTCGTAATCAAATGGAAAGAATATTTCTGTGCTTCCATCATCAGATACAGCCTGCTCAATAGCCATATCTTCGTCAGATACCCAGCTACCTAGTGAAGTCTCTAGCAGCTCTTCATCCTCTAATGTCGCTATGGCCTTGAGATCCTCGGCAAGAAAGTGATTGGTCTTATTGGCAATTCCAATAATACTCGTTGCAAAGCTGGGTGCCTCAGAAATTGATTTTGCATCAAGCCTTTCAAGCTGGACCCTGATTGCCGACCACAAATCTTCAATAAAGTCATCAGCGAGTGGAAGGATTGTCTTCTCCTCCGCTTCTGCATCTGCTATAAATTTGAAAACTTTGTCAAAATACTCTTGAGGCAAGAAGTTTTTCAGTGGTCCGTTAAGAATCTCCACGTAATTGTCGGGTAGGTCAATAGTTACCGTAACGCCTTCGAGAGTGTAACGGAAGTTTATGCCAGCAATAGGAACCTGAAATAACGGGGCTTCATATTTCTCGTACTCGTCATTAAACTCAGAGTCTTGATAGCGTCTTGCCTCAAAAGAAATAAACCCGGTTTGCAGTACGACTCGTTTCGTATACTCATCAGTTCTAATCTTCGTGTCTATCTCCTGAATCTTATTCAGAATAGTCCTATCACGCTCAACACGCCACTCCGCCTGACGTTGCTCGTCACTCTTTTCTTCGTTTGGAAGCTCCGGGTCGAATCGCCTATCTAGAGAGGTGACCAGGTCAATATGTATAGAATCAACCTCACTCTTGAAAATTAGGTCTGGTATAGACAGTAGGTCGGCATCCATTTGCTCAGTTTTAACAGGTCGGCTTCTGGAGGCGCTGCTTGAAATCAGACTTACATAATCAAGTCCGTACTTAGCTAACTGGCCAATAGACACTGGTATTTTTGTCATCTTATTCAAATTATACAGTAGTTAGATCTCAAAGATAAACCCTAGCATTATGAAGCGCGAGGCGTATGAGCGGCAGGCTGGAGTTTGTGCGGCGTTTGAGCTGAACGAGATGGAGGCGGATCATATTACCCCATAAGTTGAGGGCGATCAGGCGAGTGCGGTGAACTGTCACGTATTGTGTCGGCAGGATAATCGGAGGAAGAGGAAACACAACTATTCACCCTTTTCTTATGCTCAGCCTTCAACCGTAAATACTCCGAATCATCCTTTGCCATTACGTAATATCGGTAAAAGATAGTTGCGGACTGCGCCTTTTCGGAATCCTTCCAGTCGGATTCTTGCGGACGTGTACTGCCGTCGGGTGCGTACTTTTTACCGCTCGCGTGGTTCGCGTAACGGCGCGCACGCGTAAAGCCCATTTGTAAAAACTTTCGTGCCATATCCATCCCTACAAAATCACCCTGCTGCTTATACTCCCCAAACAGCTCATAGATTTTTCGCGCCGAGGCTTCGGCTGTTTCGGGCGTTTTGAACTTCCAGTACGGCAGTATTTCACTCTTGTACGGCTCGGTGATAAGCACCCCTTGCTCGCCCCGCCCTATTTTGTATAGTTCGGGGTGCTTGCGAAAATCTATATTGCGGTAATCATCGGCATAGCTTGTATTGCCCATACTTATAGTATACCTGCGTAAGCAAAGTTAGCCTTGCTGCGTAAATCGCCGCCCAGCAAGTAACAGTAAGCCAGCTGCAAACAACATACCCGCCACACCCAAAGCTAAGCCCATATTTATACCCGTATCAGCAAGTGTTTCACCATTACTAGCCGCATTTAGTAATGCCGGGCCGACCGGGTCAACAATGACACCGTTTATCGCACCATCGGCATCTAGGTCGCCACCATCAGTCAGCTGGTACTCTACTACCAGCACCGGCAGGCCGCTGATAGTAGTACGAGTAAATGTTGCCTCGGTGACATCTTTATACTGCGCGTTTATATATTTACGCAACACAAAATCACCAGCCGGTGGGTTATAAAAATACAATTTTACATTTGTAGATGAACGGTGCGCCGTAAAGTTAACTAGCCCCACAGGGTAGCTATAGTTACTGTCAGCACCGACACCATTCTGGGCCAGCGACTGCACGGCAGATAAATTACAGCCATCATCTACCGCCACTGATACGTAGTGCGATGTCACACCGTTTACAAAACTCGCCACATTTGGCTGCTCGTCATCTTGTATGTTATCACCATTTGCATCACCACTCTTTGGCGCGGCCGCTTCAATACTGCCATCAATTCCATCGCCATCGTCACCCGGCGCTAGGTCAGGGTCGTTACTACCCGCCGTCAGATTTGCCAGCTGCGCCTGGGTGAGTACGCCGTTATACACACGCACATCATCGATGAGCCCCTGGTACAGCTCTGCACCGTCATACCCCCAGCCAATACGCGCGTAAGCATTCTGCGTTTGCGTACCAATGCCGCTCGTGCCACTACCATCTACCTGCGCATCAACATACAGAATGTTCTCGCCCGTGTCGCCGTTACGCGTCACGCATACATTGTGCCATGTATTGTCATTCACGGTGGTTGCGCCATTTACCTGCTCATCCCAGTAGGCACCTGTTACATCGGGGTCATCTTCCGGGTATACACCACCATTGCCAAACATCAGTTTGCCGCCATTACCCACACCAAAGCCGAAATCATAGGCCACACCACCCACTTCGCTATCCATAATAGGCGCACTTGTCCAATGCTCTGTGCCACCACCGCTACTCGCCGTTTTTATCCAGGCGCATATGGTAAAATTCTTCGACACTGGGTTATTGATGGTGAAATAGTTTGAGCCATCAAACTGCATACTAGCGGTATTGGTGTACGAAACCGGCGGCACATCGCCCGATGGTGCTGGCGGCGAGACGTCTTCACTTCCCGGTATCGCGTGATTGGTGCCTATGCTATCTGGAGCATTTTGACCTGTTGCCACACCGTCAAATGTCCAGCGCGCTACAAGCTGCGGCGTACCTGGAGCCGCAAATGCGATAGGCATTTGCCCCGTAGATATCAGGGCTAGTGCCACGGCAATTACGGCTACAATACCAAAAACAAGCGGCCGCCCACCGGCTTTTTGTAATCGCACTCCCAAAGCCCGAATCATATACTGCTAATGATACCAGCTGCATACCGCTTACGCAATGATGGGCTAGTTGTGTGGACTAGCGCTAACTGCACTTACGGCGCCCAGTACTTCATCAACACTCACCAGCGACCTATTGAGCCCATCGCCAGCATAATAGCTCTGCTCCGGCTTATCGCCCAGCACTTTCGGCAACCCCGCCCATTCTTTTGCGAGCTCGGCTGCAAACTGATGACTATCGATTTGGTTGTTCACATATTCGGTTACGCCACGTCGTTCTAACAGCGCAATCGCGAGCTTATCCTGCATAGCTTCATCAAATGGCTGATTTACATCGATATGCAACCGTTGCACCAGGCCAGCCAAAGTAGTGCTGATAAGCTGGTAGCGACCCACAGCACTGCTGGCATTACCTGCCATAATAAATTCTTGCTGCCACTTCATCACCTCAGCTACCGACATTTCAGTGAATTTGATATCGACATTACCGGCATGACCAAAGTATGTATTGTAGTTGCCCTTGCTTTCCGCCTTGGCTATCAATGCAAGTAGGGGTTTACAGCTAGTCGAATCTACAGTTAAACGCTGATTCATATTACTAATAGTATATGCTGTCAGCAGCACCGCCAAAACCAGGCTAGCCCAAAACACCGCCCGACGCTTACGCAGCCAGCGCATTACCTTGCGTACACGCTTTTGTAGTCTTTTTATTTTTATTGCCATCGTTACCCTATTAGAGAGTATACTACAATCACACCTCAATGGTGCCTGTCACCGCATTGGTGACGGCATATCATTAAAATTACTGAAATACATTATATATTTATTGTAAAACGATAAATATAGTGTTACTATAGCTCCATGACCAATAAAGCATTATCCCTCAATCGCACATCAACCCTCTTTTTGCGCCTCGCCGTTAGTATAGTCGGACTCGGCGTGCTCGCACTCTGTGTTTACTTGCTCCCCACCATATGGGCTGAAGCGTACACAGAATGGCCACGGCATGGCTACGCAGTGCGAGCCGTGGTAGTAGCAATGTACATCTCGATTGTGCCCTTCTACCTAGGTATTTACAAGGGCTGGCGCATTCTCGATGTCATTGATAGCAATCAAGCTTTTTCGCTAAAATCGGTCGCTAATTTACGAGTCATCAGCTATGCCGCAGCCGCTATCAGCCTCGTCTACGCACTCAGCTTACCGTTTTTCTACATCTGGGCCGATAATACTGACGCGCCCGGCCTTATACTGATTGGTCTATTCCTAATGGGTATGCCGCTAATTATTAGCGTGGCAGTAGGTATTTTACGACGCCTACTTGCCGAAGCCGTAATAGCAAAAAACGAAAACGATCTAACGGTATAGCTATGGCAATTATTATTAACATCGACGTCATGCTGGCTAAACGCAAGATGAGCGTAACAGAGCTTGCCGAAAAGGTAGGTATTACCTTAGCCAACTTATCTATTCTCAAAAATGGTAAAGCCAAAGCTATCCGCCTATCTACCCTCGAAGCCATCTGCTACGCCCTCAACTGTCAGCCGGGTGATATACTTGAATTTCAAAACTCCCAGCTTCACAAAGATACCTAAGCGGTCGTTTTACTTCTAAAAACTTTACGTCTTTATTTCTACACCAGCCATCACTATTTCGCCAGTAATATAGAGTACTGGAGCACTTTTAGCGTTGGCGGCATGGGCCTTATTTTCGATACCACCTAGTATTACCGCAGCCTTAGATTTTACTACCACGTTTTCTGGTATCCACAGCTCTACTCCGCCCATCAGCGAAAAGATGTCGAGCGTAGCTTCTTTTTTAATAATACTTTTGCGCAGATCCAGCGTTACGCCACCCATAATTGCCGTGATACGACCGCCTTTATAATCTTCTGATTTACTCACCTGCTCTGCGCCACCCAAAATAGCCGAGACATCATCGGTGTCAACGGCGGTTGTCTTTGCATTGCCGCTAGACTGGCGAAAAATAATGCTTAAACCTATAACAATTATCATTGCCGGCCAAAATATCTGCCATGGATTAAAATCAATAATGTTGAATACATCCAGCTGATACGATACGCCAAAGCCTACCAGCAGCAGCGCCCAAAGATAGCTTTTCGTGTTATTTAACAACACTAGTATGCCCGCACCAATCACAAACAGCGGCCACCAAGTGGCAAGCAAATTATTAAAACCTGCAATATTAAGTGTCTCGAGTAGTAGTAAACCACCGAGCAAAATTACCCCTAACCCGGCAAAAATACGTGTGTATGATGTTTTCATATATTTATGATACTACTTTTCAGCCATATTTTACTTTTTGCCCCATGCACCTCTTTAGTCATAGATACTAACTAGCTTGAAGGCACCAAGGCGTACATTACTTCACCAGGCAACGTATCTCGAAAACCGGACGTTGGATTGTTAAATATTCTATCGTCTTCGAGGTTTATACGCGGATCCATCCATTTTCCCCGAAAATACACAAGATAGTGGCCCACCGGAAACTGTTTTGAACGGCGCAAAAGAACAATCATATTCTCGGCCGGTTCAATCATTTGGCCGGGATGCACATGCTTCGAACTATAGTTTAAACCAAATCTATTCAACTCTTCGCAAAAATGCTTCACAATAAAGCGATTGCTTTTTGCCTGCGCCTCGCCAAGAAATTCTTCCGCTTGCTTGTAGGTCAAATCGGCCACAAAAGCGAAACAGGCAATGCCACAGCCATTAGGGGATTCTTGCGTAATACTCTGTCTCATAAGGTCTAGTCTAGGCTTTATATATTTATATACAAGCCTCATTATCTAATAAGCTCGTTACCGTCTCGCGCGCATCGAGTAAGTCAACCACCTTCAAAAAAAGTTTCATGTCGAATTCAGGATGCTGAAATAATGCATAAAAGTCACTAAGATCATTATGGTGCTCGCGACGAGCGATGAGCTTAAAGACAGCTATTTTTTCAGCAGGAATCAGCGCCACATCCATGGCCTTAAATGTAACCGGCACTTTCTGGATTGGCGGATAATAGTAAGAATGCCTTCCAGCCTTTGAGGTGTATCGGTTAAGAAAATCTACTGAACCATCCTCAACGGGAGTTGATTTATTCATGCTATTGTAGGGACGTTCAATGTGTTGTGGTTTTAAGCCAAAAAGATCATTTGCTTGGTCAAATGCCTCGTCGGTGAACATAATATCTACATCTTTTGGCTTGCGATCATTACCCTGCACATATAACGCCACACTTCCGCCAATTGCATATGAAATATCAGCATCATTAAGCTGTTTCAAAATAGTTTCTAACTGTGGGAAGGTAGCTATAACTTCTTGAAATCTTTTGGCGTCCGTCTTCATGTCACTACTATAACAGGAAGCAATAGTTAATTGGCTTCACGTTTATTTTCCTATATAAAGCCTCAACTGGGTTGATTTTAGTAATTTTATATCAACAAGCTACATTTGCTAAAATAGAAGCGAATCTAAATATTTAGCAAGGGGATGATCTATGGCAACTATTAATCCGTACATAAACTTCAACGGCAACGCCGAAGAGGCCTTCACGTTTTATAAATCTGTGTTTGGCGGCGAATTCGGCAACATTGTGCGCTTTAAAGATCTGTCAAGCGCCGAATTCCCTGTGCCGGAAAACGAAGCCGAGAAAATCATGCGCATCACGCTACCAATCGGTGGGAATGTCTTGATCGCGAATGACGTACCTGAAGCGATGGGTCCTGTCAGCGAAAACGAAAACCGCTCGAAAATAGCGGTTAATGTCGATAGCCGCGAAGAAGCCGACAAAATCTTTACTGGCCTTTCTGCGGGCGGTAGCGTAGAGATGCCTATGAGTGATAGCCCCTGGGGTACCTACTTTGCGATGTTTCGCGACAAATACGGGATTGAGTGGACAGTAGAGTTCGAAGCCGAATCGATATAATCGCCCGTCGTACGGATTCATAAAATAACGGATCCGCTTTGGCGATCTAACTTTATTAAATGGCCGTTCTATCTTTCACTATACCAATGCCATCACGATAGTTCTGCTTTATAGTTTCTACCTTAAGCAGTTGCATGGCAAACGTTTGTAGCGCAAGCTTATCTTTTTATTTTAGCTTTCGCTAATAAACATGCTTCATAAAGGCAACGTTCAGTTGATAGGAGAATCTATGCAAGTAACTTACTTATCAATGAACTGAGCTCTTCAGGATTGCCTGAAAGCCATTTTGCTAACTGATGGTCAACATTTTCATATCTATATATGACTCCATTTACAGCGTTATCAATAAGCTTATCGACTATCCCCTTCGGGATCACCGTATCGTCAGCACCAATTGCAATGATAGTCGTTCCTTTAAAAAGCCGGATTGCTTCAAAAGCATCGCTATTTTGCCATGAGTTGGTTGTTCTCAGTATATTGGTAAATTCTTTATTCCCGAATGGTATACTTTTTGCCTCTTGATCATAGATGCCAGGACACCCAAACAGTACCGCTGGGATACGCTCAGTGTAGTTTTTTAGTAAATCGCATGCAATTTGAGCGCCCATACTAAAGCCGATTATATAGAACTCACTACCTGCAGGCAGTAATGTGTCGATAACATATCTTGCTTGACTAAAACGCTTTTTTAATGACGATTCTTTTATATTTCCCGAGCTACTGCCGTGGCCGGAAAAATCAAAAAGTATGACTCCGATATCCCAGCTTTGAATTATGCGGGCAAATTCATCGTAACGATTACGACTTGAGCTACCTGCACCATGTAGAATAACCACATTTCGTTCACGAATGGTATATTCGCAGGCTATAATTTCATTATCAACCAGCAGTTCTTTGTACTCTAAGGCCATCTCAATCACTTCACTGCTAACTTAATAAGTACAACCGTGAATCCAAGCCCCATCTGGAGCAGACTATAGCCCACTAACCTCCATGGGGTATTTTTTAATTTCCATCCCGATAACAGCGAAAATAAAAATAGGGAGAAGAGAAGAGATATAACTCCAAGTAACAGTGCAGTTTTTAATTCAATTAAGCCAAGTATGGATAAAAAGATAAAGAATACAGGCGCTATCGCAGGCGTCAGTAGCCCAGAGGCTGCCTCTTTCGATTCGCCGAACTCTCGGTCTCGATCGGCGTCGTCGTCATGCACAATTCGATACGAAGTCCGTGCCGCAATGAGGGTAGCAAGCCACAACGCAACAACCGTCCCCACAATCACCCCAACCGAACCCCACGGACTATGTGTCTCAGGGTATTGCCATAGAACCACAACAACAGCCAGCAACGAGATAGTTGAGTAAATACGCTCACGAAGGAGTTCCGCGAGATGCCTTCGTTGTTCATGATTTGTCTTTGGGGGAGTTCTTTTCGTCATACTAATTAATAGTATAAGCCTCAATTAACGATTTGTTGGCCTAATCCAAAAAAATTAGAACTGAATTAATAGTTCTGATTTTATACATTATTGCTTTACTCAGAATAATAGAGCAAGTTATCACTATTTGTAAACAATGAGAGCTTAACGTTTACTTTGAATCTTTAGTAGTGTCCGGGATTTTGTAATTGTGCCAAAGCCATTACTATTGCAAGTTCATTAAGTTTGGTACGATTTATTGCCCCGTGAGTTAATGTATGTATTGCACCTTCAGTAGTACCTAGCTTTACATGGTCGGTGAGGCCCGCTTCCTTGAAAGCCTGACTGCCATCGCGCCCGTCCAATATCAACTGGAGTACTGCTTTTGGCCACTCAAACGAAGGCGCCAAGCCAATGGCGTAGCGATGCCCATCGTATAACGCACAGGCCGTTGTTTCTAGATAACCCGTCTCTGTTCCTGGTGCTTCAAGTAGGCCGCTCTCCAATCCTACTGCCAAATCGCTATCGTCAAATGCAAGTCTTGCCCTCTCTTTGGCACCTCGTATCGTCTCTGTAATTGTCTTAGGATGACCAAACTCTTCGACCTCTACATCAATCCCCGCGATGGTTGCCCCTGTGAAGGCATCGTTTATCGCGAATACATTTTCTGCAGCATGAATCTTAGTTTCGTTCTTAGAACCAACGTGAATTTCTGTCATAGGTACATTATACACAAAAACAAAGACACCATGACTTTCATCATAGTGCCTATGCTTGGCTCCGGCAGCTGGGCTCGAACCAGCGACCTAATCGTTAACAGCGATCCGCTCTACCACTGAGCTATGCCGGAATAAAATGTAAGGTACGTCCTGACTTTCACAAGATACAAAAAGTATTGTACCGCAAATACTCGCCCCTGTAAACACTACTGAGCGTGGAGTGTGTCAATCTGTTTAGCAAGGTCGGCAATAGTAGCCCAGCTAGATCCATCGGTCATGATCGCGAGGACATATGTGCCATGCGGACCATATACAATCGCCGCGTCGTGCAGTAACCCATCGAGAAACCCTACTTTGTCGGCCACCGTCCCGGCGACACCGGCGGGAATTCCTTTTCTATAAACGTTCGCCTTCATCGCAGCGATTAGCCGTTGCTGATTCACCGCCGAGAAGTTCTGACTGGTCGCAATCATGCCAAGCATCAACGTTAAGTCATTCGCCGTGGTGAACGGCCCACCGCTTTTCATGAACGTTGAGTTTTTTAAGCCTATGCTTTGAATGTCTTTCGTTACGTTACTTAACCCAAGTGCATTCAAGAAACCTTCGGCGCAAGCGTTGTCGCTCAGGCTAATCATTTTATTAAAGCACGCACTGTCGCTATCCCAGCTCCGCTTCCCGGCATCTATTTGCTTAAGCAAACTATAGGCTACAAATAATTTATACGTACTTGCCGTCACGAATTGCTTGTCGCCATTATAGTCGGCACGACGCTTTTTGCCCTCGAGCTCTACCAGCGAAATACCATACGTTCCCGGGTGATCTTTTGCATAATTAGCCAGTAGCGCCGATAAACCCTTATCGCTCGCACTGTATGTACGCGTATACTGTTCAGTTGGAGCCACCGCGATAGTTGCAGCGTTCGCTTGAGTTGCATCACCGCTTACCACCGATTGGATAGAAGCTACTGTTGCGCCAACATCAAGTGCCCGCCCGCTACCGCCGTTCACTCGTGCTGTTTCCGTAAAATCGAGTGTAGTAATATAGCTAACGCCTGGCGCAACCGCTACCTTTGCGGCCACATTTTCGTTCAACCATGCACCGGCCTTGTCGCCACTCACGTTCGCAGCAATCGCACCGTCTTTTGTACTAAAATCAAGCCAGCTCAATGCGTCTTTTGCGTCCACGACCACCGGACCACCCAACACATCAATTGTTACCCCATCCTTCAAACGCGCGGTCAGGGTTTTTGCATACTCTGTCGCAGCAGCATCACTCACGGTGGGCGCCTGCTCGTCGCGCGCCACGCGTACGCTCGTTTTTTGAGTCAGCGACGGTGTGACCTTTTTTATACTTGCAATTACGTCGCTCTTTTCACAGGTGCCGCCAGTGATAGCAGGAACAAGATCGAGTTTTTCACCATTTACCTTTAAAGTTGCATCAACTGGGGCCTGTTTGCAATCTGGCATCAGCTTTGTATCAATATAAGTTGTAAACTTACTGCCAAATTGCGCGCTTGGGGTGGGGACATTGGTTACATTTGCCCAGAAAAGAGAGGTTGGAACAAGCCGCATATACCACGGGTAACTAGCTTTTTCGAGCCGCGCTGCATTATTCACACTGACATCCATGTCGCTGAAACGAGGCGATACCACCGGCTCTTTACCCGAGCCCATGTAAATCGCCACTTTATGCGCAGAATATGCGGCGTCGAGTACCGTAGCTGCCTCAGCCTTGGTGTTTCCGCCGAGTTGCCGGCCATCAATACTTGCTGCAAGGGGCAGTCTGTCGGTAGGGTAAAATAATTGTACTAATAACAACAGTCCGATCAGGCTCAAACCGGCTATAATACTAATTTTCTTCCACCCTGCCTGCTTCAGTTTATCGAATAACGGATGCTGCGGCATTCTTACTGCAATTCGCATACACTCTATAGTATACCACTTACGCTAGCTCGGTGTCGTGCGCATAGCCTAGCACCTCTAGCGCTTTCTCTAGAGTACTAATCGCGTCTCCGTTTGCCTCGCTATCCTTTTTTAGTTCGCGTAGTTTCGCCAGAATTTCCTGCTCAGCGGTGGATGCCGGCGCTACTGCTAGCGTACCCATACTACCGTCGTCGCTGGGCGACACTACCTCTAGCGTACGAGCTGAATTATCTTTTTTACGCAACCATCCGCGCGCTATCAATCCGTCCACATGGGTCGCGACAGTTGAAACGCTTCGGTAATCTAGTGCCCGCATAATCTCGCGGTAGCTTGGCCCATAGCCATTACCTTTGATAAACCCATCAATAAAACTAAGCAGCTCTTTTTGCTTTTTTGTTGGACGATTTTCCATATACCACACCTTCCTCGGCCAAAACGACCGCTGTTAGCCCCCACCACACTACCGAAACCGTGTCGTCCACCCATACTGGCAAAAGTAACCCAATCACCGCGAGCCCTACGCCACTTGCCAAAAGACTGCAAGCACGCCAATTGGATCTTTGTTGCCACAAGCGCTTAAGAAGCAGATAGTAAATTGCAATAAACAACCCTAGCCCAAGCCAACCGACCTCATGCGCAATGTAGAGATATTGGTTTTCAATCATAAGCGGCGTATCGCTGTACAACGATGCCGACCCAGTACTTCCTACACCATTGCCAAGCGGCGATGCAAGCATCTTTTGAAAACCCTGAATCAGCGAATCAGCGTGGCCGGCATTTGAATCTGTGTCGGCACCCGTACTTGGATTGTTATGGAGTATGACATTATGAAAAAAGTAGGTATCGCGGATCATAAACACCCCCAGTGCAAGTACCAGTAGTACGCTCGCGGCCAGAGCAAGAGTACGCCTTGATACACGCCGACCGTAATGTACCCATAACAGTATCAAAAGGACAATAACAGCCGCAATCCAGGCACTCCTTGATTGACTCGTCCATAACGCCACCAAACTTCCAAGCGCCAAGAACAGATGAAGATACTTTATGCGCTTATTCGTTATGTTACGCCCCACAGCCATACCATATGCCACCACTCCCGCCAGTACCATCACCGCGTAGGCACCCAGCGGGTTCGGGCCTCGGAGTGTGCTGCCGTAGCGCACAAAATCGGGATTTTCATCGACTGTTAAATACGGTTGAATTGTCTCCTTACTATAGCCAGCCACGGTCAAAAAATCGCGTGGCAATACCTGTTGTGCGACAGCAAATCCCATTACCACAACAGCCCCGATCACGGCTACCTTTAAAAACAGCTTTTGGTACTGTGGGTATAAGCGAATAAATATACATACCGCCACAAAAAAAGCTAGGTAGCGTAGGTCAATCATTAGCCCCGCAATGCTTACGAGGGGTGATGTAGGACCGATTGCTGCTACCAAAAAATGCAAGAGGGCGTAGAAGGCAACGAGCTGCAGTACCTTATCGTGCAAAAACCTCCTCCAAGCAGCCCGACGCCATACCTCAACTGCAAGTAATACTAAGGCAGTCAGTAGTAGCAGCTCTTTCCAAGCCTTCACAACATCCGCTACCTCAGGCCATCGGCTTTCAATAAATACCGTTAGCGGTGCGTGTACAATAATGCCGCCCATAATAACAACTAAGAAAAAAAGAATGACTTGGTGCAGCTGAATACGCTTCATTACCTCTATTGTACCCGAAAAGATGCTACAATGGATGCACACTATGCCAACGCGCAACACCAAGTTTTTTAGCCTCTTACTTATAGCCGCCGATCTCGCCGTGCTCGCGATCGTGTTCGCCGTCAGCTACTATGTTCGCACCCAGCTTGACCCTCGTGCTCTGTTACATGCAGTCTATGCCAGTGAATACGTTGTAGGTTTTACAATAATTGCCCCTGTTTGGCTACTCATCTTTGCCTCGCTTGGGCTATATACTAGCAACATCTACACCCGCCGATTGGTGGAGTGGAGTCGAATCATCCTTGGAACATTTATTGGAATACTGTTGGTTGTGGGCTGGGAATACGCTTCAAACGTCCATATCTTTCCGGCACGTCTTGTTGCTCTATATGTGTTCATTGGTTCAACCCTAGCCATTATGCTGGTGCGCGAAATTTTACGTTTCATTCGTCACGAATTATACCGATACGGCAAGGGAGTAAGTCGCGTCCTTATTGTTGGTAATTCGGCCGCAACCACCGACATTCTTACCTCGCTCTCGACTACTTATCGGTCAGGCTATCAAGTTATCGCCTTTGCCGGCCCCGGCAAATTACTACCCTCACATCTTGGTGTGGCTCACTACTCGCAGGTTGAAGATGCACTGCGAGACATCAAAAAACTACGCATTACCACTATTATTCAGACCGACCTTTACGATAGCGAAGACCGTAATCACAAAATCCTTGGCGCAGCGCAGGTAAATCATATACAGTACAATTTTATTCCTGGCGAACCAGAATTTTACACCGGCAAAAACACCATCGACGTATTCCTTGGCTACCCCATGATCACCGTTAGCCAAACACCACTTATTGGTTGGGGAGCTATTTTTAAACGCATATTCGACTTCGTGGTGTCGATAGTGTTGCTCGTTCCAGTTGGCCTCGTCATTTTAATGATTGCCCTGTTGCAAATGGTAGTAAACCCAGGGCCCGTCTTTTACCTTTCAAAACGCCTAAGTCGATTTTCAAATCCCATTACCCTCTTTAAATTCCGCACCATGGGTGCGCGCTATGGCAAAAAAGACGCCAGTCTTGAATTTGAAGAGATGGGTCGGCCCGACCTTGCCGAGGAGTACCGCAAAAATCACAAGGTAACCGACGACCCGCGCATTACAACGTTTGGCAAGTTCTTGCGCAATACTTCGCTCGACGAACTGCCACAATTGTTTAATGTACTCAGGGGCGACTTAAGCTTAGTCGGGCCTCGGCCAATTTTGCCACAAGAGGTCAATTTTAATCCATCGCGTACCGCCCTATTGCATAGTGTTAAATCTGGTGTCACCGGCTTATGGCAGGTGAGTGGCCGTAGCGAACTTAGCTTTGAAGAACGAATTGAGCTAGAGCTCTACTATGCTCAAAACTGGAGTTTTTGGCTTGACCTTCGAATCCTTTTTAAAACTATCGGTGTTGTACTACGTAAAACCGGTGCTAAATAGTTTTTTGTTGCTTTTATTTATAATTTGTGCTATAATATAGGTATGTGACTTAGTTGTCGGCACCGTGCCGCGAGCTTTTCCGAAGGGAGTTCACATGACCACAATGAAAGCGCAGCCCACCGCCCTGCAGACATACATTACGGAGATTGGAGGCCAGATCAAGGGTCTACAGCAAGACTTCCCGGTGCTCGCCCTGCATCTGCAGGATCTGCTTGAGCGTTACCGAAAAGACAAGTCCCTGTCTGTTGGGATGATGTTCGGGACGCTGGTAGTTGTGCGACCCACCGAGCCCGAAGCGCTCAAGCAACTCAATCATGTGATCAAGTATCACCGCCTGACCTCCATAGAACAGGGAGCAACGGTAATCATCTCACGCAAGTGAGACCAACCCCGCCCCAAGCGTCGAGCCCGCCTCCGCCTGGAGGCGGGTTTTCGACTTTTATAGGGCCTTAAAGGTTATTATTTTTTCTTTCCAACTTTGAGCAATCGCCAAATTACAAACACAATTAGCAATAAGCCCAAGAACAGTAGCGCAAACGCGGTGTAATTACGAAGGAAGTATAACACCGCCAAAATCACCGATATTACTCCCCACCACATAATCCACGGTCGATTAACAAGTGCACCAACTACACCAATCACGATATGTTCTACCAAAAAGAGCAGCGTGTAGCTATCGCCCGTGAGCAGCGCGTACATACCGGTTGTAAACGTAATACACCCAAGCGCCACCGCTACCCTGGCTGCCGAATCTTTCAGCCACAATGCAACCAGCAGTAATACCGCGGCCCACCAATGACCATATAATACTAAGTTTGCCTCGGGCACATACACCGAAACAAGCCGCTGCAAGGCAAGAGTCGCTCCGTACACCGCGAGCTCTATATATGTTCGGCCCGCCCCAAGCGCACCATGAATCGCAAGCACCGCAGACGCCAACAGTAACGACACCGCCGATCGCGCCACAAATTCCGGTTCCAGCGCAAAAAAGTACAAAACGCTTGAAAATACCAGAACACCTAAGGTGTAAAAGAGCGAAACGGATTGCCGAGCAATATCACCATGGGAGCGAGTAAGCCAGTATTGCAAGTAGTACACGCCTGCCGCCATCCACGCAACCCCAAAGAGCATCCACTCATCCGCTAGTCCCAGCCATTGCCACAACGAAAAGAGCGTCACCAGAAGCGCCGCATTGCCAAACGCCAATATATACGGCACGGCCTCTAGGTAGGATGCAATCATGAGCGTTACAGCCAACACTAAACTGGCTATTGTTGTAAGTCCTACGTCATTACCAAAAGCGAGTAGGGTAGCCAGGAATGGATACGTTAGGTATACCGCAAGCCCCAAAGAACCCAAAAATCCACTCCGTCCACGCATAAATGCTCGTAGCACGAGTGCCGCCACGCCCCCGCCAAGCAGCAGCCACACCACCGTGCGTACCACTGCAATTTCGCCGCCCAGGGCCGCAAACAAAAGGCACGAAAATACCCCAACCGCTACTACTGCCAATGCATTTCTTCTTGCGCGCTCGCCAAGCAAATGATGTGTCACTGCTCCCGCACCAACTAGTGCCGCCGCAACCACACTCGTGGCTACTACATGCCATTCGGGTGCCGTCTGCATCCATTCTATCCATGACGATACCGAAAATACCAACAGCACCACCCCAAGCACCTCCACGACTACCGGTGCATCTACTAAATATGACAACACCACCCATGCGGCTGCGGCTGCCAACAGGGTCCAGGCCAATGTCAACGCCTCACCCGAAAGTAGCCCGCAACCGGCCGCCATAAGCGAATAAAGTATAACACCCGTCGCTGCAACCATCTGGAGCGCCGCCGATCTGCCCGTAGAGCGCAGTCGTTCCAACATCATTAATCCAACTGCTGCCATTACCACAAACACCATTGCAATATATTCATAATTTGCTGGTGGCGTTAGCATGCCACGACTAATTGTCATTGGCAGTGCAGCCAAGGCAATAAGCGCACCGTACAGCCACCCGCTCTGCCTCAAGCGTAGCGCAATTGCGGTCGCCGTAGCGCCAATAAACACCGTGTTTATGCTCACCCATGTCCAGACATGTTCTACTCTGATCCAAGACGGCAACGCAATCACCATTGCACCAAGGCTTATACCAAGTGCCGCAGATTCAACCGCCATACTCGCTGGCCTCTCACGGTAGACTCGCAGCAAGCTATACAGTACTTGTACAGCCGCCATGCCTAGCCATCCCAACCAAAATACCAGTTTTGCGTCTTCTGGCAATAATCCGCTTGTTGCAACATCAACCGCAATCAATGCGCTAATATGACCCAAAACCCGCACCGCTAGTTCATATGCCACCAGTCGGCGTTCCAGCCAAACCACCATATAATGTGCCGTTGCCACACCAAAGAGTACCAAATACATGTCGCGGTCCATTGTGCCAAACGACAGCAAACTACCCACCAGCGCAACTGGTGTCAAAACCACGCTCGTTTGCTCAACTGGTTGCCAAAAAATTGCCGGTAAGGTAGTTGGAAACAGATAGTGAACACTGTTAAAGAGTATTGATACGCCTATCACTACAATGAAATACCAGAGTATGCCGAGCCCAAGTGTTGAAACGGCCGAAAGCGAAAACGAGAGCGCAAAAGCAATCGTTAGGTACGAAATAAGTTGGCTTTGCAGGCGCACAGCAGCAAATCCATAGGCAAGTAGTCCAACAATCGAGGTGATCAACCATGCTGTCGAACCGGATAATCCGCCAAGTGACGTAAGCGCAAAGCCAACAAATGGCAAAATCGCAAGGCCCGTTCCCGCAAACGCAAGGCCGGCTGGTCGTAAGCGTTCGGAATTGGCGTGAAGCACGAGGCCGCTGACATAAAATATAGCGGTCAAAATAACAAGACAGCTCAACTTCACCGCCGCTGGCATTACAAGCGTTACGAATACCGCCGCAGCCGCCACGATTAACAAACTCCCCACGTAGAGCATTACATTCAGGTTCTGGAGAGTCTTTCGTTCTTTTTCAGCTGCAAGCTGTTCTGGTGTGAGCGGTTCGGGCTGAGCGATCGCCTCTGTGTACACTTGAGGTTCGGCAAATTGTTCTGTATTTTCAGTTAGTTCGTCTTCACGAAATACCGCGCCAGGGTCGAGTTCGACAGCGTTTACTGTGGTGCTCGCGGCGACCGTGGTTGCCGTTTCTTCAGACTTTCCTTCTATCTCATTAAACACCCTCTTTACGGTGTGTTGATCAGTGTGGGGAAGTTTCTCAATCTTATCTCGCACATAAGCGTAAGCGTCCCACCACCCCTGATTGTATCGATTGTTATTGTCTTTTTTTGCCCGTGATCGCTCACTCAGCCAAATGATCAGAAAAACCATCGCCACTACAAACCAGAACATCGCACCCCTCCATAATGTTATGGCTTATGATAGCATAGATTTTGCTGAGAGATTAAACATAGGGGTCGATAGGCAGCTAGGGCCGAGCAAGTAGCTTGCCTATTATCTAATACTTTCCTGCCGATAAGCCGAACCAGACCGTGAACTCCTTTAGCCTGGTCTTTGTATGTTTCGCCATTTTCATCGTATACGAGAAGATCAAATCTCGTCCAGCATCTAGGTATTCGAACTAGAGTCTATATATGATTAGTAGGTACCGGAGCTAAAAGCTAGGGGCACAATCAATAAAGCAGCTACTGCAAGACTTAGGAGTAATCCAACAATCGAAATAACACGTAAAGGATTTTTATACTTTACCGCTATCATAATATTAGACACTAAAGCCAGTAGAGATAGTATGAAACTGGTTATGATGATAGGCCGTAACGGACGTATGCCTAGGCCATAATAATGAGAACTAACGTAATTCATAATTACATATAAAACAATAGACGATATCAAGCCGCCATAAGCTAAACAAATGACAAAAAGTCTTATGTACTTTTTATACATAGAATTGATTATAGCTTTTAAGCTTTCCTGCTTCTAGTGTATTTTGCAATAATCAGTAAAGCAAGTGCTAGGATGAGCAAAATAACACCATTGTCATTCTGTGTTGTTTTATTTGCTGAATTTTCTGCCATCGATGTAACACTATAGTTTTCGACAATTTGATCTGAAGTTTCGTTATTTATTCCAATGCGGATAGCGTTGCCATTGTTTTTTGACATAAGGTTCGTACTATTGTCATCAGTATGCTTGTCAGAAATCAGTGATACTGGCTGTGCTTTTTTAGCAGGGTCGGAATACAGCTCGCTGCCAACACATCCGGATCTAGTGCTTATATCAACCACATCATCCCGCACCGCCCCAAAAAGACAGCCGTCTTGTGAATCCAAAACACCATCTTCATCCAGATCGCTCGGGTCGACTCCTAGGATAAGAACGGTTTGGTACACCTCCACGTGTCGACCTTGAGAAGACTTTCCGCTCAGAACAAGACGATGGTAACCCGCTGAGATAGTAGTCGGTATGGAGATGCTCGCACTAAGCATCCCATCCCCGCCCGCCTGATAAGTTCCTATATGAGTTGGTTTGGAATAAAGCGTAATATCAACTGCCGATTCCGGTTCAAACTGGTACCGCTCGGTTTTTACGTCATAGTACGAAGTTGATTTAATTAAAGTACCGTTCGTAAGAGTGTAGTATCTTACAACTGTGTCATCTTCCTTGGCATCCTGGAAATAGGGTGGTACGGCTGCCCGGTCTGCCGTTAATTCTGTATTGGGACATACTCTTTGCGTCGGAGCCTGTGGGCAAGTTACATAATCAAGCAAACTTTGACCGCCTACCCGATCCCATACGGCAATAGCTATGTCAGCTTGCCCTTCCTTATTCGGGTGGAAACTCTCCTGCTCCTCGTTACCTCTATACCCTTTCACCCCTGTTACCGCATTAACATGCGCCTCTTCATTGTCGCATTGACGGTGGCTTCCAAAGGCATTTTCTACATCGATATATTTTACACCCGCGCTCTCCGCAGCTGCTTTTATAATATTATTTAGGTAAATAATTGAATTTACAATCATCTCGCGCTCTTCTAAATTCAGAAAAAGTACTTTCGAGGAGCACTTCGCTCTTGGGTCGGCATTGACATATATCGGATACCCAAGCACATAAATTTTTGCCTTGTCCCCAGTTGCTCTTTTTAGTTCCTTATATAGACTGCTTAAGTTATCAAACTGATCATATATTTCATTCTTCAGTTTTCCTCTCGATCCTATTTCAGCATAAGAGCATGTTGTTACCCACGAGACACATTCGCTCATTTTCCCACCAAAATTAACATCATTCCCGCCCATCGTCAGCGTAATAACCTTTGGCTGATACTTTTTAACAAACTCAATCTGTTTTTGGCGACCCGGTATAAACTCATTCAACGCTTGAATTTTAAGATTCGAAACATCGTAGCCTTCGAGTCGTGGCTTATTCCCATCATTCTGTCCTTGATAGTCTGCAGAACCCTGCTCTTTTACATCCCAAGCCGTCGCTCCAGAACAAGCAACGGATTGCCACTTAGTGGTGGTCGTGTTGATGGTTGGCTCGCCAAATTCCATACCTAACGCTAAGCGATAGGGATATGAATTTGTGCTTATATGACACTTTTCCTTAGGTCTTACCTTACTAATAACTCCATCTACCAGTGCCGTACCGTCGTCATCTGTATGGTCGCGATAAAACTTAAGATTGGTCCCTTGGTCTCTACTAAGATCGCCCTCTCCACTTGAGAATGAATCTCCTAAAGCAAGATAATCAAGCCGTGGTATGGTGTCTTGATTCGCTATGCGCAACGTTACCTTTGTCGCCTCGCTTGCACCGTAGCCAAATGTGTAAAACTCTAGTTTACCGTCATCGGTAAATGCAGGCTTATCGTATGTTGTACTAAAATCAACACCAAGTACATCGTTAATATCGCTATATAAACTTCGAGATTGGCAGGGATTCAAAAGGGAGGCGTTATACCACGTGCTCTGCAAAGTTGCGCCGCTCTCACCACATCCATCTGCACGATATACTACCGACTGATTATGGTTTGCATCAGAAGATTCGGCAACGGAATTGCCGTCGTTACTAATTGCAAGCATTGTAAGCTGAGACGAGTACGGCGCAATCCTGATTGCTCCCATGGTGGCAAGATTAAACTTTACAAGCCCAATATTTTTAACATTCACCACGAGCCATTTGCCATTACGAGAAACCCCAGTCCCCTGAAGTGTATATCCGACATTGCCATTTTCATCCCTTACAATGTTGTACGAGGAGCCAATATTTTCAACGTAATGAAGCGAGGGTGTGTTGGTAACGAGTGTGGTGCTTTGTAAAAGATCCCTTACGATAAGGCTACCAAATATAAAATCGTCAGTTTCCGGAGAAGGAATGACATTATTCCTAGAGGCAAAGCCCCAATCAACCAACGGTCGCATGGCGGTATCGTTTGCGGCCTGGATAAACAATCTTCCGTCAATAATTGCATAGCGAAACGACTTTGCGGTAAAAACGCAATCAGTGACTGGGCGATATGCTCCAAGACTCACCTCAACGGAAACTACTTCATACCCGCAATCACCATACAGCTTGTAGTGGGTATCGGCTTCATCTTTCTCGCCTACAATTGTGCCGTTAATCCAATCCACCGCCTCGGCGCGAGCCGTAAAGCCAGGCACGCAAACAGCAAAAGTAAGTGCTATCAGCAAGAAGTAACGAATCGTATTTATGGGGCGCAACACTACTTTCGTCACAATTTCAAACCTCACAAACTTTCTTTTATTCAAGATAGTACCAGCTGTTTTTCAGATAGACAAGCATATACAGCTTCCAATTTTTTCTACTAAAAACAGGTATAATAGAGTATTATGACCGCTCAGAAACCAAAAATTGCCATTGTCTGCGACTTTCTCACTGTTATGGGCGGAGCGGAGACAGTGGTGCATGCTCTCGCCGAAGCGTTTCCGGGTGCGCCAATTTACACAGCCATTTACAACAAAGATAAAATGCCCGCTTTTCATCAGCTCGATGTCCGAACCTCAAGATTACAAAAACTACCTAAAAAGCTCCGCGGCTACTACAAACTGTTCCCTACTATGGCTATAAAGGCTATGCGGAAGCTCGACCTATCGGAATTTGACATTATTATTGCCAGCACCTACCTTCATGGCCACCAAATCACCAAAACACGTCCCGACCAAACGCTGATCGCCTACTGTCATACGCCGCCGCGTTACTACTGGAGTCACTACGATGAGTACCGCAAAGACCCGGGCTACGGCAAGCTAAATCCAGCCATTCGAGCACTCATGCCACTCATGGTGCCACGCCAGCGCAAGCTAGACTTACAGGCTGCAAGAAAAGTAGACCTTTTTATTGCCAATTCGTCCGCAACCGCAAAACGAATTGAAAAATATTATGGTCGTAAAAGTATTGTGGTGTATCCGTCCGTCGATACTGGCCGTTTCTCACCTGCACGTAAACGAGGCGACTACTACGTTACCATGGGTCGACAGCTCCCCTATAAGCGCTACGACCTAGCCGTTGAGGCGTGTACCCGTCTTAATCTACCGCTCAAAGTGTTCGGCAACGGCCCAATGCACGACAAATTGGTTAAAACCGCCGGTGCTACAATAGAATTCCTCACCGATCGCTACGGCAACGCATCAGATGCCGAGCTCGAAAAAGCAATTAACTCGGCTAAGGGCTTCATCTATGCAGCCGAGGAAGATTTTGGTATCGTGACGGTAGAAGCGCTTGCCGCCGGGGCACCTGTCATCGCCTACGGCAAAGCAGGCACGCTTGAGATTGTCGATAGTGAAGAAGTAGGTGTTCTATTCCGCCACCAAACCGTTGAGGATGTAATCGGTGCTATAAAACGCGCCGAAAAACTTAAGTTCTTTCCATCAAAACTGCAACGCACTGCAAAACGATTCGATAGAGGATTATTTATCACCAAGATGCGCAAGATTGTCTCTGGCTACGTAACAAAATCTTCTTAGAGAATAGCGTGGTTACGATTCGTGTCCGGATGCTACGTTAATACGTGTTGATGAGTCACGCTTTTCAACAGCATCACTCCCTACACCAAATACCATCTCTATGTCGCACTCTTTACAAGCAGCATATTCATTTTCGGGCAGCGAAAGCCCCTCGCGGCGGTCACCACCATTGCCGAATATTAATACATCATCAGGATACTTCCTGCGAATTATCCCTAACGTTTGTGTTTGCGATGTATCTGCCGTATCAATCGACAATATTGCTTCATCAACATCGCGCAGAGCGCCAATGAGCCGCAGGCGATTTTGCTCATCAAGAATGATTTTTCCCTTCTTCATGACTGCCTGTACGTCATTATTTACTACCACAATAAGATAGTCGCCAAGCTTCTTTGCAGCCTCAATCATATCAAGATGTCCACCATGGAGGGGATTAAAATAGCCGCTTACAATAACTCGCTTCATTTTTTACTCCTTGCTGTTTCCTAAATTATATCTCATCTTGCTGACAGTATATACCGTAACAGGGTGTTGTTATTTTTACATAAAGTAACATGAGCAAAAACCACAATAGACGAAATAGCCGCAAACTCCTTATAATAGGCATATGACGAAACTGTTAGTAACAGGCGGTGCGGGGTTTATTGGGTCAAACTTTGTACGCCTTACTCTTAGCGAACGGCCCGAATACGAGATTACTGTAGTAGATGCACTCACCTATGCCGGTAATCCTCACAATTTACCACTCGATAAAATTACCTTTGTACAGGGTGATATCTGCGATCGCGATCTTATGGATAAGCTTGTTGGCGAAACCGACATCGTCGTGCATTTCGCAGCCGAAAGCCACAACGATAATAGCCTTAAAGATCCATGGCCATTCCTCCACTCCAACTTGGTAGGCACTTTCACTATTCTTGAGGCGGTTCGTAAACACGCTAAGCGGCTGCATCATATTTCTACCGATGAAGTATACGGCGACTTACCAATTGACCAAACCGATCTTAAGTTTACTGAAGAAACACCTTACCACGCCTCAAGCCCCTATTCCAGTACCAAAGCCGGCTCCGACCTGCTCGTAAAAGCGTGGGTACGTAGCTTCGGCATTCACGCCACCCTTTCAAACTGCTCAAACAACTACGGCCCCTACCAGCACATCGAAAAATTCATTCCCCGGCAAATTACCAATATTCTTAGCGGTATTTCACCAAAACTCTATGGTACGGGTGAGCAAGTACGCGACTGGATTCATGTTGATGACCATAACTTAGCAGTCCACGCTATCCTCGACAACGGTAAGGCTGGCGAGCTGTATCTTATTGGGGCCGATGGCGAGCAAAATAACAAGTACGTCCTAGAAACAATTCTTGAACTGATGGGTAAACCAAGTGATGCATACGAACATGTTAACGATCGTCCCGGACACGACCAGCGCTATGCGATTGACAGCACAAAACTCCGGACCGAGCTTGGCTGGACCCCTCGTTACACCAATCTACGCGAAGGCCTTAAGGCAACTATCGATTGGTACACGCAAAACGAAGAATGGTGGCAGGCTGAAAAAGAAGCCGTAGAGGCAAACTACGCAAAGCAGGGACAGTAATAATGTCTTCTCAATTCGATCCTAGTCAATACAATGATCTCACCGTCACCGAGTCACCAATTCCCGGTCTATATGTCATACACCTACCGGTCCACGGCGACAATCGTGGATGGTTTAAGGAAAATTATCAGCAAGAAAAAATGGAAGCGCTCGGTCTTCCTCACTTTGAGGTTGTACAGAATAACTTTAGTTTTAACGATAAGTGCGGCGCCACACGCGGCCTTCACGCAGAGCCATGGGAAAAATTTATTTCTGTCGCGAACGGATCTGTATTTGGCGCATGGGTTGACCTACGCGAAGGCTCAAGTTTCGGCACAACTTTTAGCATAGAGATTAATCCCGGTGTAGCCGTGTTTGTCCCTCGGGGAGTAGCTAACGGCTACCAAACACTTGAAGATAACGTTACCTACACCTACCTTGTTAACGCTCATTGGTCTGCTGACGCCAAATATACATTTGTTAACTTATTCGACCCAACAGCAGCTATTCAGTGGCCAATCCCTAAAGAAGATGCCGTTATCTCTGACAAGGACGCCAGTCATCCGTTTCTTACCGATGTTAGCCCTATCAATTCTAGTGCGGAGCAGTAAACGATATGACCTGTATAGTTTCCACCAGTAGTATCCAAAATCAAAAGGCATACCAGCAAGTCGCCGCTATTCTTGAACAACACCTTGAAAGGAGCACTTAGATGGACCATTCTCATATTTTTATTGTCGGTGCAAACGGCCAGCTGGGCACCGCACTTCGCGCTCAGTACCCCACGGCTCGATCTGCCGATATCGCCGAGCTCGACATAACCAGTCGCGAATCGGTAGAGAATTTTGATTGGTCTGGCATTACTACCATCCTCAACGCGGCCGCATATACGAATGTTGATGGGGCCGAAACTCCAGAAGGCCGTGTTGCCGCTTGGAAAGTGAATGCGATAGCCGTAGCCAATCTTGTAAGAATTGCCAAAAAGTACAATATCACCCTCGTGCACATTTCCAGCGACTATGTATTTGACGGTACAAAAGAACTCCATACTGAAGATGAGCCGTTCAGTCCATTAAGTGTGTATGGAGCGAGCAAGGCAGCCGGCGATTTAGCGGTGGCAATACTGCCGAACTATTACCTACTCCGCACCACCTGGGTAATTGGCGAGGGCAAGAATTTTGTTCGAACCATGTTAGACCTTGCAAAAAGGGGCATTTCTCCCTCTGTAGTGAGCGATCAGGTTGGACGTCTTACATTCACTAGCGAACTGGCACGTGCCATCGACCACCTACTTACAAGTGATGCGCCGTTTGGCACCTACAACGTCACCAACGATGGCCCCGCAGCAAGCTGGGCGGAAATTACCCGTCAGATATTCTCGTATGCAGGCTATACGGACAGTAACGTCACCGATACCACAACCGCCGAGTATTTTGCCGGCAAAGAAGGTATCGCACCTCGACCACTAGGCAGCATCATGAGCCTAGAAAAGTTACAGGCAACTGGATTCGAAAGTAAGAATTGGCAAGACGAATTAAAAGCCTATATTGCAAAGGAGCAACAATCATGAAAGGTATTATTTTAGCCGGTGGGTCCGGCACGCGGCTTTGGCCAATTACAAAAGGTATTTCTAAGCAGCTGATGCCGATTTACGATAAGCCGATGATCTATTACCCCCTAACCACGCTTATGCAAGCGGGAATTCGGGACATCCTTATTATTACCACACCCGAGGATTCCGAGAGTTTTAAGCGTTTACTTGGCGATGGCTCACAGTGGGGCATTTCCCTATCTTACGCTGTCCAGCCGAGCCCCGATGGTCTGGCGCAAGCCTTTATTATTGGCGAAGAGTTTATCGGCGGCGATAAAGTAGCACTTGTACTAGGTGACAATATTTTCTATGGCGACGAGCTCGACGAATCATTGAAGGCATCCACCGACCCAGATGGTGGCATTGTATTTGCCTATGAAGTCTCAGACCCTGAACGCTACGGTGTCGTAGAATTTAATGCCGAAAATCAGGCAATTTCTATTGAAGAAAAGCCACAAGAGCCAAAAAGCAACTTTGCGGTCGTTGGCCTTTACTTCTATGACAACGACGTAGTGGAAATTGCTAAAAACATACAGCCAAGCGAGCGCGGCGAACTAGAAATAACTGCCGTTAATGCCGAATACCTTCGCCGCAGTAAGCTGTCTGTTCAAGCACTTGATAACGGCGATGTCTGGCTCGATACGGGTACTATCGATAGTATGACCGACGCAGCCGATTTCGTACGAGTCATTCAAAAACGTACCGGTCAGATTATTGGTAGCCCAGAAAAGGTTGCCTGCCAACAAGGATTCATTACAAAAGATGAACTTGCCGCCCTCGCAGAACCACTAAAAAAATCCGGCTACGGAAACTACCTCTTAAGATAGTTTCGATTTGCTATAATAGAGCTATATGAAGTCTTTGCGAGTATGTATTGTCATACCTGCCTTTAACGAAGGCAAGGTTATTGCTGAGGTCGTTAAAGATATTAAGTCCCAGCTAAAGTCCAAAAAATACGACGCCGATGTCGTAGTAGTCAACGACGGCTCAAAAGACAATACTGCTCAGCAGGCACGGCTCGGCGGAGCAAAAGTTATCGATCATATTCTAAATAGTGGCGCAGGGGCGGCAACCGCCACCGGGCTAAGTTATGCAAACCAAATGGGCTACGATATCGCCGCAACCATGGACGCCGATGGTCAGCATAGTTCTAAAGATATAGTACGAGGCATTAAAGAAATTCAAGCTCAGAACGCCGATCTTTTAATCGGAAGCCGCTTAATCGATACCTCCGCAAAAGAAATGTCCCTACTAAAGCGTATTGGCAACTGGGGACTAAGTTTTATTACCATGGTGTTATTTGGCGTTTACACAAGCGATTCTCAATCAGGCATGCGAATTTATTCGCGTAAAGCTCTTGAGCAACTTCGATGGAAAACAAGTGGCTATGAATTTTGCTCAGAAATGATTTGGCGGGCAAACCAGCTAAAACTCACAATTGGAGAGTATCCGATTACCGTTATTTACACCGATTATTCAAAAGCAAAAGGTCAGAACAACTGGAACGGGGTTAACATTTTAAAGAGCCTTGTCCGTCGGCGTCTTGTGGAGATATTTGAATGAGATACATTATTCTTGTATTACTAAATCTGCCGGTCATTGGCCTTGCTCTGCTAAACATCCTTACTAAGTACAAGATGGGGCGCATACCGAAGCAGCGCTTCGTAAAGCAGTGTATTCTGTGGGTAATAATTCTTATCGTGTTGGTTGGGTCATTCCCTGTTTATAACCTTATTGTTGGTCACCCAGCGCTTGATTCCATTGCGCTCAGCGCATTTGACATCGTTCAAACCACTGCTATTGTATTTCTTATATACGTTATCAACGACCAACGCCAAAAACACGAACAAACCGAGCGACGCCTTCGCGATCTTCACCAAGAACTCTCTATAAAGTTGGCAACCAATGAAACAACCAACGGTTGATATCCTTCTCACTTATTGGGGAGATTTCGAGTTACTCAAAAAAGCTACCGAATCGGTCATAGCTCAAACATATCAAGACTGGCGACTCCTTGTTGTAGACGACTGCTATCCTTCTGGTGCAGCCGCAGCATACTTTGAAAAACTTAAAGATCCGCGCGTAACTTATTATCGTCACGAAAAAAACATTGGCATTACTAATAATTTTAACTATGCCGTCAGTCAGGCATCTGCGCCGTACTGCGTATTGCTCGGATGCGACGACAAGCTACTCCCACACTACTTAGAAAGAGCGCTCGAAAAAGTTGGTACCGCAGATTTTTATCAGCCAGGCGTTCAAGTAATCGACGAAAATGATTCAGAATACTTACCGCTTGTCGATAAAATTAAACGCGTGTTACGACCTAAAAAACCTGGCATCTATTCAGGCGAAGCCCTCGCCGCCTCACTCAGTCGAGGTAATTGGCTCTACTTTCCATCTATCCTATGGAAAACAGAAACACTGAAGAAATATCCCTTCAATCCCGACTACAAGATAGTCGAGGATGTAGATGTAGAATTCAATATCATCTGCGCCGGTGGAACACTATACTTGGATGATGCCGAAACCTTTCAATATCGCCGCTCGGCCAACTCACTCTCGAGCAAAGAAAAAACCGGCGTACGTTTCAATGAAGAAGATGTCGTCTATGATTATTTCGCTAGCATATTCAAAAAACTTGGATGGCATAAAGCAAGTCGAGCCGCTAGACTTCGAGTAATTTCCAGAATCCACAGCTTTCTCTCTAAATAACGCTAGGTTCCTTTTTGGGGCGTAAACTTATCGAGAATGATGACGATCAGCTTGTTTCGTTTTTTCTGACCATATTTGCTTTTCACTGCTATTTTATATACCACCAAGAATAGACGTTGAGGTAATATATCATACAAAAGCCAGTTGATGTTGTAGTGCGCTTGTGGCATCTCTGTGTCTTTCCATGGAGTCATGTCTATATATTTTCGCCACAATTGGCGTTGTGGATGTTTAGTACCATGCTCCCAGGGCTTGCCCGTTATGCCAAACAGTGAATGGATTATTTTTGGCGCGTAGTAATTTGCCATCAGATTCTCGTAGGTGTAAAAATAAGATGACTGAAGATTGTTTGTCTTTAGGAGACCTTTCAAATTATAGCCGTAGTATGCGCTCGAGAAATTATACGTTGAATCAAGAAGCTTAATTCGATCCCGAAATAGAACATTACAAAAGTCTTGATCGACAATAAGGTAGTCGCTTTTCTTCTTTAGTTGTGTTCGAATTTCTGAATCAATCCCGTCTTCTAGCCATTTTTTATGATTAAACAGCATTACACCACAGTTGTAATAACCGTCGGTGGGCTTTAATCCAATCGTTTCCTTATGGTCGTTGAGCAGGCAGTCGTAAGAAAGCCCTAAGACGTTACCTTCAAAATCAACATCAATCAGCCCATCAAGCGCAGCGTTAACGATAGTATGCGCATTAACGTAAAGGATTCGATCGGTCTTTAGTTGCAAATCATTGATGGCAAGTAACTTCAACCAGGTGACATACAGTCCGCGCCATGAACTCACCCCTAACTCTTCTAGTTGGCGATGATATTTGTCGGCGTTAATAAAATATAGTTTCGTATTTTCGTATGGAGCGGTCGTCTCTTCCAGCCACTGTCTATTTTGAGCAGATATCTTATAGCCTAAATAGTAGATATTAATCTCATCGAGCGTTCGATTATTTTCAAGCAATGAAACTATTGAGGTAGCACATACCATGGTATAGGTGTCGTTGCTTTGATGAAGTATATTTAAGATCTTTTGCATATAAATTCTTCTAGACTCGTCCTTTGCAATATATTTTAGCAAACAAGCTGGCGACGTTCAGAGAATTCACCATTATCATCAATTTTATCCCCAAACTTGCAGATAGGTGCTCTCCTTTTGGTCTATTCCAAACATAATGATTCATTTTAAAGTTTTTAATATTTGCTTGCATCCAATTAAAAAGGGTTTCGTTCACCTCAACAAATCTCTGAGACGTGGCATACTTACCATACGACAGTAGGTAATACATACAGGTCCGTATCATATTATAGTCAAGGAGACGCCGCTGGTCGACAGTACTAGCTCGGACACAATTCATCGCGTCCATCAGCTTTATAATATCTACCTTCTCTGAAAGTCCTTTATGGAGGGTATTGGTCACATTATCAGTGTTATCGAAATAGTTATTATACCCACAATAATCGATAGTCTGATACTTTCTTGCGTGAAGTGCTACTTTTAAAGTAAATAAACTGTCTTCACCTATATTATTTTCGAAAAAGGAAATGTCGTGATTTTTAAGAAAATCGGCTCGATAAATTTTTGCCCAGGCCGGTATGGCAAGGAGTCGGCCAAAATCAGTAGAAACTGGTTTTACCGACTTGATAGTTTCACTATTTTTATCAACAAGCTTAAAGCCTGATTGCACCACTTCACAGTCCTCTTTCTCAATGGCTTGCAATAACACCGCACAGTAATCTTCGTCTATCCAATCATCTTGATCAAGTAAAATGATGTATTTTCCTACGGCGCGCCTAATACCCTGATTGCGTGTATACGCTGCCCCTTTATTTGCACGGTCAATAACCCTAACAATATTTGGGAATCTCTTTTCATAATATTGTGCTACGGTAAGTGATCCGTCCCTCGACCCGTCGTTAATAAGCAGTATCTCAACCTCATTTAGATCAACTCCTTGTTGAGAAATGACCGAGTCGACACACTTCTTAACATAATGCTCACCATTGTATATCGGAATTATGATGCTAAGTTTTTTCATTCCTCAGTTTCCTTATCTCATAAAAGTAGACCATATAAAATACAAGCGCTTGTACTGTAGCTGTTATTGTGAACATAATAACACTCCCAACAATATCACTATTTTTAGCAAAAAATATATATACTAAAACAAGAAAGAAGTTACTGATAAAAAGTACGAAAGCCTGTATCCATAGCTTTCGCATAATAGTGAGCATATTGATGAGTATGGCAACGAGGGCGCTCGAGCTTGCGCCAATTATTATCGTCATTAGTGCCGTCTTATATGCGGAAAAGTTCAACCCAAATATTATATCCAACAACTGAACACCGACCATATAGGTGAGTATGGTGACTACCAACCCTACTAAGAAAGTGACAGCCATAATTCTATTGACCGTCTTATTAAATTGAGTATACTCCTTTATCTTAAGCTGGCGAGAAAGATTGACGATATTTGGTTGGAGAATAAAGGTTATAACTAGCACAACTAAAGTCACTGGCATGGCAATTATACCAAAGTATCCTATCTGATCGGGATGGCTCAGATCCAGATAGTAGCGCGGGATATTAAGCGAAAATGCAGCTAAAAAAGAGACCATACAAACCGCAAGAGTTTGCCTCATAATTTCAAAGGATTCAATCATATATACTTTTACTTCCCCTCTTAGGGGAACTATGTTTTGGAGTTTTTGTACGGCTGGTATATCATAGGCGACAACAAGCATGGCGTTAACAATTACAAGGCCTAGACAACTTAGAAAGATGTCTTGCGAAAGAGCATTTATTATCAAGAAAAGCGCCAGCCCGCCAATTGATTTGTACATGAGCGACCTGCCCGCTACATACAGCCGGTCGTTTGTTTGTAGTACGCCGTATATAGAGTCGGCTATAGACTCAATAATTTTTACACATACAAGCGTAACTATAATGCTTGACTTTTCGACATCATAACCATTTGATATACAGAAAATTAAAGCTGAAATAAGCACTAAAATGCCTAGAATTAATCTTACTGCAATGTAGCTCTGTACTTGAAAGCGTTTGGTTGTATCGGAGACCTGATAGGTTCGCCCTCCCCACATTGCAATAGCCCAAAATATAATAGCGACCGAAAAGGCGTAGGAAAAGATTCCTGAATCATCGATACCATTGATACGGGTGACTACAATCAGCAGCAGCGGAGATAGTGCGTTCTGAAGAAACACTCCCAGTGTATTCCAAAAGTAATCCTTTTTTATTGTCGAAGCCATCTCTATAAACTATAGCAGTCTGGAGTCTATTAAGAAATGTTTCGGTACGCTTCATTACTGCTTGTTGTTATATTCAGAACATAATAGTGTGGTTTGTTGTAAAACATTGTCGTTTATGCTTAAATTGTAGCAAGGTACATCTATGAAAATAAACACGCGCACTAACAAGAAACGACCTTATCTATACATAAGCATTGTTGCTATTGTCATCTTTGCCGCTCTTGCAGCGTTATATTTCACCAAAACATGGCCATTCCAGCGCACCGACCAAAGTAGCGATCAACTTTCTGAAGAGCAGAAAGGAACATCCGAAAAAATAAAAAACGATGTTATATCTCAGGATGAAAACGGCAAATCCAATACGGGAAGCGACCCTACGCCAGCCCCGATTGAATCACCAAATGGCGGCAAATCATCCGTCAATTCATATAGCGCTTCTCTAAGCCAAGACACAAACGGAGTATATATTCGAAGTATTATTCAAACTGTTAGCTCCTCTGGCACCTGTACGCTCGTAATGACCGGGCCAAGTGGCAAAACATACACCGCCACGGCCGAAGTACAAGCTCAGCCCTCCTACACTACCTGCAAAGGCTTTGACGTACCCCGTTCAAGCCTCGCGGCAGGATCATGGTCAATTAAAGTTAGTTTCGAAAATGAAACTCTCACTTCTTCCTATACAACAAGTGTGGAGGTTCAGTAGTGAAAAAGAGTTTTTCGCGGTTTATTACACTCACCGCCATCACTTCGGTGCTCTTTTCTGTTGGACTGGCCAGCCGGTCGAGCGCATATACTGCCGGGTTCTCGGCTGGTCGAATTATTGACGACTCGGTGATGGCCAATAAAAGCACAATGAACGCAGGCGACATTCAAAACTTTTTGAATGCCAAGGTGGCCACCTGCGACACTAATGGCCAGCAAAACTCAGAATATGGTGGATCCGATCTAAACGGTGATGGTCGCGTACAACGGTGGGAATGGGCTCAGGGTAAGTATGGCCAGTCCACCTTCCCGTGCCTAAAAGATTACACCGTTAGTGATGGGCGCAGTGCAGCACAGGTTATTTACGATGCGGCACAAAAGTACAGCATTAATCCCCAAGTGATCCTGGTTTTATTACAAAAAGAGCAGTCTCTTGTTACAGATACCTGGCCGCTCAACATTCAATATCGCAGCGCCACTGGCTATGGATGCCCCGACACTGCAGCCTGCGATTCGCAGTACTACGGTCTTGTCAACCAAATTGATCGTGCCGCGAAAATGTTTCGTGCTATCCTCGATAATGTACCGCAAAACCAGTGGTATACACCTTACGTATTAGGAAATAACTATATACAGTATAATCCGTCGGCAAGCTGTGGCGGCAGTACAGTTTACATAGAAACGCGAGCTACTCAAGCACTATACAACTACACACCGTACCAACCAAATTCTTACGCTCTAGGTGGCGGAACAAGTTCGGCCTATCCAAACTGTGGCGCTTTTGGCAACCTGAATTTTTATAGCTACTTCACTGATTGGTTCGGGCCAACCACGGGCAATGAGTCTCTTCTAAGCTATAAGTCGCACATTAGCAACTATGGATGGACATCGTCTGTCACTAATAATGGCATTACTGGTTTTACTGGACAAAGCAAGTCTATGCAGGCAATTCAAATTGTTGGCGAAGTAGAATATGCTTCCTACAACTACACGGATGGCTGGCAGCCAACGGTAAATAACGGGATGGTGAGCGGCACCACTGGCCAAAGTAAGCCAATCCAAGCGATAAAGATTAACCCAACCGGGTCACTCGCTAGTCGATTTGACCTTTATTACCGCACACATATTAGCGGCATCGGTTGGCTAGGATGGGCAAAAAATGGACAGACTGCTGGTATATCAGGCAGCAGCACAAGCAACATTGAGGCTATCGAGCTACGCTTAGTGCCAAAAAATTCCACCGCACCTTCGCCAACTACCGACATCTACCGAAACGGTGGCGTTGTAAGTTCCAGTCCTACGCTTTCGTTGAATATCAGTTCACATATTGCCGATAGGGGGTGGCAGCCTACGGTAACCGATGGCATGGTGAGTGGCACCACCGAGCAAAGTAAGCGAATCGAGGCAATAAAACTAAATATCACTAACACCACCGGTATTAGTGGGGGCATCTCTTATGCTGGCTATCTTGCAAATATCGGCTGGCAGGAATTTAAATCGAATGACCAAATTGCCGGCACCACAGGGCAAGAGCGTCGCATGGAGGCAATTCGCATCAGTCTTACCGGAAACCTCAATGACAATTACGACGTTTGGTACCGAGGCTATGTTCAGTACATGGGCTGGCTTGGGTGGACTAAAAATGGCAGCACGGCCGGCTCTATGGGCGCTGGTCGTCAGCTAGAGGCAGTTGAAACAAGACTAGTACCGAAGGGTACTACGCCATCAGGTTTATCCGATAATGGCAGTCTTTATAATCCACAAAGCGTAGGACTCCCCGATAACTATACACTATCCTACTCTACCCATCTCAGTTACATTGGCTGGGTTGGGGGTACTGGCCCCAATAGCACTGGAGGCACTACCGGACAAGGTAGACCCATGGAAGCACTTCGTTTCGATACTTCTAGCTCATTATTTGGTACGCTCGCAATTACATGTTCAGCCTATGTAAAATCTACCGGTTGGGTAAATGACATAGCACAAAGCGCTACCTGTGGTACAACGGGGCAATCTAAATCGCTAGAGGCTATAAAATTATCTCTAGGCGGAGAGGCTGCCAGCCGATATGATATCTACTATAGAGCACATGTCTCGTATGTAGGTTGGCAAGACTGGGTAAAAAACGGTGAACAAGCTGGAACACCCGACTCGAATAGGCCAATTGAAGCGATCGTAGTAAAATTAGTACAGAAGTAATATTTACTGATGTACTAAAATGAAATTCAACACTAAGCAGTTTTTAAAGCAACCCGAAAGACTTTTTCTTGTTATCAGTCTCTTCTTTGGTATTGTAAGTGCTTTCACGCTCCCCATTCTCACAGGGCCAGATGAAGGCGCTCATTTTTGGGTGAGCTATAGTATGTTCACGAAAAATAAGCAGATTCCTCAGGATTTACTTGTTTCCGCCGAAGACTCGGTGAAAGAAGTAAATAATGGAAACTACATCAACGATCTATTTGGAGAAACTGCCGACCTAGAGGGTGATGACATTAAGCTCAACTACACTAAAGACGTCGACATTAATTCAGTAAACGATAGCCGACAAACAAGTACGTTGGATATAACCCACCTTCCTCAGGCACTTGGCATACTGCTAGGCCGTCTCATTCATCCATCGATTGGAGTGATGGTACTGTTTGGACGGCTTGCAAACCTCGCTGTGTATGTAGCCGCTATTTATTTCGTGATTAAGTACGTGCGGTACGGAAAATTAGCGTTTGCCTTTATAGCATTGTTTCCTATGATGATTCAGCAGGCGGGATCTCTCTCGTATGACGTAATGAATATGGTGGCAATATTTGCCTGGGTGGGACTAATGATTAATCTCTCATTGCAAAAAACACGTCTTTCAAAAAAGCAGGTTATCGTTTTACTCGCTCTCGCCATACTTTTAGTAGTGAATAAGCGCTCAAATATCATACTATTTGCAATTCTCCCGTTCCTTTCGCCCAACCTTTATTGTAAACCCCGAGTTGCCAGCAAGGTTATTCAGTGGAAGAGCTTGGCTTTTGATTACGTAAAGAAATTTCGGGTATTACTTTTCGTAATTGGCGCGCTCGTCGCTGTCGGATTGTTATTCTTGTTTGACAGATATCTGGGTTCACACGGAATTGGAACGTTCAAATTTATAGGCGTATTCTTTAATACGTTTTTTAGACCCGAAGTGAATGGACAACTCGACTCCATACTTACTAGCGGTATAGTCGGCAACTTTGCCTGGCTTTGGTACAGGCTACCGGCGTGGATTGTCTTTTTACAACTATCGGTACTGGCTCTTGTATTACTAGGCGCCAAAACACCAGTTGTACAAAAACGGTTTGCTGTTATCTGCGGTAGCGCTTTCATACTCTCCATACTTGGTATTACTATAGGTATGTATTTCCAGTGGACACTGCTCCCGTTCGTTGCCGGATCAAGCGCGACGTACATTCAAGGCATGCAGGGACGTTATTTTACACCGCTTTTAATACTTCTCATTCCCGTATTCGGGTATCTGAAGCAATTTGTGGCAATTAAGATCAACCAGGGCCTTTTAACAAAAATTGTCACAGCCACTGCCGCATTCAGTCTTACG
This sequence comes from Candidatus Saccharimonadota bacterium, assembly GCA_027492465.1. Classification (GTDB taxonomy): domain Bacteria; phylum Patescibacteriota; class Saccharimonadia; order Saccharimonadales; family Saccharimonadaceae; genus Saccharimonas. Next base: position 61,508 of record JAPUET010000009.1, on the reverse strand, counting down.
ACGTATGTTATATTGACATATATTTTCTTTTACACGCCAGCAGATGGTGTTAAAGATATTCTTCTAAAATAGCGTTTGATAAACAACACTCAAGTGGAGTATGGTATATAAGGCCATCAACACCACAAGAACAATCGATACATGCGCAGGTTTAATAACTTTCTCTATAAAGTGATAGATACCCGCTGTAATGGCAAGTATGAGCGGGACCGCAAGATAAATAATATATCTACCCTGCGGCTGGTAATCAATCATGAGTGTGTAATAAAAGTTTAGAGCAATTGTAATAGTTATGCCGGTAACCATTAACCATATAAGCACTTTTCGCTCATGGCTCTTTCTAGCTTTACGTAGGCGAGCCACGAATCCTATCAAACCACTTACAATAAGCAAATAATATGGCCAGTACTGCACGAGAGCAACACCCCTACTCCAGCCGCCAAAATATCCAAGAATAAACGATTTGATAGTATCAGGTATCCATAGAGTATGCGTTATGAGGTAAAGTAATCCCTCTTTATAGGGGTTTTGTAGAATAATTCCGGTCTGCTCTACCCATTTCGTATATTCGGCACGGAAGGTCGCCATGCCCAGGATATCACCGTGATATAGCAGCATATTGCGAATTAAAAACGGAAGACAAATAAGTAGCGGGATTCCGGCAGCAAGTGCAATCTGGATCGCCAAAGCCTTACCGTCCTTCGTTTTTTTGTATTGTTGAATTAAGCGTATAAGAAGATAAAGCGCGCCAACAAGCACAAATCCGTAGGAATTCAGATAACCGAGCACCGCACACACCGTACCCATACCGAACCATACCAAAGGTGCCGTAGTGATTTTTCTCTTGTAGACAAAAAGGCAGGCGTAGATAATCATCGATACTCCCGCAAGAGCAATAATGTCATTATTTACATAGGAAGATAAAAACGTCACCTGCGGCAAAAGAGCAAAGAATACAAGTGCCATATTACCAATAAGCATCTGGTGTTTATGGCCATCAAATAATAGACGTGCCGAACGTCGAATAAATATTGCGGCAATCACCCCAAATATAATACTTGTGAGTCTGGCGGCATGAACCAACCAGAAAAGGTCTTGAGTAAATATCGACGCTATTTTTATAAAACCGGCGCTAATAATCGCGCCAAGAACCTGTGGGTAAAACGCATACGACCAGTTACCATGAATACCGGTCTCGTAGCCGGTAGGGAGCCGTCCGTGTTCATAAATAAAGTTCGGCAGAATATAGCGCATCCCCTCGTCAGGACCGGCTAGCATACTCGTAAGATCTGCTGTAATACGAAATGACCAACATAAAAATGCGGCCGCAATAAAAAGTATGAACAATATATCAATTGTTTTTTTATGGCGGTCAAAAAAGGCTGTGTTCATACTTTTTATAATACATCGCTCTCTGGATAACTTACCAGATCGTCGTAAAAATAGCAGGTTTGCAGTACTTTCGGAAAATCTTCTTGCCGAAGGCTCATTTCAACTTCTATGTCCGCGTAGCTACTTTTACGGTCTTTGTTGACATGTTTTTTCTTTTCTTTGTAGTGCAAGGGGACTTTCGTTATAAACTCGGGTTCGTAGACATTATAGTAGCCCTTTTCAATGAGATCCGCGCCAAGATATATCAACTGCTCTAGAGGAGTGCCGCTTTTAAAACGATAGTCTTTGAGCAGGTCCCGTTTAATCATTACGCCGCCAGTAACGGCTGTGGTATTACGCCTGGCATTAACATAGAGCGTGCGCGTTAGTGTTTTTAGGTGATTTTTGTTAACCCCCCCACTGAGTACCCGGACAAATTTTTGATCCTGGTTAACTGTAATACCAGCGCTATAGATAAAACCGTCATTTGAATAGGTTGTGAGACCACCCACAATACCCGTATCCGCCTGGGCTGCAGTGTTAATTAATACCTCTATCCACCGTGCCGAGCTAACGCGTATATTCGGTTCAAAAAGTGCTATGTATTCGCCCGTAGATTTTTCTACACCTTCTTGGTACGACGGAGCAACGATAAGTTCATAATTCTTGTAAGATGTTTTAGCGGCTATCTGGCGAGCCTGCGCGTGATCCAGCGTGACTATGCTTACTTTCGTATTTTCCACGGTAGTGATGGTTGTATTCCAAAACGAAAAATATTTTTTATGGGGAGCAGCCATAAATTGATCGGCAGCATACCCTCGAGCCAACATGTCCGCGGCAATTGTGGCTTGTTGAGCGGCAACCACGTATGGTTTTGACTCCATCGTTTTTGCCGTTGAGTTATCGTGGACTCGCCAACTATATACAATTTTAGGAATGTGCTGAATATTTTTTGCCTCACGCGTAGCACGCAAAATCATTTCCCAATCTTGTGCACCATTATAGGCACCATCCTCGTACCCGACTTTATCTAGAAGATCGCGTTTAAATACCGAAAAGTGCGTAATATAATTACAAGTTCTAAGAAGGGCCGGACTCCAGTCAGGTTTAAAGAAGGGCTCGGCGTGCCTTGACTTTGTTTCTATAATTTTATCTTCATCCGTGTAGATAAAGTCTGCATTTTGCTCTTTATTTAATACTTTCACCACCTCAAAAAGAGCGTTTGGCCAAAGAATATCGTCATGATCGAATAAGCCGACAAACTCTCCGGTTGAAAGTTTAATAGCTTCATTGGTTGCTCCGGCAATATGGTGATTCTGCTTCAAAAACTTATATTTTATACGCGTATCGGCATGAGAGTACTCTTTTATAATGTCACGCACGGTTGAATCTGGCGAGGCATCATCAACCAATACCAGCTCCCAATTTTCATAGCTCTGCACAAGTACCGATCGAATACATTCATGCAAAAAGTCTGCCGGCGTATTGTAAGTAGGAACCGTGATTGATATAAGCGGCTGATAAGCAAAGGTTTTGATTTGCTCTTTTTCGCGTAAAATTTCTAGTGCATCGGGGAAATTCTCTACAATCCAACTATCGTACGTATCGATCAAGCGATCAAAATGTATATTTTTTAGAATAAATCGTTTAATACGTCTTTTTGAATGAACGTTTAAAGTTTTCCCCATTACTTTTATGATGTTCATGATCTTTACTCTACATCCCAGTCATAATCAAGAAATGCTATGCCGCCAACATCCGATGAATTTTTAATAATAATCTTTTCGATGTTCGTTCGGTAATCATATACCTCTGTGGCGCCCTTGTTCATCGTTGCAACCGTAAGATAGTAGAGACCAGGTACAAGCTGAAGTTTTGTCGATATACGCACCTCACCCGCTTCATGGGTAACGGGATTTTTATCACCAACTTTCGTATTTGTACCAAAAACATACGCTCCGTCTTGACCAAATATTTGAAAACCAAAGTGTAAAGGTAGTTTCTCTGGGTTTGCATAACTCATAATAGCCTCGAGTTTATCGCCTATTTCAAACGTTTTAGCATTAAGCTCTATTTTTTCGATTGTCGCGCGCTTTTGCTCACCGCTGCCTGCCTTACTTGAATCCTTCGAGATACGATTATAGTTATCTTCAAGATATTTATTTGCGATATCTCGGGTTGGCCCAATCAGAGATACCTTTCCGTTTTCAAGGTATAACGCTCTGTCACAAAATCGTGATACCGCTGCCATATCGTGCGTCACCAAAATAACGGTCTTTTTCTTTTCCTTTAATTCGTCAAAGTAGTGATAACATTTTTGCTGGAACGCCGCATCACCTACCGCAAGCACTTCATCAAGCAGTAAAATATCACCTTCAGCTTTAATAGCGATCGAAAACGCCAAACGAACCTGCATCCCACTTGAATAGTTCTTTAGGCGTTCTTCCATAAAGTTTTCAAGTTCGGCAAATTCTACAATATCGGTATACATTGCCTCCATTTGCTTATGGCTAAATCCAAGCAGTGCCCCATTAAGAAAAACGTTTTCCCTACCCGTTAATTCAGGGTTAAACCCGACGCCTAGTTCAATAAAAGGCACCAGTGTTCCATTTACCTGAACTGAACCTTTATTAGGTGTGTAGATTCCGGCAATCGTTTTTAGTAATGTACTCTTTCCCGATCCGTTACGCCCAACTATTCCAAAAAATTCACCTTTCTTTATTTCTAAAGAAATGCCGTTCAATGGGGTAAAGGTTCGGTATCCTTTACGACCTTTCAATACATTTATGAGCCTCTGCTTAATACCACTGCTCGCCTCAATAGGAATTCTAAACGACTTTGTAAGATTATGCGCCGAAACCATACTTTCAGAAGACTTCATATTAAATTTGCTCCGCGAAATACTTCTGGTTACGTTTAAAATACCAGCTTGCTAATAAAACGGTAGCGATGATAATCATAAATGGTATTGCGACTTTCCAGCCATGGACTAAATCGTACAACTGGATAGTCTCTGGTGTCACCAAAACCTGGCGCAGATCTTGTATTATTTGCGTCACGGGGTTTAGTAGCAACCATTTTGCGGCCTCGGGTGCTTCGGCTATTACCATTTGAATAGGATAAATGATTGGTGTAGCGTAAAAGGCTGCCTGGAGGAATATTTCCCAAAGATAACCTATATCTCGAAACTTCACATTAATCGACGCCAAGAAAAACGCAATCGCAAGGGCAAAGATGTATAGCTCTGCAATTAAAGGAAGCGCTAGAATGGCTTCCGGACGAATGACCACACCATTAATGGCGCAAAATATCAATACAACAAACAGATTTATAACAAGATTAATAAGCGCTGAAACCGTTCCAGACATGACAATAATAGCTTTCGGGAAATTAACTTTTCGAATTAATTCACCCCTGTTAACAATCGATTGTAGACCTTGAATGGTAGATTCTGTAAAAAACTGCCACAACACGACGCCGAGGAGCAAATAAACCGGAAAGTGCTCGATATCTCGACCAAGTTTTAAGAATTTTTCAAAAATAATGTAAAGGATAACGAATAAAAACAGCGGTTTTAAAATACTCCAAGCATAGCCAAGAACGGAACCTTGATAGCGAAGCTTAAAATCAGTCACTATGAGCTCGCGAAGTAAAATGCGGTTTCGCCTGCTAAAAATGTTTGGTAATTTCATATTCTGCCCTTCATTATAGGCTAGAGTGGCGGCAAATCATAGCTAGACGGAGCCGTTGTTGGGGACTTAATGCTTCAGAGAGTACACCGCGGGGAACGACCGGTCAGTTATTTGCGGTACAATATACCTATGGATTTACTTGAATATGAAGCAAAGGCAATTCTTGCGCAGTTTGGTGTTGCCGTACCTAGTAGTTCTTTACTCCACCCTGCTGATCCAGTACCAGAAGCACCGATCGTACTCAAGTCGCAAGTCCATAGCGGTGGTCGCGGTAAAGCCGGCGGTATACGACTAATCAAAGAAGGTGATACTAGCGCTACGACAAATGAACTTTTTGCCCTTGCCATAAAGGGGGAACTGCCTCGTAGCTTACTTGCCGAAGAGCTATTAACGATACGGAATGAATTTTACCTTTCCCTTCTTGTAAACCGAAGTAGTGCGGTAATAGAACTGGTCGCTCATAAAGAGGGTGGTATAGAGGTAGAATCGCGCGCTGCAGAGGAATTCTTTCGACATGAAATAACCCCCAACACCATCGCCGTTCTTGGTGATACGCTCGCAGATTATCTAGCCATTCCTGAAAAAAGTTTTGCGTTGCAAGATTTGCTCGAAAAACTCTACAATTGCTTCGTAAAAAATGATACTTTACTACTTGAGATCAACCCTTTCGTCCTTACAACCTCCGATACCCTAGTGGCCGGTGACTGTAAAATGACCCTAGATTTAGCCGCTGCATTTCGTCACCCCGAGTGGCGGTTTGAACAGATGTCTACAAATGCTAATTTTGTTACCCTCAATCCCGAAGGAACGGTGGCGACTATCGCAAATGGTGCTGGACTGGCCATGGCAACGGTTGATGCAGTCAAAGCCGCAGACCTAGAACCTGCAAACTTCCTTGATATCGGTGGTGGTGCGACGATAGAAGGAATCATAAAGAGTTTCGAGAAAATTATTACGTTTACACGAGTAAACGCCATTATTATTAATATTTTTGGTGGCATTGTCCGCTGCGACGACGTGGCAAAAGCGATCATAGAGGCACGAAAACAATTTAACAGCCTGCCAAGACTTTATATTCGCCTCAGTGGAACCCGAAGCGATGAAGCGAAAGTATTGCTCGGCGAAGAACAGCTAACACTCTACCCCGACCTCCCCTCTTGTATAACGGAGTTAACTCATGAATAACACTATTTTTACTGGAAAAAACGTCATTGTTCAAGGAATTACCGGCTCTCAAGGCACGTTTCATACCCGCAACATGGTGGCATACGGCACACATATTGTTGCCGGCACTTCACCGAATAAAGCAGGAAGCAAAATTGATGAAATCCCCGTATATAGCTCAGTAAAGGACATTCAAAAAGAATTTACGGTTGATATTTCGGTGATATTCGTACCGGCCGCTTTCGCCAAAGCAGCGATCTTCGAGGCAATTGACGCCGAGGTGCCGCTCATCGTTTGCATTACCGAGCATATACCAGTTCATGACATGCTTGCCATTCGCAGAAGGCTTTACGGTAGTAGTAGTAGTAGTAGTAGTGTTCTTATTGGACCGAACTGCCCTGGAGTATTAGTGCCCAGCAAACACTTGCTCGGTATTATTCCTGCTCGCCTTGCCACCCCTGGTGATACAGCAGTCGTCAGCCGTAGCGGTACGCTCACCTACGAAGCGATGGATCTACTCACAAAAGCAGGATTCGGCCAAAAGTACATCATAGGTATAGGTGGCGACATGGTACGCGGGACCGGGTTTATCGAGTGTCTCGAAATGTTTGAACGAGATCCAGAGGTAAAGCGCATTGTAATGATTGGTGAGATTGGTGGCACAGATGAAGTTGCCGCGGGGCATTACATTCGCGACTCTGTAACCAAGCCCGTGTACGCATACGTGGCCGGGCATAGTGCCCCGGTTGGCGTGCAAATGGGGCACGCCGGCGCAATTCTGGGCACCAATAGCCTTGAATCTGCCGGGGCAAAGACTGAATATCTCAAAAACTCTGGTGCAACCGTTGCCGATAGTATTACTCAGCTCATATCCAAGATTACGTAGTATTATAAAAAGATGAAAAAACTTATTTCTATCCTTATTCCAGCCTACAACGAAGAAGAGGTGCTGGGTATGCTATTCGAACGTCTCGACAAATTGGCAGCAAGTAACGATATGTACGATTTTGAATTCTTTTTTGTTAATGACGGCAGCCGCGATAAAACCTACGAGATTATTCGTGACTACGCCAAAACAGATAAGCGTGTTGCGTACATAAACCTAAGTCGTAATTTTGGTAAAGAAACTGCAATGCTTGCCGGATTTGATCACGTGCGCGGGGATGCGATGGTAATTATTGACGCTGATCTGCAAGATCCACCGGAACTCATTCCCAAGATGATCAAATATTGGGAAGAAGGCTATGATGATGTCTTTGCAAAACGCCGATCGCGCGCCGGTGAAAGTTGGCTCAAAAAGAAAACGAGTCAGTGGTATTATAAAATTCTGCAAAATTCGACGCGTATTCCTATTCAAATTGATACCGGTGATTTTCGCCTGCTCGATCGACGTTGCATTGAGGCATTAAAGCAATTCCGCGAATCGGAACGCTATACGAAAGGTATGTTTAGCTGGATCGGCTACCACAAAAAAGAGATCCTTTATAACCGCGACCCTCGCGCCGCCGGTGAAACGAAATGGAATTATGCAAAGCTCATTAATCTTGCCATCGACGGCATTACAAGCTTTACAACCGCTCCGCTACGCACCTCAACCTATGTTGGTGCGCTCGTGTCAATTGTTGCTTTTATTTACATTCTTTACCTTTTAGTTCGCCCATTATTCGGTGTTTCAACAGGTGCCGGATATTCATCGATTATGGCGGCCGTTCTGTTCCTCGGCGGTGTACAATTGCTCAGCATTGGTGTTATCGGGGAATATATCGGACGCATTTTTAACGAAACAAAACGTCGACCACCTTACTTCATAGAGGAGTATCATGAATCTCATCGAAAAGATAAAAAATAACCCTCAGCTCCTTAGGTTCGGGCTTGTGGGCGGTGCTAACACGGCGCTTGATTTCGGACTACTATTCGGCTTCAAGGCACTTGGCGTACCAGTTGAATTAGCGAATATTTTTTCAACCGGTATAGCGTTTATATTTAGCTTTTTTGCTAATAAAAAATATACGTTTAAGACAACTGGCACGAACGTCATGCGTGAGCTCATTCTTTTTATTATCGTGACGCTAGTCGGACTTTGGGTCATTCAAACCGCCATTATAGTAATAGCCGAACCGCCGCTTACGGCACTCTTCCACAACTCGGGGCTTGGACTCTTTGCAGCTAAGCTCCTCGCCACGGTCGCTTCCCTAACTTGGAACTACTTGCTGTATTCGCGAGTTGTCTTCAAAAAATCCAAACCTACCTCTTAGTGATATAATACTTCTATGTCCACAACTCGTAAAAACTCGACACTCTTTGTCGTTTTAAACTTTAATGGCTGGCAGGAAACTCTCGTCTGTATCGACTCAATCAAAGCTCAGTCGGATAAGGACTTTCGTATTTTATTGATCGATAACGGATCTCACGATGAGTCTTTAGAAAAACTTAGAAAATACAATAACGACCCTCTCGTCACCTTTCATAAAGAGCCAGTTAACCTCGGTTTTGCGGGCGGCGTGAATGTGGGTATTAGAAAAGCTATTAAAGAGGACTTTGAGTACATTGTCCTACTAAATAACGATGCTACACTAACAAAACCATGGCTCGCCCAGCTTAAAGCAATATTTAGCAAAGACAAAACAATCGCTGTTGTTACCGGACTGCTGCTTGAAAGTACCGGTGAATTGATTGAGAGTACGGGCGATTCGTATTCTTCGTATGGACTCCCCTTCCCAAGACAACGTGGTGAGCATGTCACAAAAGCCCAAAGCTCCGGGTATGTATTTGGCGGAACTGCCGGCGCATCAATATATAAAACATCGCTATTTAAAGATATCGGCCTTTTCGACGAAACGTTCTTTGCCTATTTTGAAGATACCGATATAAGCTATCGGGCTCAGCTCGCTGGCTACAAAGCGTATTACGAAAAAGATGCCCTCGCCTACCATGACCATGGTACGACAAGCGGCAAGATGCCGGGTTTTACCCTCTTTCAGACATTCAAAAATCAGCCTGTCTTTCTTTGGAAAAACGTACCAATTCAGCTCTTTTTTGGAACCGCAATCCGTTTTTATGCTTGCTATGGATTAATGTATATACGAAGTATCGTTAATGGCCAGGCAGGAGTTGCAACGAAAGGAATGATAAAAAGTATTGGCTTATTTCCTCATGCCTTACGCGAAAGACGTAGGATTCAACAGCGCCGAAAAGTGAGTATTGGCTACCTAAAGTCAATTATCCACCAGGGATTGCCGACCAGCACAAGACCATTTTATAAAAGGATATTTCATAGGTAATAGTATGGCAAAAATCGCTATTGATGCTCGAATTATTAACTCATCAACTGGCACGTACATTCAGGAACTGCTACGAGAGCTTGAACTAGTAGACGACATAAATGAGTATATTGTTATTGTTCCCTCAAAAGATAAAACATTTTATACGCCACAAAATCCAAACTTTACTATTGTCACCTGTGATGTAAAACTTTATTCTCTCGCCGAACAGCTAGAGTTTCGACGGTTCTTAAATAGTTTACATGCCGATTTAGTACATTTCTGCCTTCCGCAGCAACCGCTTCTCTATAGAGGCAAGCGGGTCACAACATTTCACGACCTTATTTTACTCAACACCTACAACTCTGATAAAAATTGGTTGATGTACCGATTCAAACAGCTGGTTGGTCAGTATGCCTTTCGTAAAATCACTCAACTATCAGACGCTATTATCGTACCGACAGATTATGTACAACAAGAAATGCTCGCAAAGCTGGGCGTGCCAAAAGATAAGGTACATCTTATCTACGAGGCGTCACTCGCTATTGAAATCAAGGATTTAATAGAGGTAAAAATTCCTTTCAAACAATTCATCATGTACGTGGGTAAAGAAAGTGATTATAAAAATATAAAGAGGCTAGGCGATGCTCATCAATTGCTACTCGAAAAATATCCAGATCTGGGGCTCGTGTTGGTAGGTGCAAAAAATAAAGCAACCTTAAATACCGAAGCCTACTTCAAGGAAAAAAATTACAAAAATATTTTTTTTCCCGGCCGAATATCAAACCCCGAACGAGACTGGCTCTTCACTCAAGCAAAAGCGTATGTTTTCCCTTCCCTCATGGAGGGGTTCGGCCTTCCTGGGCTTGAAGCAATGGGATACGGAACCCCTGTTGTTAGCAGTAATGCGACCTGCCTTCCCGAAGTCTACGAAGATGCAGCGTACTATTTTGACCCCACAAACGTAAACGAGATGGCCGAGGCGATCGATACCGTAATAAGCGACCCTGAGCTCCAAAAGCGACTTTCAGCCAAAGGCTTTGAACAAGTAAAAAAATTCTCCTGGAAAAAAATGGCTATTGAAACCCATGCGCTATACATAAAAGTGCTCGATCAGTAGTCTACTTTTTATACACCAACCAACTACCAGAAGTTTGTTTCAAAGAATACCCCTGATTCTTGGCCATAGTAATCGTTTTACTAAGTAATGGCGATTGGTCGTATTGTATAGAGGTAATTATCGTATCGCACGACAGCTTTTTTACCTCTGTTATTCCTATGTGTGTTAACTCGTGTTTTCCTACATGCGGCGCGATATGATTCGTAACACATAGCGACGCGTCATCATTTATAGAATCTAGGAGCGCGTAGCCTTTTTTCTCATCACCACTCAAAGTATAGGTTGATGGTGTCATTATAGTATTAAGCGGAGAAACGAAAAATAGCAGACTTATGACAACAGCGATACTTGCCGTTATATACTGATAGACATTTTCCTTTTTAAATCGTTTCATAAACCTAAACTTATAGAGTCGTGGCAAACCATCAATAAGCGCCATAGCAGTGATTGGCATGAGCGTTGCACCATAATGATAGGTAAATTGCCAATAGTTTTCGGTCGACGACAAAAACCGCTCAAGTAATAGCGGAACTGCTAAAATCATAAGTGGCGAAAGAAAATTAATTCCCAAGTAAACTCCAAATGTCTTAATGAGGGTTACCACCTTCACCACAGGAAAAAATAGTAGGGAAAGCGCAAATAACGGATTTGTCATAATTGTTACGAGCGACGAACCGAGGTCTTTACCTAGCTGATCATACGACCAATACATGAACTCGCCCCCACCAGCAAAAAAAGGTATAACGATTTTTGTTGTAACTAAGAATGCCGTAACGCCTCCTATAACCAAACTAATGCCATGAATAATCTTTCGACGCGTCAACAGATAAATTCCGAAAAATACGACAAGCATACCAAAACTTTCTTTTGTTAAAAGTAGTAGTGCCAACGAAATATACATTGGAAGCCACTTGTTCGTTTCCATAAAATAAATCGCCCAGGCAATCAACGGTATAGCAAAGGCTATTTCATGGAAATCAAAGTACACCATCCGCAGAACCGCGCCGCTAAAAAGAAAAGCAATAACCACAAAAGTCGCTGGCATTTTCCCAATCTTTTTTAACCCGAAACGATATATCGGTATAGCCGCGGACGCAACAAGGAGTGCCTGCGCAAAAAGTAATGTAATTGGCGAGTCGTATATCCAATAAAGCGGCGCCAGAAGGATTAGTATCGGGTGAAAATGGTCACCTAGAAGATTGGAAAAGCCGCGAAAGCTACTCGCTGGCGCCATAAATTCGCTATAATGACGAACAGCTTGGTCAAAAATAACAAGGTCAAACCCCGTGCTACTGAAGTGAAGATGTTTATATAACGCTGAAACAAAGTAGCAAGTAAATCCAACGACACACGCAATAATAAACCATTTATGCCGCCTTATCTTCGCGAGCATCAACCTCGCCCACATTGGTCTCTTCATCTATGCTATGTAGTTATGAGCTTGCCTGTGCAATTACAATGCGGCGGTCGCGGCCCTCACCCTCTGAGTACGTGCGAATATCGCTATATTCCTGCGCAACACGGTGCACAATGCGACGATCAGCGGCGTTGATATGGGCAATATACGAATCACCCGTAGCGCGAACTTCTTCAATCCACCCTCGAGCCTTTTCGGCAATTTTCTCTTCGCGCTGTTTTTTGTAATCAGCGATGTCTACGTTAACTCGCACCAGTTCGCCATTATTATTACGAAGCGCCGTGCTTACAAGATATTGCAAGCTACGAAGCGTCTCAGCATTACGGCCAATCAAAATACTGTTACTATCGCTACTCTCAACGTATAACTCAATAACATCTTCTTCTAACTTAGCCGTCACCTCTATATTTTCACCAAAAAACGAAATAATATCTTGTAAAAATTTACGTGCAAATTCAATTGACTGTGTCTGATCCATCGCTTTCTCCTAGCCTTTCGCCTTTATACGCGTAATATTACCTTCGGCGGCTTTTTTAGCACGCTGTCCCGCTTTTTTACGCGATGATTTAGCTTCCGGTTTTTCGATAATTTCATCTGCAAGCTCATCCATCTCTTCGGTATCTTTATTAAGAAGGTAGTGCTGTTGAGCGGTTGCAACAAGGTTTGAAACAGTATAATACAAGGCGAGCGCCCCAGGTAGATTCACCATAATAAAGAACATCATGATTGGCATAATTTTCACCATATTTGTCATCATTGCAGCGCTCATTTCCTGAGCGTCAGATTGCTTTCCTTCGGCCGCCTCTTTCATAATGTCACGGAAACGTTTCTTTGGTTTATCGCTAGATGGCAAGGTTTGCTTGCTCATAATGTACTGTGTAACAGCCGAAATCAGCGCCAGCACCAATAGAACGACGTTTATTTGACCATTACTAAATGCTGTCTTTGTGAGATCGATAAATCCAAGCATGGTGTGATTGAAATTGTCAGGATTTTCGATGATTTTTTTAATCGGTTCAAGTTGCTGAATTGGACCATACGCCAATTTCACTACTTCATCACGGTGCAATGTAATTACCTGAATCACATGGTAAAGCCCAATAAAGATCGGTAACTGTATTAGTAAGACAAAAATAGACTGAAATGGGCTAACACCATTCTTTTTATATAGCTCCATTTGCATTGTTGCTTCAAGTTGACGATTACCGTTAGCCGCCTTTTTAATTTTGGCAAGTTCTGGCTGCAGTTTGCGCATCAATTTTGTCTGGTGTAACTGTTTACGAACAAGCGGGTAAATAAGGACACGGATAAAAATTGTAAAGAGAATAATTGCAACTCCAAAATCGCCACCAGGAATAATACTATACAGTAGCATGAGGGCGTTAAAGATAGGCTTTACGATTATCGTATCAAACATAAAAACTCCACTATATCTTTACTATTGTACCATTACTAGAGTGAGTTATACATACCTGCACGAGTAAAAACTTCTCGTATTGCCCGTTTTAAATCAGCATGTTCCACACTTATTACTTCGGCGCTCGTAACAATGATCGCCACATCATATATGCCATCAAACCGAACCTGCTCGTTCCGCACGATCTCATACAACCGCCGACGCATACGGTTACGGCCCACGGCACTTTTATGTACCTTCTTACTTACCACTACTGCAAATCGTGATTTTTTTCGGTGCGGGTTTTTTATATATTTCACCGTTACATGACGCGAACGGATGGCCTGAGCATTCTTAAATAGATAGCGCAGGCTTCCGTGACCGTGAAAACGAAATTGAGAGGCAATCATTGTTACTTTAGTATACCGTATCTATTAGTGCCTTACGAAAGACCAACAAAAAAAGAGCCTCGTCCCAGCGAGCCTCTTTTTCTATCGTAGCTTTAGATGGCTATCTTAGCGCGACCTTTCGCACGGCGACGCTTGAGTACAAGTCGGCCAGCCTTTGATGCCACACGCGCACGAAAGCCATGTGTCTTTGCGCGGTGACGGGTATGTGGTTGGTATGTTCGCTTTGGCATATCTTTGTCATTATACCCCTTATCACCACTTTAATCAATATGTCCTTGAAACTTTGTCCAAATTGTAGCCTACAATTTCTTTTATCCACACTGGGGGCTTTTTTATCCACAGTTTTAACAGATGTAGATGCTGTTTGTGGATAAATTCAACCTCTGTCTTGCGGGTAGTGTAGAGGTAAAAATCCACAACACTTGCACGGTTGTGGAAAACTCGAAATATCGCTATCATAGAAGATAGTCTAAAGAGAGGGAGATGGATGCAGAACGCACTATGGCAGAGCGTGCTCGGCGAAATGGAACTGAGCATACCCCACGGTCAATTCGAAGCGTGGTTTAAGAATACGGTACTGCTTGATTGTACCGATAACTCCCTTGTCATTGGTGTCTCTAACATCTTTGCAAAATCACAGTTCGAAAAACGTTTTGATGTCAAGATTCGTGAGATTCTAGAACACAATGGTATTCCGTCGCCAAGCGTTGAATATCGTGTTCACGCTGTAAAGCGGAGTGTTATCAGTCGCGAGACTACCGGGTCCGACCCTAGTCCATCGCGCGCCGAAAGCCTCCTCTCTCCAGTGCCCCATAGCATGGCAACAAATGGCGCCTCGTCAAACACTCTCAACCCTCGCTATACTCTCGAGAACTTCATTGTTGGCTCAAGTAACGATCTTGCCTATGCCGCCTGTCAGGCAGTTGCAGCGAATCCCGGTACTAAATACAATCCGCTCTTTCTGTATGGTGGCGTTGGCCTCGGTAAAACTCATCTTATGCAGGCGGTCGGAAACGAAATTATTCAGCACAACCCTAGTGCTCAGGTGGTATATATAAATACCGATACGTTCGTTAAAGAATTCACCGATGCAATTCGGTTTAAAAAGAAAGTATCCGACAAATACCGCACTGCCGACGTGTTGATCGTTGACGATATGCAATTCATCGCTGGTAAAGAAAAAACTCAAGAAGAATTTTTCCATACCTTTAACGCCCTTCATCAAGCGAATAAACAGATTATTATTAGTAGTGATAAGCCGCCTCGCAGCATCCCCACCCTTACCGAGCGCCTAAGAAGTCGGTTTGAATGGGGTATGGCCATCGATATTCAGATGCCTGATTTCGAAACGCGATGTGCAATTATCGAGACAAAAGCCGGGCTTTCCGGTGTAACACTTGAGCGCGAAACGGTTGAATATTTGGCTAAAAATATCAAGACGAACATTCGCGAGCTTGAGGGAGCTTTAAATCAACTTCTTGCTTACGCCGAAATGCGCGGGGTCGCCCCAGATATTACTACTGCCGAAGGATTGCTTGGCAATGTCCGTCATTCGCGTCCGCAGCACGTTACCGCCAAGCAGATTATCGACAAAACTGCTCGCCACTTTCAGATCGACAGCAAAGAGATTTGCGGCGCTAAACGCGATAAGCACATCGTTACACCGCGCCAGATTGCGATGTATCTTCTTCGAAGTGAGCTTCATATGAGTTTTCCGCGAATTGCACAAGAACTAGGCCGTAAAGATCACACCACCGCTATTCACTCGGTTGAAAAGATAGAAAAATCTATCAAACTTGATTTCATGATCCGTGAACAAGTTGCCGAAATCCGGGAGAAACTCTATGCATAACCTTACTCAATTGATCTGTGGAAATTTCGTGCAAAACCTGCGAAAAGATGCGGGTAAAAAATGTGCTCACTCTTCCCCATTTTTTACTACCCGCCGTCAGCCGTCTGAATATACGTGGATAATTACTCGACTTTCCCTCACTGAGTCCACTCATCTATCGACACTCATTTCCACAGCCCGTACTGCACTTTTGTCTCTGTTGCACTCCCAACTATCCCCACTTTCCACAGTACCTATAATCATCACAACCAATTCATTTAAAAAAGGATAATACTATTATGGAACTGTCAGTCACCCAAGAAAATCTTACTCGAGCACTTACCGTAGTTGGACGAGTAGCAAGTAGTCGTGCAACTCTACCAATTTTGAGTAATATCTTGCTTCGAACCGAAGGCAATCGACTACTTGTCGCAGCAACAAACCTAGAAATTGCTACTACCTGCTATATTGGCGCAAAAGTCACTAAACAAGGTGAACTCACCCTTCCCGCTCGCCTCGTAGCGGAATTTATCGCTAGTCTTCCAAAGGGGACGATCGATATTGTTGCAAAGGGTACTTCAATGACACTCTCATCCGGGAAGTTCTCGTCAATTATGAGCGGCGTAGAAGCTACTGAGTTTCCGGAATTACCTTCAATTGACGAGAAAGAAGCCGTCATTTATAAAATTGCAGCGACAGACTTTAAGCAATCGGTGAATCAAACGGTAATTGCAAGTAGTAGCGATACATCGCGCCCAGTCTTGACCGGTGTTTACTGGCATTCGATAGATGGCGATCTATATTTAGCCGGAACGGATGGATATCGTCTCGCTGAACGCCGACTCATGAAGACAAAAAGCACTATTCAGGCGATTGTTCCTGCCTCAAGCCTTAATGAGGTATTGCGGACGCTTAGTGATGGAATTGAAGAGATTGAAGTCTTATTTGACGATACGCAGGTACGTTTTAGGGTTGGTGAAGCTGAAATAACCAGTCGTCTTATCGATGGCAGTTATCCCGACTATCGTCAACTCATCCCAAATGAGTCTGAGACAGTGGTTACACTCAAAACCGATGAGTTTGCCCGCATCGTGAAGGTGGCTGGGCTATTTGCACGTGATTCAGGAGGTAGTGTGACTCTTAACGCCGACGCCGATGCGAAAACGCTTAGTATTCATAGTATCGCGAGCGAATTAGGTGAAAATACCAGTAGCGCTGATGCCACGGTGACGGCAAGCGGTCAGGTGACATTAAACTCGCGTTATATCAGCGATGCGCTCGGAGTGTTGGATGCCGATATGATACAGTTCCGCTTCAGTGGTAAACTGAGTCCGTGTGTGCTGACGACAGTGGAGAAGTCGCCGAACTATACACATATTATCATGCCGCTAAAGAGCTAGTAGCTATGAGGGTGACGGCGCTTTCGGTAAAAAATGTGCGCACGCACGAGTCTACGCAGGTGCAGTTTGATAGCAATATCACTTTAATTATTGGCAAAAATGGTAGCGGCAAGACGACATTGTTAGAGGCAATATATATTGCCCTGCGCGGTAAATCGTTTAAAGATTCGGATGATGCAATATTACGCCGCCAGAATGAATGGTATCGGATAGATGTACACACTACTGCCGGTGATCGCACTACTGTTTATGATGTACGTACTGAGCGCAAAAAGAAAACCCATACTATAGATGGTAAGCAGCATGTCCGCATGCCTGCACATGATAAATATCCTGTGGTGTTGTTCGAGCCGGATGACCTATTGATGATAACCGGCAGTCCGTCGCGCCGTCGCCGCTATATGGACACAATTATCGCACAGTATTACCCGCAGTACTCTACTATTATCAGCCGCTACGAGCGTGCCTTGCTACAGCGCAATAAGTTATTAAAGCGGCCGGGTCATACAAAAGATGAGTTATTCGCATGGAATATTGCACTTAGCCGCTACGGTGCCGAGATTACTCAGGCGCGCCAATCACTAGTAGAGCATCTAAATGAATATACCGAGGCCACTTACCGTACCATCGCACCGACAAGCGATACGGTGACACTGCAGTATACACGCACTACGCCGCTCAGCTCGCAGCAGTTGCTTACAGAGCTTGAGCATAACTATGAGCGCGACCGTATTGTTGGTAGCACGAGTGTTGGCCCGCACCGTCATGACCTCGCGATATTTTTTAATGATTCACCGGCCAACGAAACTGGTTCGCGCGGTGAGCTGCGCACTGTTACGCTGGCCCTTAAGTTTGTTGAGGCCGCACTAATCGCCGAACGCACC
This sequence comes from Candidatus Saccharimonadota bacterium, assembly GCA_027492465.1. Lineage (GTDB taxonomy): Bacteria > Patescibacteriota > Saccharimonadia > Saccharimonadales > Saccharimonadaceae > Saccharimonas. The sequence continues at coordinate 43,563 of JAPUET010000009.1, read as the reverse complement.
GAAAGTAAGCCAATTATACTGTTAGACGATGTGTTCAGCGAATTGGACGAAGCGCGGCAAAAACGTCTACTGGCAGAATTTCATGACAACCAGGTAATTATGACAAGTGTTAGCGTTACCGATACAATTACCAATGCGGCAATGCGTACCATACGAATCGATTAGTACGCTCACTGGCAGCTCTACTCTTCTAGCTCGCCGTCCAATCCCACGGCGTATCGATTAGCGATATCAAGTACATCATCTGCAACATTCGGGTACATGAGTTTACTGAAGTATACGTATGGCTTTAATATCATCTTATAGCTCCCTGAAGGCTCCTTTTGTAGACCAACAATTAACGTGTCAGAATTAATCTCATCTTCAGTGTCTTTGTAGGTAAGTTTTGTAAAATACCAGCTATCTTTGTTGTATAATACACCACGTTCTATATTGTACAGTTCATAATCAGCAAACCCGTTTCGTATTACCTCGTCTAGCATGGGCCTGCGCTCATCAATGAGCGACTTTTTATTATCTTTAGAGTAATCGGGATTAATAGTGATCTCTGTATCATCTTCATTAATAGGTACTTGTCCCGATTCGTACCCTTTATTGCCGGTATAATTAAGGACATATTGCTTATGCTTATCTATAGTGATAGTGCTGCCGGATGAAATAGCACCAACACCCGACACCTCACCCACCTCCCGTTCGTGCTCAACCTCGACAAGCCGTACCGATGATATATTGTTGTACGTAATTGTGACATGTCTACTATTGGCGTAAAATTGCCATACAACATAAAGCGCTATGGCGACTATAGCAACAATGCCTACTAGTAGGAAAAAAAGTTTTCTATTGCGATTATTCATTAGATTGACCCCTATACTGCTCGGATTGTATGCGCGACTCATCTTTAAATCGTATATCAAGGTTACTTAGGCTACCATTATTATTCTCGTATAACCACTTTAGTGCCAGTGGTCGGCTGTTAGCTACCGAATAGCTGATAACAATATACGGGCGGTCGGGGGTTTTTTCATCTTGGCCGTAATCTATCGAAAATGGCGCAGTGAGGTCGTAATATGGTAGCTTTCCAATGACTGGGTAGTTGCCTACTACCTCTATCCCCTCATTAGTGAACATTTTACCGGTAATTGCTTCAATATCGAGGCTATTGGGGTCGTCTTCAACAAACTTTTTAGCCTCGTCGGATTGCGGCTGCAAGACGAGCCCAGCGTAGGTGATATCCTCAGATATCGTAACGTCTTGTTTGGCGTCGGCAAAACCGCTACGTGAAGCAGTGAAAGTGTGCTTACCAGGAGTAATATAGTGCTGACCACTAGATATACGTTCACCATCTACAGATACCTTAGCGTCCTTGGGGTAAACTTCTACGGTGACCGCAAGTTTACCGATGCGATTCACGTTGTCTACTATCGCCCATACGATGAGTCCTAGGGTGATAGCGACGAATGCTGTAATAATAATTTTTACACGTTTATCCATATGATCCTCCTATGTAGCAGCCTGTTTTAGGCGATACCATTCATAGCTAAGTCCGTCCGTTTTGATACCCAGCCTTGCATAGTAGGCTTCGTCAGCCATAGGTGCGCGACTACCATTCGATGCGGAAACGCTCTTAGAGTTAATACCTTCTAGACTACCCACCCACATGTAGGTGTGCCCTTTGCTGGTAGTTATAGCAATATCGCCCAATCGTAGTTCACTTGTGTCTTTAGGGTTGAGTTTAGTGTACTTACCACTTTTTATTAGGTATTGTCGCTGTACATCTGTAGGGCCTTTTAGACCCGGAAGATTATTGTAGTCCTTATCGAGTCCACTATTTTGCATGAGTCGTGTTATATAGCCACCGCAGTCGATACCGTTATTACCGATGTAAAGATTGGCTTTGGCTGCCACTTTGGTTGCTTCTGTATAAGCCGGCTTGGCTTTCGTATATCCGCGTCCTTTATAGTCGGGCCAAGTGTACGACCGAATAGTGGCTGCCAGACTGCTTGTATCGGCAATGCCATCATCTGCGCAACCGCCCGGCTGGGGGTCATCTTGGGTTGCATCAGTTGGCGACGAGGTCGGAACTAGGGGTACGGCGGCTTTGATACCCTCAATTAACCCATCGGCGTACTGATCGAGATTAAGCCCGCTCTGTCCTGCTTCGTTATAGACCCACGGAACCTTCGCAAATAGCTGATTTATAGCGATATTACCCTTAGACATATTGCCGCCGCGGTCGAAGTTCCCTTCATTGAACAGAGTCGTTGTCACTACGGCTTTACCACCGATAGCTTTAGCGCGCGCTTCGGCTATCTTCTTAGCATACTCGGCGCTTTTATCGGCCAGTTCGTGGTTAGTAAAGGTAACGCGGCCTTTTGTACCTTCGCGCCAGCCATTCATTCTTTGTGGCGTAGCCCAGTTCGGGTTACTGCGCGCGGTGCTAGAATCGGTAAACTTACCGGCAGTGGTGTGGATACTGATGGCTAGAGCTGCATTGGCTTTGTTGGCAACCTCGGCACGTAATTTGAGGTTGGTGTAGCTATCAACGGCCGACTTTGTCAGAATAACCGTATAGCCATCCTCGCTGAGCTTCGCCTTTACTTTATTAGCAACTTCCCAAGCATCCTTATCTTCTTGTCCGTTTGAGTATTCACCTATCCATAGGCCGGTTTCGCTGTCGCGTTCACCTTTACCTTTCGCGGTGTGTCCTGGGTCGAGGACTATGGTGTTGTCGCCCTTTTTTGGTAATGACGGCGTGCAGGTGCAGGCATTTTCGGCAGGGCCAAGGTCTGGATTTCCCTCTAGGCTGCCAAATTTTTTCAACGCAGCCTCAGCGGCAGCGTAACGGTTCGCCATCATTGGCCTACCGGCGCCCTCCATAGTATGCTCAAAGTACAGCGTCGCCTTTTTGACGTCTGTCGCATCGTCGCCCTTCCAGTCCTGGAGCATATTCTTATGGCTGGTTGGCGACTCTACGCTCATATGCCAGTAGATCAGGTCGAGCTGTGTCCCCATTTCGTAGATAGCGCCGCTTATCCCTGCCTTTTTTGCGTATTCTACAGCACGGCCGCCGGCATCCCACTGAATAAGTCCCCACGCTTTACCAATGCCTACGGCCGTACCAAGTGAGCTCGGATCTTTGAGTTTTTTTCCACCCTGCAGTAGTGTGGGATCGCCGCCAGATTCTTGAGATATATTACCTATGATACCCGCAGCTTGGACGTTACTTAACCCTTTATTTTTAAAGTAAAGAAATATATTCTTAAGATTTTCATTTAAGTCGGTGCTAGTTGGTATTGATGCGCTAGGAGTACTGCTATCTCCACCGTGAATACACTGGTCGCGTGGGTCGTAGTATAGAATATCATTACCAGAGTAAAATTTGGGGTCATAGCCATCCTTGGCGAGTACCGGTGGCGCCACTGCCTGCACGAATAGCGTGACGGCTACGGTATATAATAGTAGTTTTTTGAATATATGCTTTATCATGGTCGATATGCCCAGTGCCAATCCTCACTACTGACGGTTTCCTTAAAACTATACTTACCGGCGTTGGCGCGCAGCCACTGCAGTTCTTTACTAGCATTTCTTACAGCGCTTTTATTGGTGCCTGGGAGATTAAAGTCTATGGCTAGCCCCATTTCATGGTTGGAGGTACCGGGTTCGGCCGCACCGTCACAATTTCCTTTAGCACACCATTGCTTGCGTAACGCTACTTGGTGTTCGTATGTACGAAAGGCAAAATAGCCGCCAAGGTTGAGGTCTACGCCATCTTTTTTAGCATCATCTACCATTTTATAGGCTGCGGCCGATGCACGTGCATTGACGAGTGCCTTACCTTCGGCTTGCGATTGCTCGGCAGGGTTTTCGGCTTTGATGCTACTGTAATACGGGCTACCTTTATAGCCGGGTGCCGAAAGGTTGGTTACCGCGCATATACGGACAGAAGTTTTTTTGCCGGCATCGTGTGCATTGTCGTAAATACCCATATTTATCGTGCCTGGTGTAAAGCAGGGCCCGGTATCTTCGGTAGTACCGCTACCATCACCACTGCCATCACCCCCGTCGCCACCACCAGGTGTGGGCGGGTCGTTATCCATTCCGTCAATTGTACGTTTATCAATCTGGTATAGGGCGTAATAGGCTTTTTTCTCGTCTTCTTTCGAGTCATTATATGCTGCAAAATAAGCTTTTCTTTGTTTCGCTTCTTTCGAATCACTATCATTAATCTTACACTCATCCAGAGAGTAGGTATTACTGGTATTGCACTGAGCGATATAGTTAGCAAGATCACTATTACTTACCACTTCTCCCTCGGCATCAATCTGGTGAGAAGTATATAGACTTGTCGTGACTTTCGCTTCTTTCGAATCACTATCATTAATCTTACACTCATCCAGAGAGTAGGTATTACTGGTATTGCACTGAGCGATATAGTTAGCAAGATCACTATTACTTACCACTTCTCCCTCGGCATCAATCTGGTGAGAAGTATATAGACTTGTCGCAACCTCAACAGGGTCGAGATTGATATATTTTGCTGGTACTGCGTACTGTACATCGCACAGTGGACCGGCCGCCACATCCGCATTCGCGATAGCATAGTCGCCATCGCTTGGGCACTGATTTCTCCAATCTTCGGCAGTTGATGATGTGGCGTGGGCGGGCGCAAAGAACGCTCTTGGAAATGCTCCCATGAGTGACAAAGAGCCCGAGAGAATGTTCGTAATAGAAGGGGCGATACCGTACGTTCCAACAAATTTCGAAAAAATTGAACCCATAAAAGTGTTTGGATTTGAGGCGTCAAATGGACTATGCGTTAGCCTATCTTCCTCGGCCCACGCAAGTTTTGTAGGGGTTGCAACATCGTTGTCAAAGGCGGCTTTTTGGCTCGCTGTCAATGGTATATTGCCGGCTTGGTTTGCAAGGTTTCCTAGTACTGCCGCAGTGACACCGACCATATCGCCAAACTGTTCGCCTTCGGCGTCTTTCATAAAGTCACCTGCCATCATTCCAAGGACACTCTTCCAGTCGACCATACCATTAATCGCGCTCATGGCCCCAGAGATCATTTGAGTAAGTATAGCGTCAAGTGCTCCCGTTCTAGATAGAAGTTCGACTCCCACCCCCAGAGCAAGCGATAGCCAGCCAGCCGGATTAGACGCTCGTACGGCATCGATCGACAAAGCGGCAATTTGAGCCTCGCCGCTCGTTAGGGCGCTGCAAGTGTTCTTGACAGCACCATTATTTCCAAACGAGGCCGCGTAATTCAGCAATGAGTTGCCTGTATATCCAGGTATATATTTTTTCAGCGTCGTCGATTGCCGGGCTGCGGCACGATCGCCAAGCATGCCATATTTAATAGCACCGGAATCCATGGCCGTTTTACCATTAACATCCTTTTTTGTCAGTAAGTTGCCAATATTTTCCGCCATTTTAGGGGTTCCCTTATTCGCTTTAATTGCGTCGGTCGGTGTTAAAACGCTAGAAAACACTGCCGCTCCCATTTGGGCAGTTCTATAATTTCTGAATACCGTTGTATAAACACCAGGCACCTTGGTGCCGGCACAAAGCGCGACGGCCCACATAAGCGAATCATCTGCCTTTGATATCTGTTTAGCGGTTGATGCGGCGAATGACTTTGATTCTTTTTCGACCATCTCTTTTACTGCCTTTTCAGCGTCATCTCCAAGGGCGCTTGACTTTCCATCGGCAATTTCTTGGATTGCTTTTTGTGCCGCATCGGCATCGACTGCTTCGGAGACTGCTTTATTAACAGATTTTGAAATCCCAAGACTTTGCAAAAAGCTTAAGGCCTTACTATCTACAAAATTCACCCATCGAGGATTGTAAGCACGCCTAAATGCACTTCTAAAATCGGCGTTAGAGCGCAACTCTTTCAAAAACCCACTTGCAGGAACTAGTTTCTGCTGCAGGGCAGTTTTAGAAGAGACAATTTTTTTAATCCCCGCCTCATCGGTAACCTCCCCGAAATAGTAATAAGCTGGGCGCTCGCCATTAATAATTTTTTGTTTAGAAATAATCGAGCCATCTTTTCGAAGCGCCTTAATGCCAGCTTCATCTAAGCTGTTTAATTGCCGCGTCGAAGGTTTTTCGTACCGGCAAGCAAACTTTATTGCACCACACTTACCGGTCGTACCATCGTTACCTAAACGCTTAGCAAGTATTCGCTGCGATCGTCTCTCGGCGGTAAAGTTCTGCTGGTCCCAATTAATAGTGAGGTTTTCTTTTAGGCTTAAAAATAGTGTTGCTGGTCCGCCAAAGAATCCCGCCGCGAATACTAGCAGGGCAATCACTAGACCTACAGGACCGCCTCGCTTTACAAGGAGTTTTATAACTGCACCGCGGCTCATTGGAATTCCGTCAGTACCTTTTTTTATTCCATCGTTGGGTTTAGTGTTGTCGATCCATGCGTTGCTCGGCTGTTCGCCGTCGCGTACGACTTCGTTTGCCGATCGATCACGTTCTCCGGCATCTATTTGGTCTAATTTTGCTCGTTCCCCTGGTGTCATCGTCCCGTAACTATCGGCTCGATACTCTTGGGCTGGATTGCCTAAATCATCATAGGCTGCCTGAATATTTCTTGGATCATCAACCTTAGTCATGCGCTAGGCTCCTGTACCTTGTTGTCCTTGGGTGAGCGCCGTTTGCGGGTTGGTAGTAATAAGTTCCGTTTCTGTCTGGCTGGCAATAATTTGAATATGTACATGGTTTTGCCCGGCAAAGAACAACCCCTGCCCAACCGGGAAGTTGGCAAGCCGTTTTCGCTCCTCTTCAGTAAGCTTGAAAATATCAGCAAGCACATCCACTGCACTCGAAGATTGTTTTAGCAGTAACTGCATTGAACTGTTCGCGACAATTGCGCGCCCCATCTTGCTTCCCATGAAATCTTCAACGTCTTGGGTAATGGTAGTAAGACCAAGAGCGTATTTTCGAGCGCGTTTAGCGAGGCTGAATAAAAAGTTTGCGCTGTCGTCATATTTCATTAGTTGCCATGCCTCGTCCACAATCAACATACGCTTCTTTTTCACTGTGCGGGTAATATTCCAGATATGCGAGAGCACAATATACATCGCCACGGGGCGCAGTTCGTCCTCAAGGTCGCGAATATTAAACACCACCATATTGTTATTAATATCGATATTACTCTGCTGGCTAAAGATTCCCGCAAACGTCCCGCTGGTGTATTTACGGAGTCGCTGCGCCAGTTGTGGGCCGGTTCCGCCCATATGGAGCAATGTGTCATATAAATCGCTAATTGTTGGCGGTGTAGAGTTATGTGTTAGCGGGTCGCTGGTAATACCCACGCGCGCGTAGGTGTCAATCAATCCTTGGTCAAGATCGGCTTCTTCGGCGGGTGTGAGACCAGCCATTAGCTGGCCATTCGCCGCCATCTGGCTCCCGCCCAACATCAAACGTAGCAATCCATGCAGAGTTACGAGGTTCGCTCGCAGCGCATCATCAGCCTCGTCGCTATCAATAACCTGTGGTAAATCAAACGGATTAATACGCGTATCACTATTAAGGCTAAGGCGAATATAACTGCCCCCTACCGCATCGCTCAGTTTCTGATATTCGTTTTCTGGGTCGATAATCAAAATATCAGCACCGAGCATCATACTGCGCAGCGCCTCAAGTTTCACGGTAAACGACTTACCGGCACCCGACTTTGCGAATACTACCATGTTGGCGTTCTCTAAGCTGTAGCGGTCAAAAATCACCAAGCCGTTATTGTGCATATTTATGCCATATAACACGCCCTTTTCTTGAGTTAAGTCGGCACTGGTAAATGGAAAACTCGTACTAATAGCACCGGTATTCATGTTACGACGAATTTGCAATTGGTCGGCCATTTGCGGAATCGTACTATTAAGCCCTTGCTCTTGCTGGCTCGAGGCGACTTTGCTATATACCAGTTGCTGGCCAAATAGCGTTTCAATAGCGTGCTGCACAAACCCAAGCTCTTCCAGGCTATCGGCATAAATAGTTACATATAAGCCATAACGGAAGAATCGCTCTGCGCCCACCTGTAGTTGGTCGCGTAGTTCCTCGGCATCTGCCAGCGCGGCTTCTTTTGCGGGATCGCGTGTTCGGCCCTTATCGTTTAAAATGCTCATATCAGCTTCGAGCTGCGTTACCTTCTTGCGAAGATTATTTAGCACTACCTCTGTTTCTACGGGGTAAATAAACATACTAATATCGATCACCTGATCAATATTAATGAGCCCCGAAAGCCAACCGGTATAGAGTTCTCGCGGGTATCCGTAAATATATAATGTTCGACCGTACTTTGTACCAACCCTAAAGTGGCTGCTGTGGATCTCGAGGCTACTCGGCGCAATGAGGTCGCGCAGCGTCGTCATGCCCTTTAGAAAGGCTTGCTCTACCTCGGCCTGTTCGCGGGCACGCTGTTGAGCTGCAATATCAATCGGGTCAAGTTTCTTTGCCATTATGCATTACCCCCTGTCGGTGCCACTTCGGTTGGTGCCGGTTCAGCCTTCCGTACATAGGTTGATGTTACATTTGAAAAGTCACCCAGTGGTTCACGCACGGCCGTATCGGGGTTATACACGTTGTAATACAACTCCCCAAGCTGTTTTGTGTTCAATTGCATCGACTGCACTCCTACCTGCATAAGTCCGCTCATCACGGCATCAACTCGGTTCTTAATCTCTTCCTTCGCTTTTTCATACGAGGCTTTATCGATTTTTGTTATAGGATTTACAGGTGCGCCACCCCCAAGTATCTTGGTAAAGAAGCCCTTACCCTGCTCAACAACATTTGCTACGTCGCCGGCCGGAAAAAACGGTACCACGATAAAAAAGCTTTTATCCATAATATTCGCCTCTTGTGCAAGTGCGTCAATAAACCCAATATAATCGTCCATTAGCACATTCAAAAGCATATTATCTTGTCCGCGACGAGTCTCTTCCAGCTTATCCAGGTACGGCCCAATATCAACCCGCTGTGAACGAATAAAAATCTGTACCGGAAAGTACAGGGCGTTCAAGAAATTTTGGTAGCTAAATTCTACACCCTCGCGTTCACGCGAACTCATAAGGTCAAAGTTGATCGATTTACACGCAATTACTGCTCGAAAACTACCGTCAGCCATAATTACCATGCTGTCACGTAGCTCGCTTAAGAGTAGTGAGTTTTGGGTTGAATTAGCCTTTCGCTCTACTGGCTTTTGATTGCCTTGAGCACTTCCTGCTGGCTGGGCGGCTGGCATTTGGGTAGGCGGAACAAACTGCTGTTCTGGCCCAGGCATACCGACACTTGGTTGCGGCTGCATTTGATTGGCTTGTTGCGTGTTTGGTGGCACGTCCCCTCCCTAACTCTGATATTGCTCCCAATTATCGAAGCGGTACAAACACTTCGCCGTCGTCTTCAGCTTTTTGCTGGATACGGTGTGCCTCGTGTTGAATCGTCTCTATCGATAAATCGGTATTGCTTGCAAGATTAATTATATCAGGTGAAATCTGTTTTTCGCTAGTAGTTGCGGGAGATTCTGTCGGATTCTCAGTCTTTGCAGGATCGTTCAAGTGCCCAGGCACTCGCCCCGACGCTCCGAGCGGCTGAATAACAGATTGATGAATCGAACTTGGATACGGATTGTAAAGCGGATGTAGGCCAGTTGAATCGTCGCTCGCCGCCGGTGTTTGCAGTTGCATTTGCGGCTGTGGCTGAGGTTGAGGAACTGTCTGAGGAGCAGGTGTACTTACCTGAGCCTCTGGTCGCGACGGCACGGCAATGCTATGCATACGTTCTGTCGCCTCTTTACGTCGCTTGGCATCTGCTTCGTTTATCATTGCATTAAATGACTGAGCCACTCCGCTATTGCTATCGAGTACATCGGGTGCTTGCTGTGCTTCAAAATACGCGTCGCTTATCATCGAGCTCTCCGCCATTGGCTGTGCCGCATGACGAACCGCCCACCCGCGAGTATCGGCAATATCGGCAAGGTACGAAAGTCGCCGCTCTGCCTCTAGTTCATCAATATCCTTCACACGCCGTACTTCCACTACCTTTGGAGCAGTGATTTCAATGAGCGACTCTATGCCGTCTGGTATCCATAGGCGCTTACGTGGCTTTAGATAAAACGAAACGAGCGCAGCCATATACACTTCCATTGGCTGATCTTTACGAAGCGGTAGAGCTAGTGCGCCAAAAAACACAATAACCGGTAGTGGCAAGATTGCCAGCAATACAAACAAATGCGCTAACCCCCACCCAATAAGAATCGAAATCGCTACAATAATAAGGTAAATAAACTGGCGAAAACTAAACGGCCCGATTAATTTATCGTCCGCCTCGACATCCTGCGCCACCTTATAGACTGCCATTTGTCTTTAGTATAGCACCTGATTATTTCTATCCACAAGCATATTGACATTTTCGCTAATGTTTGATATAATAAAGAGCATAAACATAAATGGTTTTTAATATAATCCGTAGCGAATAGAAATAACTCACAGCTACTACAAGGAGAATCAATCCATTATGGCACTATCATTTTTTCGGCGTAAACCCGGCGGCGAACCGACCGAACCGACCAATTCAATTACAGATACAGATACAGATACAAGCGAACCCCTAGTTAGTCGTCGTACAATGATTTTAGGAACGACAGCTGGTTTTCTTTTAGCGAGCTGTGCATCTCCAAATAACCCCCAAGCAGCCAGCCCAAGTGAAAACGTACCGCCTTCAGCACCCGAAACATCGAGTCAAAAACCAGAAATGTTTCCCAATCTTACATCGGAAGCAATCTATGATATGACGCCAAGGGGCATAATGGAGGCTACCCGAGTTCCGGAAGGTACTTCGCCAGAAGAGTGGGCCGAGAAATACTATCCAGAGATTGAGGATAAGCTCCTTAACTCAATAGGATCAAGCAAAAACCTAGAAAAGTGGCGAGCAATTGAGGGTAACGAGATGGGTGGCAGTAACGCAGTTACATCTAACGACTTTACCGAGATGATGTTCAAAAAAATTCAGCCAGCCCTTCGGCAGCTTATTGGTGAATTCGATACCAAGGGCGATAACGGTATACATAGTTACGTAAACGCAGCGTGGATCGTGCATTTTGCTCGCGAGCAGGGTCTCAACGTGCCAGAATATCGAGTTACACATACCATTAAAGATGTTAAGGCAACATCGGATGGCGCAGAGTTCGAGTATACGATACAGGACACTATTGATGCAGATATGGCTGAGATGCTTACCAATAGTCTTGGACTGAAGCACCCTGTTGCAGTACAGGACCCAGGACTTTACCGGGGAATCCTAAAGGGGCTACATTACGATACTAAAGATAAAACGATGAAACCCACATCTTTCATAAGTAAGGCACCCGAAAACTCGTAGCGACCTTGAAATAGAGTTTAGCTAGTATATAAATATACCAGTCCATTGGAGGCTGGTATATTCGATGGGTGTATGCCACAATGTATACCAGTTATGGTTACAATAAAAAAGCATAGCCGGTGGACTATGCCCCTAGTGGCAGTGGTATTTATGCTGGCTACGGTTGTACAACTTTTTGCCCCCACTCCTGCTTCGGCGGATGCAGCTAGTTTTCTTGGTCCGATTAACGACAGGTATTATGGTGCACGTTTCTTACGTGACTGTCTTGCTCAGAAGGGAGATGCTAAAAAATCCATTCCTGAAGGCTCTGCAGACCAAATGCTTGCTGGTACCACTGGCGTTAGCCCTACGGGTGTAAGTATAGGTATGTGGTTCCAGCCAGACAGTGGTCGTACAAATTGTAATGACGGCGATAAAGTAAACACTGCCCTTCAGTCGCTTGGATTTAGCTCTGTCGGTGACTATTTATTAAAGATTGGCTACCAGCAAAGTACAAAAGAAATTAAAAAATGTGACGGCACCATTAGTAATGGCCAGTGCTCAACAGGGTTCTATAATGCAACCCTAAATATCTATAACCGTGTAAATGACAGAGACACGGCTAACGATATAGTTGATAAGAATCAGCAAATTAGTGCCGCGCAATATTATAATTATATCCGTATTCTTAGCGCAACATGCAATCTCTCAATACCACCTACGGGCAAAGGCGCTAAAGCTACTTACAAGCAAGTCATTGAAGATCCTGCAAAAGCGGGTAAATTTATAACTAAAGATGTTGAGGTAGAGTTTACTAATACGCAATCTATTGCCAATAGGGCTAAATATCCTATCGATAACTACGACTGGGATGGACAGAGTACGACATGCGAAAAACTACTAGAGAAGATAAACGGTATGGCGGGGTCGATTGCCGAATGGAATAATAAAAACCCAGAAAATGCCGTAACGAGCAGTGCTGCTACGGATCGATCTGACGACTGTAATGAAAACAGTCCCACCTGGAACGAGGAAACTAAAACCTGCGCCGACGAAGACACGCCCACCTGCACCATTGAAGGGGTTGGTTGGCTTATATGCCCTGCGCTTACATTCGTTGCCGGTATAAACGACGCAGCGTATAGCTTTCTTGCAAGTAATTTTTTAAGTGTCGACCCTAATCTTGTAAAGAATGCCAATGACGCTTGGTCGAAGTTTCGCGACGTTGCGAATATTTGTTTTGTGATTGCCCTACTTTTTGTAGTGTATTCACAAATTACCTCAATTGGTATTAGTAATTATGGCATTAAGCGTATGTTGCCACGCATTGTCGTGGCGGCATTATTGGTAAATACATCGTTTATTATATGTCAGCTTGCGGTGGATGTTAGTAATATCTTAGGATACGGTTTAAGTCACTTTTTCGTGAATACCATTAGCATAGGTGACACTCCTTCTGACTCATCCCAGTTCAGTGTTGGAACTGGGCTTACTTATACTGGAGTAACGGTAGCAGCCATTGCGGGTGCTGGGGTTTTATTTCTGGCGCTAAGCGTGCCTGTACTGCTTTCAACCTTTTTGGCAATCGCTATGATAGTACTAATACTCATTGCTCGCCAGGCCCTGATTGTGTTACTGGTAGCTATAGCCCCGCTTGCCTTTGTGGCCTATTTGCTACCAAATACGGAAGAGTGGTTTAAAAAGTGGCGCAAAGCGTTCGTTTCTTTATTGGTGCTCTTTCCCATTATTGCGGTCATTTTTGGAGCCAGTGCCTTGGCGGCGAATATTCTTAACGATGTGGCAGGTAAGACTGGCAACAACGTGCTGCAGTGGGCCGCACTAGGTGTGGCGGCACTCCCCTTCTTTGTAGTGCCAAAAGCCCTGCAGAAAGCAAACGATGGATTTGGTGATTTTGGGGCAAAGTTAAGTGGTTGGGCAGATAAGTCGAGACAAATGGTTCGTAAAAACGTTGGCGAACATTCTCAATTAGGCGCGTACAAGAAGGCGTGGGACCGTAATCAGCAGATTAAAAGGGCCCAGATACAAGGTGGCGTGTATCAAGGAAAAGGCCTAGTAGCACGCGCTGCAAGTGGCGTGAATAAGCGTCTTAATTCAAGCTCTATCACTGGTCAATTGGGGACGCGTACCGCACAACAGGCGGCACAAATTGTGAATAAGCTTGAGGCAGAGAACGTTGAAGCCTCGCGTGCGCAAATTGAACAGGCGAACCTTACGCGGGCGGAATTACGACAAGTCGCAAACGGCGAGAGTATTAAAGGTATAAATGGAAAAGATTCCGCAATGCGTGCAGCCGCTATTACCGAGCAGTTCACGCGCGGAGATTACGAAGGGGCGCAGGCGTCATGGAACTCTGTAGTTGATGGTGGAGATGATAGAAATAGTAAAGAGACAAAACGAATCGTGGCAAATGCAACTGCAAGATCGAATGCTAAACCGGGCTTTATCGGACAAGGGTCTCTACAAAGCTTGCGCGAGGGCAGTAATGTAGATATGAGCGGTAATTCTTTACACTTGGAAACCCAGGCTCAGGTGGGGGTCGGTCGCTATTCTGCTGAGTCAATCTCAAAAACCTCTAATGAGGAGCTGCAGTACGTTGCAGATTCAAACGGAGGAACCGTCCCTACTCCTATGCGTGACCGTGCTCAGGATGCTCTTGGAAGCCATGAGATTAGTAAGAATATAGGAAATAACCGTGCATGGCTAGACTATTACGCCGGAAGAGGACCTCGTCCATAAAGGCCAACATTCTGTTAGTAAAAGTCTACGGGCCCGTATAGTAACCTCCGGCAAACCGCTTGAGTTCGTCGGCAGATTGAGCGTTAGTATTTTGACGAATAGTTGGCGTATCGAGTACGCTGGCAGCCATGCGTTGTAGCTTATCGCGCTCAGCGTTAAACTTGCCCAAAAGACTTGCTCTTGCATCGGCGTTGGTTGCCGCAGGGTTGCTTCTTCGTAAGTTGGCAAGTTCGCCAGGAATTGAATCGGCAAGCAATTGGTTAAACTGAGCGGCCGCAAGCGCGTTGCTAGGATCGGTCGGATCAGCAAATAGGAATTCAAGCGAGGCGACATTGGCTGTCGAGAGAGATTGTGGGTTAAGGCGTCCTTCAAGTACTTCGCGTAGCGAATGGTACTGCCAGCTTTCGTCGCCCTTAAACCTACCGTTAATGATGTCGTCGAGCGTTTTGTCATTGATTGCGGGCGCAGCTTTGCTAAAGCCACTCTTAATAGCCGCCTGCTGAATGGTGCGTCGGTTGCTGTAGTTGATTTCTCCTGCTCCGGTCGATTTCAACACAGCCATCTTTTGGCCATGTGAACCGACGGTAAAGATTTCTTCTACGGCCATATCACGGGCGTAATCATCGTTGACACTAAAGGTGTGTGAGTTGCCATGATCGTCGGTCACCGTTACGTTACCCTTTGCCATAGCAAGCTCTTCAATCTGCCCGGCATTAAGCTTAAAGTGACTTGCCAGTTCTTTTTGGTACCCGACTGCCTCGCCAAACTCTTTGCGTTCGCGCGCCACAGCGCTTGCAAGCACGGCCGCTTCACTACCAATGCCAGCTGCATATTTTCGTGCATCCACACCGTCAAACTTTATAGAGTTCTTTAGCAAGACATCATTTGTAGCGCTGGTAAGTGCGTGCTCTGCCTCTGTCTTGGCGGCTTTTGCAAAGGTTGTTTCCATCGCCTGTTTGTTCAAATCGTGAGCAATGTTGAGCATCGTACCCTGGGAGTGCGCATCGATACCGCGTAGGTTTAGGATATATTCAGAATTATGGCCCTGGGCGACAATTTCGGCGTGCATTTTTTCGAGTTTTTCTTTTGCGAGCGCCGCGCTGCTTTCGCTTTTTTTAACACTGAGGTCTAGTTCAAGTAGTGAGGCGTCGGTACGAACCGCATTATCCCAATGTGTTTGATGGTCGTTTTCAATACGCTTTTTGTTTTGTTCGGCCTTTCGTTTTTCCATATCAAGGTCTTTACCAAGGGTGTGTTCGCCAAAACGATTCTGCATATTGGTTTTATACACCTCTGACATGCCCTGGCGATGCATGAGTGCCCTACCCGATTCGGTATCCATGGTCCTGGTTTCGATATCGGTTTTATCAACTCCCAAATTACCTGCTTCAATGGTGCGTTTTTGGCCTATGTTTGTTGCTGCGAAACGGTTCTCGGCACCAGTATCAAGGTTTTTGCGCCGCGCCTCTTGGTTACGGAAGAAACTATCAACACCCTGAGTGGCGCGGTTGCGGGCATTAAGCCACCCGAGCCCCTTTCGCTTAGCAAGAGTGCCAGAGATATTTCGACCAGTGAGGGCACGCTTTTTGGTTTCATCAGCCCACCCTTGGGCCATTTTGCGTGAACGATCAATTAATCCCTTGTTTGGGTTGTTCACCATGCCGGCAATGCGCCCAATTATGCTGCCGCTAAACTTCACGAGCAGTGGCGTAACAACAATTGGGGCAACCTGCACGGCTAACCCAAGAATAACGGTAATAGCATTGCCGTCGGCTGTTTGAATAATCGCCATACCTGTTAGCTGGGCGCCACTGAATATTGCCGAAAAGATTGGAAACAGCAACAACATGGTTGTAAATGTTTCACGCCATTTGGTGAACCATTTTTCGGTATTTGGAAGAATATAGGCCACAAAGGCAAGTGGGGCGACGATAATAAGCACCGTAATGAGTGCTTGGCGGGCCGCAAGAACAATCAACGCAATAAGCGCCGCGGTGACAGCTCCGAGTAAAAGAGGTATAAGCAAAAAGATTGCTCCCGGGTTAACGGCGAAAGCTATGATACCAACCGCCGCACCGCTTCCAAGCGCCCAGGTGGCGACACTCGACCATGTAGGATCGAGCGCACTATAATTTGCGCCTACACTGAGTCGGCCGAGCACACCCATAAACAGGCTATGTATACCGTAGCCCAAGACGTTAGAGGCGTCCACCGCGAGCGCACAGATCCAGTACGATATATTAACGAGTATCGCGGCGATAATAAGGCGCGACAATGTATGTTTTATACCGTAATTCGTCAGACCGATACTGGTTATCTGAGAGTACACAATTACAATAATCGCAATAACGAAACAGATATTTGCAATATCTCTTACAATTGTCCACATTTGATAAATTGCAGAATCTGTATCGCCCGTGACGGTTTTTACGACAAGAAAGTTTGAAATAATGCCGTAAATCCAGTCCATCCCGCTTGCAAGTGCATTGACGGTTGGGCACACCCACCAGCTAATTCCCGTAAGGTTCGGATTGTCGCAATCAGAGGTCGAGGCACTTGTTCCGGCAGTAAATGTAACGTCGGTTGGGGGTGAGGGGTTGCTGTAATTCGAGGGCGGCGTGTAGTCGTAAACAACGTAGTAACCTTTTGCGGCTTTTGCAGGGTCTACTTCTTCGGTAAAAATAAAATGGGCTTTATTTGCGGCTGAGTCTAAGTAAAAATAGGCAGATTTTGCTTGAGCGGGTTTTGAACTTGGCATATCTGTACTACTTGCAACCGCGTATTCATTTTCCTGGTAAGAAATCGTGGTACCGTTGCGCTCGGCGTCGTCGGCGTAGGCTGGGGTGGAAAGGGCGAATGTTGCCACAAAAAAGGCCATCAACATGCTCATGACCACAAGTGAAAAACGTCGCAGCGGATATCTACCGTGCGAGAGCCTTTTTGCCAGTTCCCACATATCTGATTCATTTTACCATTTTTATCTTAAAAAGTCAATGCTCATGCTAAAAAATGTACGGTAAGAACCGCACGATTTTTACCTATGGCTTTACAGCTACCCACCTAGGGCGGTACACTAGTAGCGGTAAAGATTGTAAAATTATGAAATCAACACGTACCATACTTGCAATTTCCTTGATATTCAGCGCATTAGTAGCTACCATTTTTGTCTCAGCTCAACCAGCTATAGCAAAAGAGAAGCTCACCTGCGCGATTTTAGACAATAATTTTTGCGCTGCCGCCGATAACGACACCCCAAAAGGAACTCGTGCTAACTCTAGCAACTCGGCGATTTTCATGATTTTAGAATGGGCATTAGGAGTTCTTACTGCCGGTATAGGTGTCGTGGCTATCGGCGCTTTTGTGTATGCGGGAATTATGTATTCTGGCGCAGGGGGCAACAGTGAACAGATCAAAAAAGCCAAAGATATTATGTTACAAACAGTTATCGGTCTGGTGATATTTGCCGCCATGGGCGTGGTACTTATGTGGTTAATTCCAGGAGGAATATTCTAAATGCGCCGCTTCCTTGCATCTCTACTCGTTATCTTAAGCCTTGCTGGGGCTATGATTGCGCCATCGGTTGTCTTTTCGATCCCCGCAGCAGCAGCATGTAGCGATGCACCAATTCTTGGGATCACCCCGTGGTACCGTGGCCTACAAGAGCAAAAAAAGGATGGAGCTTGTGTTATTAAATCGCCAGGCAGTGGTAAAGGTGATCTGAGCAAATTCATTACAACAATAGTACTAAATGTACTACAGGCGGGGTTTGGTATAGCGGCGTATGTTGCAGCATTCTTCATTATAAAAGGCGGCTTTACGTACATGCTGAGTGCTGGGTCTTCAGATGGCATGAGTGACGCTAAGAAAACCATCACAAACGCCATTATTGGGTTAATTATTGTACTACTGGCCGCGGCCATAATAAACACGATTGCGAGTATACTATGAATATGCTCTATACTCACCTCTTTTACTTTGCTGCACTCATTAATCAGCAAACCGCAGGTATTCCTGCAGCTTCGGATTTTAAATTAAAAGATATTTTAAACGCCGTATATTTTTGGGCAGCGGTAATAGCCGTTATTGTTATTGTTGCTGCTGGATTTATGTATGTTGTTTCGGCTAATAATCAACAGCTTATTACCCGGGCTAAAAATGCTATTCTTTCAGCGGTTATTGGTCTTGTAGTGATTTTACTGGCATTTGGAATTACTAGCATAGTTATAAGCGGAGCTTCATAGTAATGCGACAGTTTTTTATTGGACTACTAGTTGCTGTGGGATTTTTTGCCATAAATTATGCACTCGCCCCTTCTGCGTCTGCGCTTACCATTCCCTGCCAATCAAGCAACGCTGGTCAATGTAAGCTGGTAAAATCAAACACCGACCTATCAAAGGGTGTATGGAATTATGTCAGTTTGGCATTAATCATTTTGGCGGGAGTTGCTTTTATTGTTATTATTATCGGAGGATTTATGTATGCCGTCTCTGCGGGTGATTCCAGTAAAGTAACGGCTGCTAAAAATACTATCCTCTATGCCGTTATTGGTCTTGCTGTTGCGCTATTATCGGCGGCAATTATATCGTTAGTAAATAACTTCTTTACATAAGACAGGAGAATAAAATGAAAAAAATAAAAATTATAGTGGCAAGTTTTGTTGTAAGTTTGGGGCTTGCAGGAATGGCTTATGCGCCTGCTACCTATGCCGCTCAATGCTCTACTCCAAAAGACTGTGTCAACAAGGGTCTTAATGCAACTGGTGGTACTGGCACTCAAACAAAACCAGGTGATATCGTGAAGTTAATTGTGAACGCACTTCTTTATCTTATTGGTGCGGTTTCGGTCATCATGATCATTATCGGCGGATTCCGCTATGTAGTGTCGCAGGGCGATAGCTCAAACGTTACAAGTGCTAAAAATACTATCCTCTACGCCGTTATTGGCCTTGCAGTGGCCATCTTTGCTTGGGCAATTGTTAACTTTGTTGTCACTCAGTTCGCCTAACTACTTAACAACGCACACGCTTTCTGCTATAACTAGGGTAAACGTTCTATCAAACGAAAGGAATTATGATACATGAAAATCAATATTAAAAAGCACTTCCTTGCTCTTCTAGCAATACCTGCCTTTGTGTTGAGTGTTAGTGCAGCGCCGGTATTTGCCGCTAAAGATCCGGCTGCCGACCTTACTTTACGAGGCGGAGTTAACTCGTCAAAAAGTGCTGAACAACCAAGCTCACTATTTGGCCAAGGCGGTATCTTTGAAACCGTATCCAAAGTGCTCTTGTTTGTTATTGGTGCAGTTTCAGTGATCATGCTTATTATCGGCGGATTCCGCTATGTAGTGTCGCAGGGCGATAGCTCGGCGGTAACCAGTGCCAAAAACACCATTCTTTACTCTGTCATTGGTCTTGTTGTGGCAATTCTTGCCTACGCAGCGGTCGACTTTGTTGTAAAGAGTCTCGTTGGCGGCGAATAGCAGCCGTCTCTAGGTTCGGTAGACTGTCACGATTCCGTGACAGTCTATTTTTTTGGATTAAGCCGATTAGGGGCTTAATCCAAAAAAATATTGCCCCAGTTTCCTGGAGCAGTATTTCTTACCCGGCAGGTAATAACTACTGAATAGTAATTTTCTTAGCCTGTTCTTGCTTGATCTTTGAAAAGGTTATGGTGAGCACGCCGTCTTTTAGTACAGCAGCAACCTCATCTTCCTTTACGGCAACCGGTAGTGCAAGTGTGCGGCTAAATTCGCCCCAATAACATTCCTGGATATGCCAGTTGGTTGCAACTGCATCGTCGCCGCTACTAAGCGTACCGCTGATCGTCAAGATGCCATCAGAAATGCTTACATCAAGATCTTCTTTGTTTACGCCAGCCGTGCGTGCTTTCACGATGAGCTGTTCGTCGGTTTCGTAGACGTCAACAGCAAGCTGTCCGGGAAAATCATCTTCTGATTCTTCCCAAGGGTTGTCTGCATCGGTCGGTTGTTGAGCAGGAGCGGCCACAGGGTCGTCTGCTAGGCTGTCGTCATTCAGGAATGCTGCAGCGAGTTCATCCTCGATCAAAAGATCGTCGTTTTGCTTACGTGCCATTGATATCCTCCACTTTTCTCGTTGGCTTTGACAAATGTCTAAAGTTTATTATAAACGAGCCTAGCGGTATAATCAACTAAAACGGTTCTATAGAGTAAAAAATACAATGCAGTTTTCACCCATACAGCTTATCGCGCCTCACTACTGTAGCTCTTGCGGGCGTATTGGCGAGTTACTATGCGAGCATTGTAAATATAACATCGTTAGTGAGCCGTTCGAAGCATGTATTTTATGTCATAAACTAACCCTACCCATGCAAAATATCTGTACAGGTTGCAAGCCCTCGTTCACCAAGGCATGGTGTGTGGGCAGTCGTAGTGAAGGGTTAAAAGAACTCCTAAACCGATATAAGTTTGAGCGTACGCGGGCGGCCTATAAACCTTTAGCCGAGCTGCTTCATTCAACCCTTCCCCTATTACCTACTAACGTAATCATTGTACCGATACCTACTATAGCGCCACATATCCGTCAGCGCGGATATGATCAAACGGTATTGCTAGCTCGCCAGTTTGCCAAGTTGCGCGGCCTTGGTTACACTCCCCTCCTTCGGCGTAAAACCAATAGTATTCAGCGCGGAGCAACGCGCAAGCAACGTGTGCGGCAGGCCAGTCAAGCATTTATGGCCGCCAACTGTTCGGGCTATTATTTGGTGATCGATGATATTACCACGACTGGCTCTACGCTTAATGCTGCGGCCAAAGCACTACTAGACGCTGGCGCCAAAGAGGTGTGGGTTGCCGTGGCGGCCGCCCAGCCGTTAGATGATTAGTGCGGTTACTAAAAGTAGCAGGCATTTGCCTTGTTGCCAGGGGAGTAAAACCGTCTGCGGCTCGTACCCTTACCTTGCTGCATAGCGGTTAATCTGTTATGATAAGGGGGTATTTATTGGAGAGGTGACCGTGAAGCGCCGAGCTACTCGCAGGCGACAGTTCTGTCGCCGAGAACAGTTCAAGCGGAAATAGTGAGAGGGCGCCGGTGGCGCGCTCGATCGCCGTGGAACGAGGGTTATTTTCCACAATACTAGGCCATACAGATGTAGGCTATTGAGTTATACTTATTAAATACACGGAGAGGTGACCGAGTGGTTTAAGGTAACGGTCTTGAAAACCGTCGTGGGGCAACTCACCGCGAGTTCGAATCTCGCCCTCTCCGCCATAGAAAATGACCCCTGCTTGGGGTCATTTTCTATGGCGGGATAGGTACAGATGTGTACTCGAGGGTTTTGCTAAAGCAAAACGCGGGAGTCCAAATTTCCGCTACAGCCAGAATAAAAATACGACCTTTTACAGGTCGTATTTTTATTCTGGCGGAGGAGGGGAGATTCGAACTCCCGCTACAGGTCTCCCCATACTAACGATTTAGCAAACCGTCCCCTTCAGCCACTTGGGTACTCCTCCAGTAGTTCACGTTTCACTATCAGCCACTTGGATATTTCTCAAACGGCTGATGTTGAACACTACGATAGTTTATCACATTTATCCCTGGTGGGCTAGATACTTTCCTGTTTGAACAAGAGCGGTGTATACTATACCTAGACAAACACGCAACATGTTCTAAGGAGATTGTATGAAGCGCATCGTCCCACTTATTATCACTGCCGTTCTTGCCCTCAGCGTAAGCGTAGTCGGAGCTTCCCAGGTACTTGCTCTTGGCAATATTTCAGATGGCGCTAGTTCTGCACGATCAGACCAGCAGCCGGGTGATTTATTTGGTAATTCTGGCGTTTTCTCACAAATTAGTAGCGTTCTCCTCTTTATTGTTGGCGCAATTGCGGTAATTATGATTGTAATCGGCGGCTTGCGCTACGTTATTTCTGGTGGAGATGCCTCCCAAGTCCAAGCGGCAAAAAACACCATTCTCTATGCGCTTGTTGGTATTATTGTTGCAATTCTTGCCTATGCGGCTGTTAACTTTGTTATCAACAGCTTCTCTAGTACATCGAGCTCTAGTAGTACAAACTACGGTTCTTCAACACAGTAAAACGCTCTGAGTACGGATAGTGCTCATGGTATACTAAAAGCAATGCAACCCAATCAGCAACAACCCCCGGCCGACCAGTGGCAGCAACCTACGCCTAGCCCTTCGGCTGCTCCGTATCAGGCGCCGGCCGAACCTGTTCCGGTTCCGCCGCAACCCATGCCCGAGGTGCCACCTGCAGTTCCTGTAGTACCGGCCGTACCTGTAGCCTCAACAGCTCCAGCTACAGACCCCTCTCCGGTCGTTTTGCCAGAAGAGCCTGTGCAACCTGAAGAAACCCAGCCAGATACCAGTGAGCAAGTTGCCGATCCGACCATAATCCAATCCGATCCCTCCGAAGATGATACCGCTCTATTACGGTGGGAAGGAACTGAATATATTCACAGCCCCCGTAGTGTCAAATGGTATATTTTCTTTGGTATTGCCGCTGTTCTTGCTGCCGTATTAGCTGTGGTGGTACTAAAATCTATTACTTTTGCTATTTTAGTGCCCGTGATGGCGCTTGCGCTGGTGATGTATGTCCGTCGCCCACCAGAGGTGATTCAGTATACATTGAGTCGTAAAGGACTCCATGTAAACGACAAACTGTATACCTATGACGTTTTCAAGGCGTTTGGCGTTGTGAGCCACGCCGGGCATCATTCGGTAGCGCTTATTCCGCGTAAACGATTTCAGATTAGCCAAGCAATTTATTTTCCAGAAGAGATTGGCGAGCAAGTGGTAGATATGCTTGCTTCGCGTCTGCCAATGAAAGAGATCACCCCCGACGCAATCGATAGATTACTCGCCAAGCTTCACTTATAGCACCTTGCCTACAGTAGTAGAATGTGCTAAAATTTACAAAGTTGTATGTATTTATGCACTCGTAGCTCAGCTGGATAGAGCGTCGGCTTGCGGAGCCGAAGGTCGTGCGTTCGAATCGCGCCGAGTGTACCAAGAAAATAAGACTAGTTAGACTAGTCTTATTTTCTATGGCGGAGAGAGGGAGATTCGAACTCCCGGTGGCTTTTACCCCACACCGCTTTTCGAGAGCGGCACCTTCAACCACTCAGACATCTCTCCAAAGTAGGTCTTGATTATTATATCAGAGAACCTAAAGGGTGCATCCTGTATACTCTACCAATCTAAGATGAAATTGACATGACAATGTAAATTCTTAACCAACAAAATACGCTATAGCGCATAAACGTGATAGTTATAACTCAAAATGCTCTTTAAGGGGTGTGTCATTATCGATGTACGAGGTTTCGATATATGTTGTGTACTGATCGACGGCATAATATCGGGCAAGCTGTACCACCTCATCTCTACAGGGGTGTGGGCAAATGAATACGCTTCGTTGTAGCACGCCAAACCCAAGATGTTTTAGCCGTGCGGCAAACTGGTCGCGTTTCGTTTTCATGGGTTCGGGAATATCAAAAAACACAATTCGCCATACGCCATCCCAGCGCTTGGCCGGGGTAATGCAGATTGCTTCTACCTCTTGTTGTTGCAATCGATGCTCGGCCTTCTTCGTTAACCGTAGTCCATGCTGATAATCATCTTGCACCAATCCGCGGTAGCGTAAGTACGCCAGCGCCTCGGCGATCTTCCGTTTTCGCTCTTTTTCATCGAGCGAGGCAATAAATTTCTGCAAAGGTTTATCAAGCAGCTGCAAACCGTTGGGCGCAATGAGCGCCGCCGATGTCACCGATCCGAGTACAAGTACTCGCAGCAACCCGTCCGCCAATCGAGCCTTTGTTACCCGCTTCATATCACAAGTATACGCTATAGCGGAAAGAGTTGATATCTACCCATAAAAACACTGGGATTATAGGGAGTGGAGTATACTGAATGGTATGGAAGATTCAATTTTTGCGAAAATTGTAGCCGGTGAAATTCCCGTGCATAAGGTGTACGAGGATGAGAAAACCCTGGCTTTGCTCGATATCTACCCAAAACACGAAGGGCACGTGCTCGTCATTCCAAAGGTACATCCCGCTGAATTTGTATGGGAGCTTGATAGTGACACGTACCAAGCTGTTATGGAGACGGTACAAAAGGTTGCGCTTCGCCTCCGTGAGGTTCTGCCCTACCCCTACATTCATTCGGCCGTTGTTGGCACCGATATACCGTATGCGCACGTGCATGTCATCCCCTTTGCTGTAACGGCCGATTTGCACAACCCGCAGCGTACCGATATCGAGCCCGATCATATCGCCTTCGCTGCGCTCGCCGAGAAGCTCGCGTTTCATGATTAAAATTATTGCCATCGGTCGCAAACACGAGTCATGGATTACGGATGGCCTGGAACGTTACCAAAAGCGCCTCCAGGCGCCGTGGAATACCGAATGGATACTTTTGCCACATAGCGCCCGTGAAGGCCTTGCAGCTCGCCAGGAAGAGTCTGGTGCTATACTTTCGCGCCTTAAGCCTGAGGATTATGTGATTTTGCTCGATGAACGCGGCAAGCTGCTCGACTCCCCTACCCTATCGCGTCAGCTTGAGCACGTATTTACAACCAGCAAGCCACCGGTGGTGGTTATTGGTGGCGCCTATGGTGTCGATGATTCCCTCACCGCTCGCGCCGATCTTGTATGGTCACTTTCACCCCTAGTATTTCCCCATCAGCTCGTACGGCTTATTCTGGCAGAGCAGCTCTATAGGGCTGGAGAGATAGCGGCTGGCCGACCCTACCATCACGAATAGTACGTCGTATACTTGACTTTTAATAAAGTTTATGCTAATCTGACTACAGTACCGTAACAAAATAAACAAACCACCACATGAAAATCAAAACAATTACTAATTACTTTATGACCATTCTTAGCCTCTTTACGGCGATGGGCGTGTTTATGCACGACAGCCGTGTCGACAAAGCCACCAGTACGGCACTTTCGAGTATTAATAGCTTCGGCTACGCACCGGTCAAAGCAGTAGCTGGCCGTTATAGCGACTTTGTTTCAAGCGATGCTCATACTCACCCAGATCACAACGCGGCAAACAAATCGTTAATTTCGAGCTTTTTCTATCAGTCACCAAGTGTTGCGCCGCGTCGCAAATCGCACGCAAAAGAACTTGCCCGGGCCACTGCCAAGCCTCGCCATGCGTTCGATAATGCAAACTTGCCGATTTTAGAGTAACGCTTTACTTCTCTAGCACTTCTAACTCAGCCTCAAGTCGCGCAACCAGCGCTTCTTGAGAATGTAATTGCTGCTTAGACTCTTCTACAAGTTCGGCTGGTGCCTTGGCAACATAATTTTCGTTGCTTAGGCGCGCTGAAAGGGCTTTGACGCTAGCGTGCGCTTCGGCGAGGCGCTTTTCAAGGTTAGTCTGATGTTCGTATAACGTGTCGGCATCGAGGTCGAGCCACGCGTCACGACCACTAGCTGCAAGCCGGAGCCCTCGTGGTGAGTCGACGTGATCGACCGATTTAGCTTTTGCGAGCTTTGCGATCAGTTCCGTATTGTCGGCTACGAGTGAATCGTCCATATACAAAATGCTGTAGCGCTCGTTACCGGGTAGTTCGCTCATTACATACCGTGCCTCTGTTACAAGACGCTTTAGCCGACTAAATTCACCGGCGGCAATGTCGCTACATTCTTTTTGGGTAGGCCACGTATCGCCTGCTAACAAATTGTCATGCCAGCTGAATGATTGCCAGATTGTTTCGGTCACAAACGGTGCAAACGGATGTGCGATCCGAAGCATTGTATCAAGCACATAAGCGCTCATAGCGGCATTTTGTTCTACTTTGCTTACCTCTACGTACCAGTCGGCAACATCGTCCCACAGGGCATGGTAGACTGTTTCGGCCGCCTCGGCAAAACGGTAATCGGCAAGCTGCTCTTCAATGGCCGCAGCGGCTCGGTTGAGCTGACGAATAATCCAGTGGTCAGCAAGCGTCTTGGGCTCGGGATCGGCGGTAGGCGCCGTTTCGTCTACGTTCGCCATAATAAACCGGGCGACGTTCCATAGTTTGTTGCAGAAGTTACGGCCTGCCACCACTTTACCGGTGCTAAAGGCTTGGCTCTGTCCGGCACTCCGGCTCGCAATAATACCCATTCTTAGAGCGTCAGAACCATACTCGGCGATCACTTCCATTGGGTTTAAAACATTCCCCTTACTTTTACTCATTTTTTGGTTGTGTTCGTCATTTACAAGACCATGCAAGTATACATGTTTAAACGGCACTGTATCGGTGCGGTAAAGCCCGAGCATAATCATGCGGCCAACCCACGCATACAAGATGTCGTACCCAGTTTCCATGACTGCCGTTGGATAATATTTGGCGAGGTCGCCGCTATCTAGATAATCAGTCACGATAAATGGCCACTGACCACTACTAAACCAGGTATCAAAGGTGTCTTCTTCTCTTATATATGTTGTACCATTCACAACGATACTTGCTTCATCTACCCTGGTGTCAAAAATCCAGTCACTTGAGTCGTTTTCATTGCGAAATGCCGGGATAGGAATTCCCCACGGAATTTGGCGGCTGATATTCCAGTCACGAAGGCCTTCAAGATAATTTGCGAGCACTTCTCCCCTGTTTTCTGGGCTAAACGTAATTGCGCCGGACCGAATGGTATCGATTGCTCGCCGAGCGAGTGGCTGCATCTTGATAAACCACTGATCTTTGATAAGTGGTTCGATAATGCTGTCGCATTTATAGCAGTGACCAACGGCATGCTCAATTTCACTTTCGCCACGAAGGACCTCGTCTGCCGTAAGGGCTGCGAGGACTTTTTTGCGAGCTTCTACTGTTGAGAGGCCGGTGTACTGCGACGGTACGTTAATCATAGTGCCATCAAACCCGATCACCTGAATTGGTTCTAGGTTGTGGCGCTCCCCTATTTCAAAGTCGTTCGGGTCATGGGCAGGAGTAATTTTAACCGCTCCACTACCATAGCTCATGTCTACGTAATCGTCAGCAATGATCGGAATTTCTCTATCTGTTAGCGGCAGCTGAACGCGCAGCCCAATCATGTCTTTGTACCGTTCGTCATTGGGGTTTACTGCAACGGCAACGTCACCAAGAAGCGTTTCGGGGCGTGTCGTCGCCACGACAATTTCCCCTACCTTATCGAGTAGTGGATAGGCAATTTGCCACAGCTTCGATTTTTCGTTTTTATGAACCACCTCAATGTCAGAAAAGCTGGTTTGGTGAACGGTACAGTAATTTACCATACGTTCACCCCTATAAATAAGTTCATCGTCCCACATTTGTTTAAAGGTGGCGTATACGGTATCAATCACCTTTTTATCGAGAGTAAATACAAGATTATTCCAGCTTGCCCCTACCCCAAGCGCGCGTAGCTGGAGTTCCATGTCGCCTCGGCGCGCATCTACAAAATCCCATACCTGGCTATAAAGTTGCTCGCGCGAGTAGTCAAAGCGCGACTTGCCTTCGGCGGTCAGGCTTTTTTCGTACACTACCCAGGTTTCAAACCCGGCATGATCGGCACCCGGAATATATACGGCATCATATCCTTTCATGCGATGGTAGCGCACGAGGATGTCTTGTAGTGCGGAGCCCAGCCCGTGGCCAACATGCAAATTTGCGTTGGCATTTGGCGGTGGCATAACTACCGCATATGGTTCACCTACACCCTTAGGGTCAAACACGCCAGATTGCTCCCACAAAGCGTAGATATTTGGCTCAAAATCGTTAGGTGTATATGCTTTTGCGAGATTCATTATTGTGATTCTACCTCTGTAATATATTCAATTTTTCACGTGGAAAAATGGCAACAACAAGTGACCTGGAAAACTTTTCACGTGAAAAGTTTCCTGACCCCTGTTCTACCTCTGTTATTTATCCACGTGTTTGTGTTCACTTATATTGTAGCACAAATAGCATATTTATTACACACGCCGTCTGCGCTAGGAGGGTAGGGAAGGGTGCGGTACAATGGATGTATGATTGTTGGGAAACGCTGTGATGACGCCGCACTTTGGGATGAGATTGTTCATGACCTAGAAGGTCATCCACTTCAGTTATGGGGGTGGGGCGAACTAAAAGCGGCTCATGGATGGAGGGCTCATCGAATTTTGTTTATCGATGACGAAGAGCGGGTAACGGGCGCCGCTCAAGTATTGACCAAGCACTTGCCGGGGCCATTCAAGCGTTTAAACTACGTTCCGCGTGGCCCTGTGTGGCACGAGGGGAGCGAAAGCGAAACCCTCGAAGCACTCGTGCACTATGTTAAGCAGCACCTTCCGGGTACCGTGCTTACTATCGAGCCTGACGATACAGAAATTCCAGCAGTAAAAGGCTGGCAGGCCTCGCCAAATACGATTTTGATTCCACGGACACTGATTTTAGATCTGCAGCGGGGTGAGCAAGACCTTTTAAACGACATGAGCAAAAAAACACGCCAGTATGTGCGTAAGTCGGGCAGGGAAGAGCTAACCGTAAAACGCCTTAAACGGCCCGAAGATATCGCTAAGTGCCTTACACTTTATAAGCAAACGGCAAAACGTGCCGGGTTTGCGCTTCACGACGACCTCTATTACCAAGATCTCCAAACCCTTATGGGCGATTCATCGATCATTTTTGCGGCTTTTCACAGTGAAAAACCAGTGGCTTTTTTGTGGCTGGCAATTAGTCAGAAAACAGCGTTTGAACTGTACGGCGGTATGAACGACGAAGGCCAAGCCTTGCGAGCAAATTACATGCTAAAGTGGCATGCTATCACTAAGTGCAAGGAGTGGGGGATTGAGCGTTACGACATGAACGGTCTTTTAAATGACGGGGTGAGTACGTTTAAGCAAGGCTTTGCTAGCCATGAAGACATGCTTGCAGGAACATTCGACTATCCGCTTTCAAAATTGTATCCGCTTTGGGTGAAAGGTTTGCCAAAAGCAAAGTTAATTCTGCGTAAATTAAAGTCGTTGCGGAAATAACAACAAAATACTTTAATGATTTACCACGTACTCTTAAGTTGACCGATCACAGATCTAATATCTATGATATTCTCAGGAAATGAATCGACTCATCATTCCAGATCGTTTTGCGACTAGTGGATATCGTTTTTATCATCATTCATCGGGTGGCGAGCATGCAATGAAGCACGCTAATGATCCGCTCGACGTACTGGATTTTGCTGCAGAGCACCCTGAGTTTGTAAGAGGTGAGCTACCAGACAAAGATACAATCTTTGGGTTAATGCAAGATGACGGACTTACAGTGGTAAGGGATAGTAACACGTTTGATCTGCGTGGATTTTGCTTGTCTGAACTTCGAGACGGTAACCTTACTATTCTCGCTTCTGGCGACACTGACAATTTTCCTTACACGCAAGGTCATTTATTTGACCGATCGATCGCTGCTCGGGCGTATTACCTTACCAATTTCGTCCCTTCGCCAAAGACGATATATTTTGTTGCAGACGATGTAACAATTCAGGGTACCGGGGGATACTTTGATACTCATGTGCCAGATGAGGTAAGTGATGCCGAAGCCGACAGGTATTTTGCTAAACTTTGCGAAGATATCGAAGAGGATCGCGGTACACTCTTAACTATGCGCCCGCGAACAGCAGAGCTTATACTCTTCAGAAAGGGTAATATGACGGACTTATCAGATTTTTGGCAACAATGGTGTGAAAACAACGCTGGATTTGGTTGTCGCATGGGGAATACTACCCTTGCAGCCCTAGAGTATTTGAATGGCGATTTGATTACCACGCAAAAGCATACAGAGTCTTGAGTTTTACGCCAACTTATGTGCAATATTCGCTAATGGGGTGAGATTTTGACGGCACCTTGGCGGTAGACGATGATCTGGTGATTTTTGTCGAATCCGATGATAGTAGAAGGGGGTCGACCAGATAAGTCGCCGCCATCGACATAAAAGTCGACCGAATCCCCAAAGTAGGTCATTGCCATTTTTAGAGAGGTAGAAGTAGGAGCTCCCGGAGCATTTGCGCTGGTTGTCATGAGAGGGCCGGTTTTATTCAGTAGCTCGTCTAGCTCTGGTTTATTCGGTATGCGCGCTGCCATAACGGGCTGACCAGTGGAAAGATATTCCGGGATAGCTGTCGCGTTCATTTCGACACTTAAGGCGTCTGGCCAATACTGAGCCGCGTACTCAAGGGACTTGATGGGGAACCCTAGTGCAGCTAATTGCTTCACCGACGCTCCAATAGTGGTGCCAGGCTGTCGTTTACGAGATTTAACGGCGTACATGCGCTCGATAGCAGGCTGTAGTTCTGCGCGCGCCACCAGCCCATATACCGTATCGGTGGGGATAACGCCGATTGCCCCCTCGTTCAAAAGAGTGATGAGTTCTGGATCGGTCAGGGAGGTGAACGATTTTGCCATTATGCCTCCGTCGCTGCCCATGTGGTTTTAGTCATTGAAAGGCTTGGTACTACCTCTAGGGAGTAGGGGTCGCTTGCGGGCATCTTTTGAGCGTAAAAATAGCCGAGTGTCGCAATCATGGCAGCGTTATCAGTGCAAAGCTGCATAGGGGCGTACTCGATAGGAATGGGCAACCTGTCGGCGAGACGAGCCCGCAAATCTCGATCCGCTGCCACTCCGCCAGCTATCACGACAGAGTTTGGCAAGTAGGCTTCGTATGCGGCGACTGCCTTGTCGACAAGCGTTTCATTGGCAATTCGTTGGAAGCTCGCGGCAAAGTCATTGCGCTGAACATCGTTTAAGAGCCCTGGGAGCTCGTGTGAGGGGAAAGTGAAGTCTTTCCCCACTTCGGCCTGTACGGCCCGTAAAACGGCTGTTTTGAGGCCAGAGAAGCTAAAATCATAAGGATTTTTCAGTTTTGCCTTTGGAAGTTGGTATTTTTTATTATTACCAAGCGCAGCAGCCTTGGCGATTGAGGGGCCGCCAGGGTAGGGGAGTCCCAAGATTTTGGCAACTTTATCATAGGCTTCGCCCACGGCGTCATCTTGCGTTTGCCCTAACAGCTCGTAATCACCATGATTACGGAATAATACCAATTGTGAGTGCCCTCCGGATACAATCAATGCTAACATCGGTAGTTCAGGTTGTTTTGATGGCAAAGTAAGCTCAGTACTATCACCTTGGGCGGTGATGAAATTAGCGTATACGTGCGCTTCTACATGATGAATAGGGTAAAGGGGCTTATTGTGCACGATAGCAAGCGTGCGCGCTGCAAGGCTACCGACTAGGAGTGACCCAATAAGGCCGGGAGCATAGGTAACGGCAATGGCATCAATGTCGTCCCAAGTACAGTTGGCCTTCGCGAGTGCTTCATCGATTACGGGGTTAATGGCCTCTATATGGCTACGCGCCGCAATTTCGGGCACAACACCGCCGTAATGAGAATGAATATCGATTTGCGAGACTACCACATTCGAGAGCAACTTAAAGCCATCCTCTACCACAGCGGCAGCGGTTTCGTCGCAACTACTCTCTATACCCAAAATTTTCACTAAGGGTAATTATACCATAAAAACAGCAATTTCGGCTCATAGCAATCCCAAAGCAAAACCAACCTTTTCATCTACGCCTCGCCGGCCAAAAACCAGGTTTCCTCACTCGACGTATCTACGGATACGTCTCATTTGGAGAACCTGATTTTTAGTTCGGCGATCCATCAACTGAAAATAGCTGGTTTTGCTTTGGGATTGCTATAGCTTGCTATTCGCCAAAACTCTCCAGCACTTGTCGGCTGGGGAGTTTGCGACTGCGCACCACGGAACTCAGGGCCGGGATGGAAATAACCACCACGATAAACACAAGCGCCAAGAAGTACGATGTCCACGAGAGGATGTAGGGCTGCGTTTCGTGTGTGATGGCGCTGCCGGCCACCCAGACAAGCCCAGAGGCAAGTAGCATAGCTACTAGTCCAATGACGGCCGCCACATACGCATAACCGGCCGTTTCGGTGAGGGCTTGCAGCAGCTGCGTGTGACCTTTGAGGCCTAGAATGGCAGTTAATTTATTAGTGTAGATACGGCTACGCCCCGACATGATGATGTTGGCGAGTGAACCGACGAAAGCAATAAATAGTGCTGGGCCGATCACGATGATCACCGCATCATAATTTGTACCTGATACATCAGCCACCGACACACCGTGCTGCCGATAGAGGGTCGTAATGGGCGCAAGCGCGCTATCGATGGCGCTAAATACCATCACAATCGCTAGCATAAAAATCACCAGTGGCGTAATGGAGCCGTAGTACTTACCGGCATTATACGCCGCTTGTTTGATGCCAACCTCTAGCCAGCCTGGGGCATTCACTGGTATGCGCCGGGCCGTCCAGCTAAGAATACTGCGGTACAAACGCGGCGCCAATGTGCCTGATAGTATCATAATCCCCATGACAAATAGCATCGGTGACATTAATATGAGACCCCCTTCAGCGCTGGCAACCATTTTGGCCGCTTCCGGGTTGTCACCCATACCGGTTTCGACTAGCGAGCGCAAAAACGTGATGATTTGGTTGGAGAAAAACGCTGCCACGATAATTGCTATGTTCAGCACTATCGCTAGGGTGGTGATAATACCAGCAATAATGCGTTTGCGCTTGCGTGAAAAGACGGTTTCGCCCTGCATGGCGCTCACGACATTTTGCCGTGAGACGCGCTTAATGGTACTGTGAGAGCCGAAATAGACTGCAATAGCCAGCGCAAGCGCTGCCATTAAGAATGAACCGGCATCAAGCCCGAAAGTGCGGCCACCGGCGTCGGTCATTACCCCAATTGCCCATGTCGTGTAGGGGTTGATAACCGGAAGAGCCAGCAAAGCGCCAAACCCGAAGCCAGCTAGCGTTACGGCACTTACTTCGCCCAGTAGGGTGCGGCGCGTAGCCTTTTGCGATGCGCCACAGGTTTTGATGATTGCAAGATCCCGTGCTTGGCTCTCTAGGCACAAGGCGGCGATAGTTTGCACGATCAAAAAAGTAGCCAGCATCGAGATATAAAAATCAAATTTCAACGATGCATTACCAGTTTCGGCAGTAATGATATCGTTGGCATGCGACACATGCGAGCTCACTACCATGACTAGCGAACTAGCTGCGGTGAGTAGAAACATTGCCAGCCAGCTGTAGCGGTATTCCCAGGCTAGCTTAAGCGCGAGTTTCATCAGGTGCTCCCGCCTGCTTTACTGCACGCATCTCCGTCAAAATCGTCGCGGCGCTCGATGGGCCGAGTTCTTTAACGATCTTGCCATCTGACAGGATAAGGATGCGGCGTGCCCGCGCGGCCATTTCAAGGTCGTGGGTGACCATCACCACCGAGCGCTGTTCGTTCGGAATTGTTTCCAGGATAGCCGCCACCTCCCCGGCATTTTTGGTGTCGAGAGCACCGGTTGGTTCGTCGGCAAATACAACGGCCGGTTCATTAACGAGCGCGCGAGCGATCGCCACACGTTGCTGCTGACCACCAGAAAGCTCAGACACTTTTGCATCGGCCTTTTCGGTGAGTCCTAGTTGTTCGAGCAGTTTCGGAAGCCGCTCGGCGGCCGCATCGTAGGTGTGCGTGTACTTGGCTGGCAGCAGAATATTCTCGCGTACGCTAAGGAACTTTAATAGCTGATAATTCTGGAATATAAAGCCTATGCGGCTGCTTTGCCGGGGTGAAAGGACGGCTGACTCACCATCATATTGCAATGGTTCGCCAAGAAGTTCCACTTCGCCTGATGTTACCTGTTCTAACCCTGAAAGACAGTAAAGAAGGGTCGACTTGCCTGAGCCTGAGCTACCAACAATAGCCACGAACTCATTGACTCCTATCGATAACGTTACGTCGTTGACGGCGGTTGTTGTCGACCCGCCAGTCGCAAGAGCAAATTGTTTTTTAACGGAGGTAGCTCGTATAAGTGGCTGGGACGAATCGATAGCGGGCATGAACATTCCTTTCGGTGGGCGCTGCGCTGATATATACAGGCTATTGTATCACGCGCTGGAGGTATCCTTTATTGAGTGGCTCGATCAGCTACGGGAGATGTTTGTTCGTTACCTTGGCTATGAGGTGGTAGAGAGTTTAACTCACCGAAGGTGGGTGCTACGCCCAAAGAATAGTGCTAAAATAAAACTATGAAAGATCGTGTGGTCAAGGGTGTGCGAAAAGTGTTGCCTAGTAGGGCGGTCAGCGGGCTTGAAGAGGCGTATCGTAAAGCTCGGGTACGAGCAGTGGCGGCGCGGTATGGTCACCCAGCGCGGAATTTGCGCGTGATTGGTGTTACCGGTACCAATGGTAAAACGACCACTGTTAATTATCTTAACGAAATCTTAAAAGAAGCAGGCAAAAAAACCGCCATGTTTTCTACGGCCACAATAGAGGTTGCGGGCGTGGCAACGCGTAATGACCTGAATATGACGGTGGGTTCAACTGTTCGTATGCAGCAGTTTTTTCGTGACGCAAAAGCGGCAAAGGTCGATTTTGTAGTAATGGAGTTTCCAAGCCATGCCAT
Source organism: Candidatus Saccharimonadota bacterium (assembly GCA_027492465.1). Taxonomy (GTDB): domain Bacteria; phylum Patescibacteriota; class Saccharimonadia; order Saccharimonadales; family Saccharimonadaceae; genus Saccharimonas. The sequence continues at coordinate 8,987 of JAPUET010000009.1, read as the reverse complement.
TCACCAGCATAAACTTGATGGTGTACCAGTAGAAATGGCGATAATGACCAACCTTACCCAAGACCATCTTGATTATCACGGTACTATGGAAGCCTACGCCGAGGTAAAAGGACGTCTCTTTGCCGGTAATCCAAAATATATTGTACTGAACCGCGACGACGAGTGGTTTGAGTTTTTCGACAAATTTACCGCACGAGACCAAAAAATTACCTACGGGAAACACGCTGAGTCCGAGGCGCATATCGACGATATAAAGCTTTATCGTAAAGGAACAGAGGCAAAAGTAACAATTGATCACCAAACCAAACTAGAACTTGCGACAAACTTGCCCGGCGAATTTAATACCTACAACATGACGGCAGCAGTAGCGGCTGCGTATTTGCTTGGGGTTGATCTGCACGATATCATTGAAGGCATTGCGAACCTCGAGGCGGTACCGGGGCGATTTGAGCGCGTAGTTGAGAACCTTCCGTTTGACGTGATTGTCGATTACGCTCATACGCCAGATGGGCTAGAAAAATTACTACAAGCGGCAAAAGCTGTTACAAAAAACCGCGTTATTTTGGTATTTGGGGCCTGTGGCGACCGCGATAAAACTAAGCGGCCAACTATGGGTGGCATTGCCGCCAACCTTGCTGATCGTATTTTCCTGACCGATGAAGAAAGTTATAGCGAAGACCCTGATACCATTCGCCATATGGTTTACGATGGTATCGAGGATGTAAAAGGTGGCGCAATGAAGACAACCGAGTTGCCAGACCGTCGCGAAGCGATCGAAAAAGCGCTTTCGGTAGCGAAAAAGGGCGACACAGTGCTCATTACGGGCATGGGGCATGAAGTCTACCGAATTGTCGAAGGTAACAAGATTCCCTGGAACGATAGCGATATTGTGCGCGAAATTTTAGGAAAGACTAAAACCACTGACGGTGCTTCAAGCGCCAACTAAGACTAAGGGCGAGTCGCTGGCCGATTTTTTGCCATAGTTTATACTTTGTGGGGTCAACCACAAGATCGTAACAGCCAATGTAATCGGTGACATGCTTGTTGAAGCTGGTTTTGAATCGACCAACTCCATGAAAGGGGTGGGCGGTATCGTCGATACGGCTTGAATGCGGTGCTCCACAGAGATCGTAGCGAGTGACACCTCGCGCTTTCATCCACTTCATAACTTCCCACTGGAGCAGCTGACTGGCGCCATACGCGGTTTTGTCGCGTACGCTAGCGCCGTCTTTATAGAGGCCGTTTTTACCCAGGTACATGCAGTAGGCGGCCGCAACCAGCTCACCGCTAGCAAAAGCAAAAAATAGGCTGCCATGTTCGTTTTCGGCGAAGTTTTTCCAGAACGATTTGTAATAGTCGTAGCTACGCAGAGAGCTTTCGAACCGTCCGGCGGCGGTTTTGGCGAGCAAATGGTACATGGCGCGCATATTGTCTTCACTCAGCTCAACCGGCTGGGTAATGACGCCATCGCGTTCGGCTCGACGTAAGGCATGCCGTCCTTTTTGGTTGAATGAGGCCATAATTTCGTCGAGTGAGGGTGAAAGATCAATCAGTACGGTAGAGCTATTGGGCTGAACGGGCTTTGTATGCACTAGCCCTGCCTTTAAAAGCTGCGCTTTAGATTCAGTAGTTTCAAGAATTTCGGGCTCAATTTTTACTGCAAATACACCGTTAGTACGCGCAAACTGTTGTATATTTGGCAACATTTCTAATAACGTACTAATGTCGTTTACGCCGGGGCCTTTTGGCAAATACCAAAACTTCCCCAGCAAAGAAACGGATTTTTCGAGCGCGGTAACAGCAAGTTGATCAATCATGAGATATCGCGGCTTCCAGCTATTGCCGCGTTTGGTTTCGGCAAGTCGACTCGACTGAAACACATTGCCGCCGTCTGGGTTTCTTAGCAAAAGTTCATCCCAAGCGGCAATTTCCTCTTGCGTCGCAAATCGTATATTCATTATTTCTATTGTAGCATCTGGAGCAGATACCAAAACACCTCGCCTAGGAAAGCGAGGTGTTTGTGGCTACATGTACTTATTGTTGGTTCGAAAGAAAATCGATTTCTTTGATGATATCGAGTAGGGCTTGTGCGCGACGAGCATCGTCGGCGATTGATCGTGCTGCTTCGTGGGCTGGCGCAATCAAAGACTTATCGTCAGTTGAACGAATCAAAAGAAGGTAGGTATCGAATTTTTCTTCGGCAGGCAGTGTTAATTTATCAACGAGCGGACGAAGTTCGCTGATAGCCTCTTGCTTTACGCCATCGAGTTCGCCCGTTGGTGCAAGGCTTGGTGCAGGAGGCAGTTCTGCTGGGACTTCTGGAGCAGGCGGTAATACAGGCTCTGCAGTTACCCCTGGGGCAGGAGCAGACTCACCTTCGGCCGTAGGCTCTTCTGGGGCGGGTACGGCGCTAGGATCGACTGGAGGCATTGGAGGTAGTATTGCAGCTGGATCTGCTGCTGCGGATTGATCATCGCCAGAGGTAACCCCGGCAAGAACTTTGGCAAGTTCTTGGTCATCGCTAATTGGCTGTGTTGATTGCGGTTGAATATTCATGCCCACCCCTAGACTGTTTTAGTACTTATGTTTACTTGATAAATACTGTATCATAAGAGCAGAATAAATCGCAAGAGTAAAGGTGGTGATGTGCTTGACGATGCAAACGTCTTAAAACAGCGTGATAAAAGTAATGCACTTGGGGTAGCGGCAGATTTGTATGCCCAAGTTGGATATGATGCGGTATTGGAACACGCTGAGCATGACGGCCGTCCGATTGACAGTGTCGTGGTAGCCGGAATGGGTGGTTCGGCGCTTGGAGCAGAAGTCTTAAAAGTGCTTTTGGCCGACTCGCTGAACGTGCCATTTGAAGTGATAAAAAGCTACTCATTGCCAAAATTTGTTGGTAAAAATACTCTTGTGATTGCAAGTAGTCACTCTGGCAATACCGAGGAGACGGTGAGTTGCTTGGAGCAAGCAATAGATCGCGGTTGTCAGATAGCCGTAACAGCTACGGGCGGTAAACTAAAGGAAATCGCCGATAAGCATTCGATTTTATTTGCACCGATTCATGGGGGCACGCAGCCGCGTATGGGTATGATCTACAACCTGCGCTCGGTGCTAAAGATTTTAGTTGCGTTTGATGTTGCGCCAAAGCGCCTATATAGCGACATGGCAAAATTGGAAGGTTGGCTACAAAAAGAGAGCGACCTCTGGACAAAAGATGTTCCTACCGAGCATAACTATGCCAAGCAGTTGGCCTTGATTGCTGTTGGCAAAACGCCAGTATTCTACGCCGGTACACGCATGGCGCCAGTGGCGTACAAATGGAAAATTAGCTGGAACGAAAACGCGAAAAACGTAGCGTTTTGGAACTATTTGCCAGAATTTAACCACAATGAATTTTTAGGCTGGACTAGTCATCCGGTAGAAAAGCCGTTTGCGGTGTTTGACCTTGTGAGCGAGCTTGAGCATCCTCGCGTATTAAAGCGGTTTGCCCTGAGCGATAAGCTCCTAAGTGGTCGTCGGCCAAAATCAACTGTTGTACCAATCGCAGGCGATACGCTTGCCAAGCAACTACTGTGGGGCTGTATTTTAGCGGATTTTGTGAGTATTTACGTAGGGATTCTTAACAATGTCGATCCTACCCAGGTTGATTTAATCGAGAAATTTAAGAAAGAGCTCGGCTCTTAGAGTTGTGTGTATTGATTGAATCTGTGAGATGCCTTTGACCTGATAATTTTACTCATAATTATCGTGCGTAATTTAGTGGTATTGCCGTAGTGATTCAATAGTGTTTTTACGAGCGGCCTTGATTGCGGGGTAAATACCAAAGATTGTCCCTACGGCGACTGCCATTACCAGTGCTCCCACTGCGGTGTGCCATGTAATGCTTGGCGTAAAGTACAGAAAGAGGCTAATTCCAAAGGCACCGACCAGTCCGAGTACGTAGCCAAGCGCCCCACCAATAAGGCTCATAATAAGTGATTCGATGATAAACTGTGACACGATCGTGCCGTGGCTTGCTCCCACTGCCTTGCGGATTCCAATTTCACGGGTGCGTTCGGCAACATTCACGAGCATAATATTCATAATGCCAATACCGCCGACAAATAGGGAAATAGCAGCAATCGCGGTCATTACCTCGGTAATGGCGGTGAATAGCTGATTGGTGGGTCGAGAAATATCCTCACCCGTAGTGATAGTGAAATCCTGCTCGCCAAGGTGATTTTTAAGTAGCAGTTCATTGGCGGCTTTGGTAACGCTCGGGACATCGGCGGCATTGTCTGCTAAAAGGTTTATCTGTTGAATCTGCGATCGTCCCTGGTGGAAGAGTCTGCCGCGTTCAAAACTCACCACTACCGCATGCCCAAAATCAACGTTATTAAAGTTGATAGGATTTTTAGCTTTTCGAATAACACCAATAATAGTGAGATCAACACCTCGAATAGTAATCACCTGGCCGATGGGGCGATCGGTGTCAAAGAGCTCTATGGCGAGATCTTCGCCAATAACGGCAGTGTTGTCATCGGTTACTTCGTCTAAGAACTGGCCCGCTTTCATATCGAGCGATGAAACCTTCGCAAAATCTGGCGTTGTTGCTAGCACAACGTTATTCGTAACGGTTTTGTTTTGCGTTTTAATTGTTCCCTCAATTGTCATAAGAGGTGCAATTGCCGTAACATTTTTCAGCTCGGAAAGGGCGGCTACGTCGCTATCGGTAAGGGTGCTGGTGCTGAATGATTGCTGCGCAATAGGGTTAACAAATGCGTTAGGGTCGCGAGATTGAGTTCCGGGACGTATGACGGCGAGCGTACCGTCGAGCGCGTTGACTTGGCCACCGATCATCTGCTGCACGCCTGCGCTAATAGAGAGAATGCAAGTAACGCTGGCAATGCCAATGGCGATGCCAGCAACAGTGAGAAGCGTGCGAGCGCGAGTTCGACGTAAGGCATGATACGCATTATTTAAGTGGTCAAAGAAAAGCAGGCTCATTTTTTTGCCCCTTTCTTTTTAGAAGATTTAGCTTTTGGTGTTTTTGTGCGCCGCGCCACCGGGCTCGCTTTCACTTTTTCGGCATTTTGTGCCTTTTCTTGATTGAGCCGACGATTAAGGGGTATTTTCACTACAGCATCAGCATCTTTAGTGTCGACGACAATCTTAATATCGCTTGCAATCTTGCCATCAAGCATATTAATCACGCGACTGGCATAGCTCGTAAGATTAGGGTTATGTGTCACCATGATAATAGTATTACCTTTTTTGTGAAGTTCTGAGAGTTCCTCCATAATAACGTGGCTTGAACGACTATCGAGGTTGCCGGTTGGTTCGTCAGCCAAGATGATGCTCGGCTCATTAACGAGTGCTCGTGCAATCGCGACACGCTGCATTTGGCCGCCGCTCAGTTGCCAGGGCATATAGTACTCGCGCTCGCTTAGATGAAATGTTTTTAAGACGTCGCTTGCGCGCTGAAGGCGTTTGGTACGGTGCACGCCCTTGTAGGTAAGGGGAAGGGCAACGTTTTCAAGCACCGTTAGACGGTTAATAAGGTTAAAACTTTGAAAAATGATTCCGATTTGATTTGAACGAACGCGGGCTTGTTGCTTACGCGAGAGTCGCTCGACCGATTTTCCATCGAGGAGGTACTCGCCATCATCGGCGCGATCAAGTAGCCCAATCACGTTTAACAGAGTGGTTTTGCCGCACCCGCTAGGACCCATAATAGCGATAAATTCACCTTTTTCTATCTTGAGTGTTACCGCGTCGAGGGCATTATGAGTAGCATCCCCAAAACCATAGTGCTTGGTGAGTTTTGTGAGCTGTATCACTGGTGTTGATGTAGATTTCGTTGACACTGCCATCTATTATGGCGCGCCGCTCTCAGTAAAGCAACAGATATAAAATGTATAAAATACAACCTTTTGTATATAAGCACAAGGGAATTGACGGCCGGATTGACAAAATTACCCATATAAGTTATAATTAGAATGATGGAAAACCCCTACGATACCACAAGATGGCATCATGAAGGTTCGGAGCACGCGGATGAAGATCCGTTGCATGGACCAGAGGCACGCTTACGGCTTTTATCGATACCCCCTCGCCTGAAGGAGGACGGGACATACCATGTATTTGGCGGCTTGGATATATGCGGCACAACAGACTTTGATGCAGAGGGGAGACCTTTTGTGAGGATAAGGTCCGGCATGAGCTCGACTATGCATATCATTCGTGAAGCCAATAAAAATATAGTATGGGTAGAGAAATACCGGGCTGGTGAACTTCCGCCATTTGCAGAGATGGCATATCCAGCATTTCAGCTTGATGCACAGCCATATATTGTCTTTGATTCCGATATGAAACCGTAGTTGATGCGGTAAAATATAAAATACGGAGAGGTGGCCGAGT
>JAPUET010000009.1:0-2482 GCA_027492465.1 Candidatus Saccharimonadota bacterium | reverse complement strand
GATATGAAACCGTAGTTGATGCGGTAAAATATAAAATACGGAGAGGTGGCCGAGTGGCTTAAGGTGAGACCTGCCGGTGGCAGGTCGCAAGACGATGTCACAAATGAGCTGTGCTCATTTTGCCTGACTCGTGGGGTCGCGGGGCGTGACCGCGCTTGGACCAAGCGTACACGAAATTGTAAAAGTCTAGTTTATAATAAGGGGAAAGTATGGAGAGGTGGCCGAGTGGCTTAAGGCGCACGCTTGGAAAGCGTGTATAGTAGCAATACTATCGCAGGTTCAAATCCTGTTCTCTCCGCCATATAAGAGTCCTCGGCCCTGTGGCCAGGGGCTCTTATATGTTGATGGGTTAGAGTTTGAACCTGCGATTCGCAGGTGAGGAGCGCCACGTCGGCGCTCCGCAAGGAAATCTTCCGATGAAAGCTATGCTTTCAATCGTGAAGTTTCGGGGTCGCGCCCGTGTGACCAAATCCTGTTCTCTCCGCCATATAAAATTGCCGACTATTGGGTTGGCAATTTTATATGAAATTACCCTTTTCGTGTAAACATCTCGCGCAAAGATATTTTACGGCTGTATTCGAGCGCACCAAACCTAAAGACGCGCACAGCAAGGACGAGGATAACAATTGCCGTGATGGCCATGATTGGAATCGCAAGCGCAATCTCCCAGCTAGAGAGGTTACCTACCGCATTACGAAGTAAAAGCGGTATAGGGGCGGTAAGCGGGAACAAGCTTAAGAAGCGAACGAAGGGGCTATCGGGGGCGGAAATAAAGAGAGTAAAGGCATAGAGCGGTCCAAAGATCAGCATCATCACCATACCAAAGAACTGGCCGGCTTCTTTCGCGGTTGGTACCGAGGCACCAATGAGTACCAACAGGCCGGTAAACATAACAATACCGGTGATGAATATCGCGGCCCCAGTAAGAATTCGTCCCCAATCAACCGGCAAGCTCGATAGGTCGAGGGCCGGTATGTTTAGCTGATCGTGGAAGAATATATACCCGAGCAAAGCTGGCAACACAATGAGCGCACCTTGTAGAAAGGCAAGTAAAATCAGCGAAATAATCTTGCCAACAATGAGCGTGCGCGCCTCAATAGTGGTAAGAATCATCTCGATAACGCGATTCTCCTTCTCTTCGGTGGTGCTGGTGAGCATTTGGCTGCCGAAGAATGAAATAAGCAGGTAAAACAGGATAAGAAATACGCCCGGCAAAATCATCTGCTTCACGGCATCGTACGGCTCACCGTCACGGAAGGTCGTTACATTGGTTGTCGTTGTACCGGTTAGAACGCTTTGGATTGCCGGTGCTACTTCCGCCTGCACAGATTGCTGAAGAAGATTCTTTGCAACTCCCTCGTAGCGGCCATTGTCGAATAGCCCTACTTCTTTGCCGTACACCTCAATAGGCTGTTTAGTAAGGTCTGCAGGATAGTAAATATACCCATCAACCTTACCTTGTCTTACATCCTCAATCGCCTTCGCTTTGTCAGTCACAACATGTGCCTTTATGGCAGCAACTAGCTCTGGCCTTATAAGCTGTGAATTATCGGTAATTTCTAGTGAAAAGCTTTGTTTTCCAAGTTTTTCAGCGGCATCGTTGGTTGATTTGTTAGAAATATAAATGATGCCGAAAATAGCGCCAATAAGAATAGGAAACCCGAAAGCCATAAACCAAAACGACTTCTTTTTTAGGGTTCGGCTAATTTCGAATCGAATTACTGTCGAAAGATTATGCATTACGCCTGCTCCTCCTGATTTTCGTCGCCATAAACCGAAAGGAATATGTCGTTGAGCGATTTACCGCCAAATTTTTTGCGAACTTCTTTTACGGTGCCGTAGGCGTGCGCCTTGCCGTTTTTCAGCAAGATCACTCGGTCGCATAGTTGTTCCACTTCTTCCATCTGGTGTGTCACCATCACCACGGTGGCACCTTTCTTTTGATGGTCTTCTATTATATCCATAAGCAACTTTCGATTTACCGGATCAAACCCTTTTGTTGGTTCGTCTAAAATAAGCAGCTCTGGGTCGTCCATAATGGTAATACCAAGCTGCACTTTTTGTTGCTGACCACCTGAAAGCTTATCCAGCCGGGTATTCGCCTTATCGTCAAGCTTCACTCGCTTTAAAAAGGCAAGTGCAACCCGTCGTGCATCTTCGCGTGCCATCCCTTTTAGCTCTCCGAAATAAATCATAACGTCGATAACGGACTCTTTTTTATACAATCCTCGCTCTTCAGGTAAATAGCCAAGCCGTATATTACTTGAAACGCTGTAGGGCTTGCCCTCTATAAGTAAATCGCCCGCAGTGGGAATATATATGCCGAGCAGCGCGCGGATAGTAGTGGTTTTACCCGAGCCATTCGAGCCTAAAAAGCCAAATGTTTCGCCTTTTTTTACGACAAAATTAAGGTTTTTTATCACCTCAGTTTTGCCAAACTGCATCCGGAAATCTTTTATGGTGATGATATTCGTCATATACC
>JAPUET010000008.1:10038-23618 GCA_027492465.1 Candidatus Saccharimonadota bacterium | reverse complement strand
GGAGTGAAACGGAGCGATTCCTGTGACCGGGATCACAGGATCTTGTAGTACAACCTACGAAAAATAGCCACCGCTTTGGTGACTATCTTTCCTTGGTAGCAGCGACAGGGAATGATCCTGTGACCTCGAGCTTATGAGTCTCGCGCTCTAACCAACTGAGCTACGCTGCCGTGTAAAAATAGGTTGTTGAAGGTGCAAGCTCGGAGTGCTTGTTAAGCATTCTGTCAGTTGTTTAGAGCGATGGCTATTTTTATCGCTGAAGGCTCTCCAACTGAGCTACGCTGCCTCGTCAAAACGGACTCTGACTGCTCTACTTGGCCACTTATTTCTAAAGAAAAAGTGTCAAAGTATCGCTGTCCCGTCGTTTTTCCTCTCAATTCGTCAAACAAGTTTAACGAATTGTGCGCCTACGGCGAAGAGAACACGAGATATTATAGCAGAGGTATGGCGCGATTTCCAGAAGTGGTAGTGGATGTATTGCAAAACCGCGCGAACAGCGTAGTATAAAACTATAAGAGGAGGAGATGTATGAAACAATTAGCGCCCCTAGAAGATGCGATTGCAAAGGTGCATAAGGATTTGCCACATTTGCCGAAAGGCCTGACTACCTGGCTAGTAGAAAATGCTTGGTGGCTGGTGATCATTGGTGTGGTGTGCGGTGCGATTGGGATAATAACGACCATCACCACGTTGACGGCTGGTTCATTGCTTTTGGGTTCAATTGCCGGAGCTGCTCTTGGCGGCGCAGTGTTTATTTCGGGTATTGTAAGCATCATCGTGCTTGTGCTTACAGTCGCTATTGAAGCAGTGGCGATTCAGCCGCTGAAGGCCAAGCAAAAGCGAGGCTGGGATTTGCTATTTTTGGCGTCACTTCTAGGCATAGCTGGTTCACTGGTGAGTGCGCTTTTGGGTGGACCATTTAGTATCATTAACGGTATTATTTGGGCGGCAATCGGAGCAGCGATTAGTTTCTATATCTTATTTGAGCTACGCGGTCACTATGTATCAGTGAAAAAGGCCGAATAAGCCTACTGCGTCCATACTCGCACGTAATCAACAAGCATCTGGTAGTCGGTACCATAGCGGGCCGGACCATAGCCGGAGCCGATGTTGAGAATAAGGCTGTGCGGTGCGCCATTGTCGCTGGTGGCATAGCCTTTGACCCACACGCCATCGTAGTAGACGTCGCACCAGCCTGGCTGACGATAAAGACCATAGGTATGGAAGGCGTTAGACCAGACGCCCGGTACGGTGCCCTGGTTGCTGGCGCCTGCGTTTGAGTGGTAGTTGACCGTCATGCTGCCCAGGCCTTCGGCAATGTCATTTTCGCCGTTGCCCGGCCACGCCAGGCCGACCGTCCACCAAGCGGGCCAGTTGTAGATAGAGGTGCCATTCCCTGGGAAATAAATGCGCGCTTCAGCGTAGCCATAGGTGAAGGTGAAGGGGTTGGGCGACACATCATTGGGTGCGGTATTGATAGATGCGCCTGAGGCGGATGAAGCGAGGGTGAGTCGCAGGTAGCCACCCGACACTGACACATTGCTGGCGCTGGTGACGACATTGTTTTGTGTGCCGCCCTTAAACCATGTCGGCGCCCAACGCGAGGTATCGAGTGCGGTACCGTTGAAGTTGTCCTCGAACGCTGGTGCGCCCCAATTAGCCCCTACCGGCCCGCCAACGGGCACGGCGTAGTTTGGGGTGGTCGCAACACGCTGCAAGCGTCGTCCGATAGAGCTCATGCTATCCATTGTACCGTATGATTGGTGTATAATATTAAACGTACGGCAGGTGATACTCACTATTCGCTCTATGGCGAACAAGCGTCCCTCACCTCAGCCTCGTCAATCGTCTACGGGCGCCTGCTAGGAACGGGCAAGCGAACGGGCGATACATATCGAAAACGTTCTCGACTAATCATAATCGAGGTTTTTGTATATGAATGATGAAGTATTCTTGAATGAGCGTGTCGACGTTGTAGTACGGTTTGGAACGGGGGCGAACCCGTGCGTGCCGGTGAAGTTCCGGCGGGCAAATGGCAGGGAAGTCGTGGTCACGGAAATCGGCCTGCGCACTCCCCTGGCTCAAGGCCGTAAGACTGTGCATCTCTTTGACGTGACTGACGGCGAAGCGGACTACCGGCTAGAGTTTGATAGCGAGCGGCTGACGTGGCGGCTGACAATGGAGGGAGATAGATGTTAGTTTACGGTTCACAGTTTACAGTTCACCATGAGTTTACAATTATCAATTGTCAAACGAGCTACACTTGTAAACTGAAAGCTGATAATTCATTGAAAACTGTAAATTGTAAAATGAAAACTTGCTGCTATGTCATTTAATACGAGCCAGCCTTTGATTATGCATATCGACCTCAACAGCTGCTTTGCCACAGTCGAACAGCAAGCCCGGCCAATGTTGCGTGGCCGGCCAGTGGCAATCGTGAATCGTCGCACCGAGCATACGATGATCGTGACCGCGAGCTATGAAGCGAAGAGGCATGGTGTGAAGCTCGGCATGCGCTTGCGTGATGCAAAACAGTTGTGCCCGGAGCTTGTGGGAATTGAAAGCGATCCGCCGAAATATCGCTATGTGTATCATAAACTAATGGCGATTATGGGCGATTATAGTCCGCATGTACGGATGAAAAGTATCGATGAGGGAGTGATTGATTTTTCCCAGGCTACAGTGGCAGTGCGAGAACGTGATTTGGTAGAGATAGGGTATGAGATTAAGCGGCGGCTAAAGGAAGAGGTCGGTGTTTGGATGCGCTGCAACATTGGCATTAGCACCAATCGGTTCTTGGCAAAAATGGCGGCTGGGCTGCATAAACCAGACGGGCTAGATGTTTTAACGTCGCACAATATTCGAGAAGTATTTAGTGGGTTAACGCTGCAAGATCTGACCGGCATTGCACGGGCAAACGAGCATCGGCTGAATGCCTTGGGTATCTATACCCCGCTCGATATGCTTGATGCCAGCGCCGAGGATTTGCACATTGCCTTTAAGAGTGTTTGCGGCGAACAGTGGCACCAGCGATTACGAGGATGGGAGGTTGATGACATAGATCATGATGTGAAAAGCTGTGGGCGGCAATATGTCCTTGATAGTCCGCACTTATCGCACGAGGAAAAACTGGTGCGGCTACATTCGCTAGTTGAGGGGGTGGGTGCGAAGCTGCGCCATAATAATAAGGCGGCAAGGGGAGTGCGCCTGTATGCGCGGCGATACCATGGCAAGGGGGCCTGGGTGGCGCATGAGCTTGCTCCCCTGCCCTTCTTTAGCGATGCGGCAATTTGGGCAATTGCGAGGCGCTTAGCGAGCGGTATCCCACCTGATAGTAAAATGATCGCGGTGACGTGTTACCGTTTGCACGACGATGCGGCCGACCAACTCAGCCTGTTTGGCGATGAACTTGCCCGTGAGCGACAGGTAACATGGGCAATTGACGAAATCAACAGGCGCTGGGGTGAACGAACAATTCATTCGGGAAGTACGGCTGGGATGAAGAGTGTCGTGAAGACAAAGATCCCTTTTGGAAGCACACGGTATATGTAAAGGCGTATACTGGTACTATGAATAGAAAGACGATTGTCTCGATTTTTGCCGGTATTGGCATGACTCTTGGTGGATGTATTCCGATGCTATGGGGCGAGGATCCACTTGGCGGGTGGAGTATTTTGCTGGCACTAATTGGAGGGCTCACTGGAGTTTGGGCTGGGGTTAAAGTGGGAAAGATGATTGGCTAACTATATCGTAGCGGTGAGCGGCGGGGTAGATAGCGTGGTGCTGTTAGATATGCTTGCAAAAAGCGATCATCGGATTATTGTCGCGCACATTGATCATGGGATTCGTGGTGAAGACAGTGCTGCCGATGCGCGGTTTGTGCAAGGGCTTGCTAAACAATACCAATTGCCGTTCGTTAAGACTGCCCTACATCTAGGGCCAAAGGCAAGCGAAGACCAAGCCCGAAAAGGGCGGTATGAGTTTTTATTCCGTGAGGCTAAAAAATATAGTGCGCAGGTAGTGACCGCTCATCATGCCGATGACGCAGTGGAAACGATTGCGCTCAATCTCGTGCGCGGAACAGGTTGGCGTGGACTCGCCGTGTTAGTGCGCAGGGATATTGTGCGTCCACTGGTGGCACTTACGAAACAGCAACTCTATACTTACGCAGTGACGCATAGGTTGGAGTGGGTAGAGGATGGGACGAATCGTGACGAAAGATATTTGCGTAATCGCTTACGAAAGCGGCTAGGGCAAGCAGATGTTAGTCGCTCTTCCCTTTTACGGCTTCGTTTACGGCAGTTGCAACTACGCCGCGAGATTGACCAAGAGACACTGCGACTTACAGGGCGATGGAGCGGGTCTCGGTACTTTTTGAATATGCTTGATGAGTCGACGGCGATAGAAATGCTGGGGGTAATTATTGCCCAGGTCTGCCAAGTGCGGCCAGCACGTCCTCAGTTGGCGCGTGCGCTTTATGTAATGAAAACGGCAGCTTCAGGAGCCCGGTACCAGGTAGGTGACGGGGTGACGCTGGTGTTTAGTGCGGAGGGCTACAAGGTCATGGCGAAAAATTCAAAGTCAATATCCGGTAAAAGGCGTTAGACAACTATTTACCTTGGCCGTATCGTGGTATAATTTAAAGGATATTTCTCTTACTTTAGATCATGCGAGCGAAAGGATATTTATTTGATGCCGAAACGACCTAAACAAACTGTTAGTAACTCACTCCGCCTAGGACTTTTTTGGGCGATTATTATTGTCGCCTGCCTTGCTGTGTGGGCGCTTATGACGCCGCGACAAACATTGACCGATATGTCGATTGCAGAGGTTATTACTCAGGCTAACGATGGTAAATTGACGAAGATTGAAGGCCAGGGTGATAACCTGACAATTACCGAAAAAGGTAAGGATAAGCCAACGAAGAAATCGTACATTCAAGGTGGCGTAAGCTCACTTTTGAAAGAAGGAATCTTAAACGATCAAGGTAGGAAAGTGGTCTCGGATAAGGCACCGAGCGAAACAGGAAATACAGTCTGGAGCGTTGCAACGATTGTGGTGCCAGTACTGCTTATTGCGGGATTCTTTATGCTGATGATGCGTCAGGCTCAGGGGCAGAATAGTCAGGCGATGAACTTCGGTAAGAGTAAGGCAAAGCTCTATGGTATTGATAAAGAGCGGGTAACATTCACTGATATTGCGGGGAATGATAGCGCCAAGCAAGATCTCGAAGAAGTTGTTGACTTTTTGAAGCACCCAAAGAAGTATGAAACACTCGGTGCAAAGATTCCGAAAGGTGTTTTGCTTGTTGGTAACCCTGGTACCGGGAAAACTATGCTTGCGCGCGCTGTCGCGGGTGAAGCGAATGTGCCATTCTTTAGTATTTCGGGTTCGGAATTTGTAGAAATGTTTGTAGGTGTGGGCGCGAGCCGGGTGCGCGACTTGTTTGCTAAAGCTAAAAAGAATGCTCCAGCTATTATCTTTATTGATGAAATTGATGCCGTAGGTCGTAAGCGTGGTAGTGGTATGGGCGGCGGTCACGATGAACGTGAGCAGACGTTAAATCAGATTTTGGTGGAAATGGATGGCTTTGAAAGTGGTACCAATGTGATTATTTTGGCGGCAACCAACCGAGCCGACGTACTTGACCCAGCGCTGCTGCGTCCTGGGCGCTTCGACCGACGTACTAATATCACATTGCCAGAGCGCAAAGATCGCGAAGCAATCCTTAAGGTTCATTTTAAGAATAAACCCAGTGACGATAGTGTAAATCTTGATAAGCTGGCCGCTAAAACTGCCGGTAGCAGCGGGGCTGATCTTGCCAATATCGCTAACGAAGCAGCGATTATTGCTGCCCGCCGCAATGCCAAGCGTATTAGCAATAATGATCTCACTGAAGCGTTTGAAAAAGTTGCTATTGGCCCAGAACGCAAGGCTAAAGTGATGAGCGAGCAAGAAAAAGAAATGACCGCCTACCACGAGGCCGGGCATGCAATTGTTGGCCACGTATTGCCCGATAGCGACCCTGTGCATAAAGTCACTATTATTCCGCGCGGGGGAACGGGTGGTGTCACATGGTTCCTGCCGCCCGAAGATAAAAGCTACACTAATGTATATGAGTTTAAAGATATCCTAGCACGCTGCATGGGTGGACGCGTGGCTGAGAAGCTTTTGTATGGCGATGACGGTATCACTACGGGTGCTGGTTCGGACTTACGTAAAGCTACTGAAATTGCTCGCGATATGATTATCGAGCAAGGCATGGGTACTAAGCTGCGTGACCAAGTGTTCCATGAAGATAATGGTGGCATGGTATTCGATAAGATTACCCACGAGCGTCCGTATAGTGATGCGACGGCACAAGAAATCGATAAAGAAGTTGAGCAGCTTATTAAAGAAGCTTCACGCCGCGCCGAGCTTGTCATTACTAAAAATCGTGCTGTACTCGATAAGCTAAAAGATGCGCTCCTTGAGAAGGAAACTCTCGAGGAAGAAGAAGCTGATGCGATCATGAAAGAGGCGGTTATGCCAAAGGAAGCGATGCTGCACGCAGCATAGGGACGCTATGGCAAAGCCAGGAAGAGTCCGCTCAGTCGTTGCGCTCGCAAACAGTAAGCTGTCCATTCAGTGGGCAGCTTTACTACTCGCAGGCGCTACGCTTGTCTCGAGCCTACTCGGTTTATTCCGCGATCGTTTGTTTAACGCACAGTATTTGCATACGGCGGCTGGTGACGCTTACACCGTAGCGTTTACGGTGCCAGATTTTATGTATTTCATCTTGGTGTCGGGTGCATTGAGTGTGACATTCATCCCAGTATTTACGCAGCGGCTCGCTAGTGGTAATAAGCATTCGGCTTGGGAACTATCGACAAGCATCTTGAACTTAATGGCGATTGTAACACTAATCGCGAGTATCTTGATTATGATTTTTGCCGAGCAACTAGTCTGGCTTGTAAGCCCTGGGTTTGACGAGTCGGCAAGGAGTCTTGCAATTAGCTTGATGCGCGTTGTAGCGGTGAATCCTTTCTTGTTTGCGGTGGCGACAGTGCTCTCGAGTATGCAGCAAGCAGTTGGACGATTTGCGTTCTTTGCGCTTGCACCAACTATCTATAATGTCGGTATTATTATTGGCATCACGGTGTTTACTAACGGCATCACGATTTTTGGTTGGCAAGTATTCGACGGCGGAATTATGGGCGTTGCATTAGGTGTGGTGCTTGGCTCGATCTTGCAGCTGATTGTGAGTACTGTCGGATTGCTTGGTATGGGATTTGATTACCGATTTAAGATTGCCTGGAAAAATCAGGGGTTTCGCAAGGTACTCTCGCTACTTCCGGCTCGATCGCTTGACCAAGGGATAGATTATGTTAACAGTATGGTAGAAACAAACATAGCCTCACGTATGGCCACAGGAACGGTGCGAGCGTATCAGCAGGCGACAACGCTTCATATGGTACCGATTAATTTGATCGGTGTTGCGATTAGTACGGCAGCCTTTCCAAAGATGACCGAGCGACTAAATCAGGGGCGTCCCGACCTCTTTAAAAAAGAGTTTCAGGTGGTACTTCGGGTAATTATTTGGCTCACGCTGCCCGTTTCGGTTATTGCGTTTTTTTGTCGAGGATACTTAGTTAACTTTATTAATAACGGTGGCGATCAGTTGATTGCGTCGCTCTTTAGTGCGCTGTGTGTGGCGATTCTCTTTCGCTCAATCTACCATATTGCCTCACGGAGCTTTTATGCCCAGCAAGATACAAAGACGCCGCTCTATATTTCGGTTGTTTCGGTCGCCCTTAACATTATTTTGGCGACAACACTTGCTTTTTGGGTAGACTGGGGCCCATCGGTAAGTCCGGCGGTTGGTATTGCGTGGGCAGCAGCGATAGTCTCGGTAGTCGAAGTGGCAATTCTTTTTATCGTTATGGAGCGCCGCATCAAAGGCCTATTTGATAAGACGTTTGTTCATGCAGTAACGCGTATGATTGTTGCGTCAGCTATAGTTGCGGTGGTTTCGTATGCGCTTGTATTACTTTTGCCCCTCCGCGAAGGCGCGCAGTCGTTCTTTACAACATTCCCACGCTTTGCCATCATCGCGTTTATCTGCCTTGGGGTGTATATGGTATTATCATACTTTCTGCGGCTTTCAGAGGTGCAGCCAGTCTTACGAGTGATTAAACGGGTGCTATTTGGGAGAATTTCTACCTAGATGAGAGAAGATCATATCAGAAATTTTTGTATCATCGCCCATATCGACCATGGCAAATCAACCCTTGCCGATCGGATGATGGAGCTGACGCATACTGTCGAAAAGCGCGAAATGAAATCGCAGCTACTCGATAGTATGGATCTAGAGCGTGAAAAGGGGATTACTATCAAGCTGGCTCCGGTGCGCATGCAATATAAAGGGTATGACCTTAATTTAATCGATACTCCAGGCCATGTTGACTTTAGTTACGAGGTATCGCGTAGTCTGCAAGCCTGCGAGGGTGCAGTACTCGTAGTCGACGCCAGCCAGGGTATCCAGGCGCAGACGCTGGCAAATGTTTACTTAGCGCTCGAGCAAGATTTAACGATTATTCCGGTATTAAACAAAGTCGACTTGCCGGCAGCAGATGTGTCGCGGGTGTCTAAAGAAGTTATTAACCTCCTCGGCTGTGACGAATCGGACATTATTAAAATTAGCGCCAAAACTGGTGAAAATGTTGAGCAAGTTCTCGAAGCAATCATCGAACGCATTCCTGAGCCGATAGGTGCTTCCGACCGGCCAACGCGAGCGCTGATATTCGATAGTTATTATGATGATTACCGTGGTGTGATCCTCTATGTTCGTGTGGTCGATGGCAAATTAGCTAAAAACGATCAGATTCGCATGATGGCGACCGGTGCCAACGGCATTGCTCTCGAAATTGGACATCTCAGCCCGGGCATGATGCCCGATCCAGAACTGACGACTGGCGAGATTGGGTATATTGTGACCAACCTCAAGACAACGCGTGATGCTAAGGTTGGCGACACGGTGACTCTCAAGAGGTACTTTGAATAAGGAGCCGTATGAAGATTTTTATTATATGTAGCAAAGCATTCTATGAGACAATTCCACCTATTAAAGCGCAACTCGAAATGATCGGCCATACAATTGTACTGCCAAATAGTTACGATAATCCAAATGCCGAAAAAGAGTCACATTCACTTGGCGAGGCAGAACACAGAGCGTTCAAGAGGCGCATGTTCGAGCGAAGCAGAAGAGTGACTCAGGAAGTGGACGCAGTCTTAACCTTGAACTTTGAGAAGCATGGACAGCCGAACTATATTGGAGGCGCAACGTTCTTAGAATTGTACGATGCGTTTATACTCGACCGGAAGATATTTCTCTGGAATGACATACCTCAGGGAATTTTGTACGATGAGATTCATGGATTTGATCCGTTGGTCCTTCACGGTAATGTGGAGTTGGTAAAGTAATGCATCGGGTAATTGTCGAACCATTACCGGGCTATAAAGACGTTAAGCCATTTGTCTATGCTGGCTTTTTTCCGGTGAGTAATGAAGATTATAACGATCTTAAAGAGGCGATTGAAAAGCTGAGTTTGAGCGATAGCGCCCTGCAGTTTGAGCCGGAGAACTCGCCGGTCCTCGGCTTTGGGGTGAGGATTGGCTTTTTGGGTCTGCTTCATATGGATATTATCCGCGAGCGACTGGAACGTGAATACGATTTAGACCTTGTGGTTACCAATCCGAGCACCGATTACCATGTGACGCTGACAAATGATGACAAGCTAGACATTAAAAGTGCTAGCGAACTACCCGATCGTGCGACCGTCGCAGAAATTCGCGAGCCCTGGATTAAGGGTGAGATTGTTGTGCCACAAGACTATATCGGCGCCGTTATCCAGCTGATTGTGAGTAAGCGCGGCCAGCAAAAGAATCTGAGTTATATTGACGAGCGAGCGCTGATTAGTTTTGAGGCGCCACTCGCGAATCTGTTGACGGACTTTTATGATCAACTAAAAAGTGTCACGAGTGGCTATGGTAGCTTTAACTATGAACTGGACAATTATCGTGCTGAAGACCTGGTACGTGTCGACTTTTATGTTGGCGGCGAGATGGTTGATGCGCTGAGCGTTATGGCGCACCGCAGCGAGTCCGACTCCCTAGGCCGAACAGTAGTCAAGAAGCTGAAGGAAGTGGTGCCGCGCCAAAGTTTTGAGGTGGCCTTGCAGGCGGCGATCGGTGGCAAATTCATTGCCCGCGAAACAATCGGCGCCTACCGTAAAGACGTCACAGGCTACTTATACGGCGGTGACGTATCGCGTAAAAAGAAACTCCTTGCTAAACAGGCCAAGGGTAAAAAGCGTATGAAGCGGTTCGGCAAGGTAGATATCCCTTCGGAAGCATTTACTGTAATGTTGAAGCGTGACTAACGGCTTGCGAGATCGAGCAGTTTTTGTAAGATCTTTGTCGATACTTCTTCAATTGGAGGATTGCCGTCTACCTCTATAAGTAGGTCATGCTGTCGATAATACTCAATTACCGGCAGTGTTTTAGTGCGGAACTCGGCAAAACGGGTTTCAATAAGATGCGTTGCATCATCTGTACGTAGACCGCGAGCCTCATCCTCTTGTGAGAGTTGATGGCGCTCTAGAGCGGTAGCTTCACTGACATGGAGGTATACCGCAGCTTTAATAGGATGGCCAGCTGCTTTTGCGGCGCCCATGACGCCTTCTTCTTCACCATGCCAACGACCCACAGAACTGAGGATTAGGGGTCTACCGGTAAAGGCTTCACTCGATAGATATGGAGTGACGATTGCAATGTAGTCGTCGATTGGTACGAGTGCGCCCGACTCCATAATAGTTTTCACGTGCTCGGGTATGGTGGAGTTCCGCAAGATTTCGCCGCCCCCCATAACTGAAGCACCGAATACCTTGGCTAATTTGTGACCATGTGTGTCTTTGCCCGAGAACGGTAACCCAAATATATTGATAGCGCCAGTTCCAAGCCAATCTTTAATAACTCTGAGCTCGTTTGCGGATAGATTTTCCATACGTAAATTATACAGTAAACAAGAGAAGATGTCAGAGAGAAGTTTACTTTGAAGATTTTGCAGCTTTGCGGCGCGATTTAACAAGGATCACGACGGCAACTGCGATCAAGAGAACGCCTCCTGATATTCCAACAGCTACGTTAGTACCCGTATCAGCGAGTGACCCGCCATCAGTGAGTGTTTGACAAGACTCGTTACTGTTATATGAGCCTGCACCATATGCTGCACAGTTGTAGTCAGCGGCGAATTGTTTGTAAAATATGTTCATTGTTTTTCCTCTTGCATAAATAATCGTTACCAGTATAATAACTATTGTAGACAGATAAATCAAGGGAGAAATATCGCAAATGCCAACTATTGGACCAATGGAACTTGTCGTTATTCTTGTAATTCTCCTCTTGCTCTTTGGGGCAAAGAAATTACCAGAACTTGCACGTAGTATCGGAACCTCGGCAAAAGAACTAAAAGGTGCTATGAGGGGTGACTCTGACAGCAAAGAAAAGGGTGAGGAAAAGAAGTAACACTTCTATTACCGAAACATCGGCTCTGCCAACTCTCATGGACCATCTCCGCGAGTTGCAGGGCCGATTGTTCTCTACGGTATTTGTATTTATATTAGTCGCGGCTGCGGCCTATCCTTTTTTTGACAAAATTGCGACTTATATGATGATGCCGCTGAAGCCCGAGCAGCAACTTGTGTATCTTACACCGGGGGGTGCATTTAGTTTTATTATCCAAGTGTGTGCTTATATTGGGTTAATTGGTACACTCCCGATCATTATCTTTCATGTATATCGTTTTATTATGCCGGCCGTGCGTAAGGTTGTTATGCATACGGTACTTTTTTATACGATCGCGTCGCTCTTCCTTGCGGCTGTTGGAATTGCGTTTGCCTACTACGTTAGCTTGCCGGCATCGCTGTATTTCTTAACAAGCTTCAACCTGAACCATATCAACCCAATGCTCACGATCGATGCGTACATGTCGTTTGTCATGACGTATCTTTTGGCCGGTGCAATCTTGTTTCAGTTACCGCTTGTGATGATGATTATTAATTCGGTGAAGCCGCTCACGCCTGCGAAACTAATGAAGGCCCAAGGCAAGATTATTCTCGGTTCATTTATTATTGCCGCTATCATTTCCCCGACACCGGATGCCCTCAACCAAACCCTCCTTGCCTCACCGATGGTGGTAATGTACCAAGTCGGTATTGTGCTGATTTGGTGGAAGAATCGCCGTCGCCGTCCGGCTGTCTCGCGTCAAGCGAAAGAGGCAACAATTGTAGCTGAACCTGTCAAAAAGGCCGCGCCTACACACCGACCAGTTGTCCAACCGGTACCGTTGCATTCAGTCGCCGGGTCTTCTTCCGTTCATGCGACTGTCCTGCCAAAACAGTATAATGTGGGTTCGCGCCAATCAATGGATATGGTGAGGCGACAGATGGCTAGGCCGGTCGGTATTGCTGTTCCAATGCGCCCTCGCCCCCAAGCACCAGCACTCTCGACGAGCCCTCAGCGTATCGTTGCAAATAGCACTCCCTCACCTCGTTCGCTAGATGTGCGCAGTCTCGATGGGGTGGTGCGTACGCGACGTATCGCATAATTTTTAAAAACGCTTGCATTTATTTTATGTGCCTGCTATACTCTCAATTGTAAGAAGGAAAAAATAAACATGACTAATTTTAAAGCTCAGATCGCAACACTGCTTAGCAAAGAGATGGACCGTAAGGACTTCTTGAAACACCTTGCAGCTGCCGGTTTCATGGTAGCGGGTGGTGGGATGCTTCTCCAGTCTGTTGGCGGACTAAATAAACTCGCTGAAGGCAAGCAGTCTGGTAGCTCAAAGCTAGCGGGCGCTGCAGGCTATGGTGTAAGCGCATATGGCGGGCGCCAATCAGTTTCGTAAGAAATGATAAAGCTCGCTAAATAAGCCTCTCTTTGTCGGAGAGGCTTATTTAGTATTCGGTAGTTACTTAAAAATACATAAAATACATCGTTTTACATAAAGATAGTTGCATTTTACAAAAAGATAATGGTAATATAGAAGTAACTTATCACATGTAATAGATTAGGACGGGAGTATATGGCAAGGTTACCTATACCAGGGGCAGACGAAGGCAGTTGGGGACAGATACTGAATGATTTCTTATCTGCAGCGCATAAAAGTGACGGAACCATTAAAGATAATGTGGTTACCGAATCTCAGCTATCAGCTGGGGTAGTGACAAAACTTAATGTTGTTGCCGGGCAGCAAGGTGCTACCGGAGCAACAGGTGCGGCTGGCCCAGCTGGTACTCAGGGTGCAACCGGCGCAACGGGTTCTGCCGGTACGGTCGGGGCTACTGGTCCTGCCGGTACGCCTGGCTCTGCTGGCCCTATGGGTGCAACTGGTCCACAAGGTCCTGTTGGTCCTGGCGGCGGTGCTACTGGTGCAACTGGCCCAGCTGGTACTCAGGGTGCTACTGGTGCTCAGGGTGTAGCGGGCTCTGCTGGCCCTATGGGTGCAACTGGTCCACAAGGTCCTGTTGGTCCTGGCG
>JAPUET010000008.1:0-9938 GCA_027492465.1 Candidatus Saccharimonadota bacterium | reverse complement strand
GCGGTGCTACTGGTGCAACTGGCCCAGCTGGTGCAACTGGCCCAACCGGTGCAAATGGTGGCAACGGTGCAACGGGGGCAACTGGCGCTGCTGGCGCGCAAGGTGCGACCGGTCCGCAAGGTCCACAAGGCCCTGCTGGAAGTGGTTCATCTTGGAATTTTCGTACTATCACGAATACGAATGCCACGGCTGCTTCAGGCGACTTTATTATTGCCGTACCAGCCACCCAAGGCATTACAATTACCCTTCCTGCGCCTTCGGCAAATGCAATCGTAAGAGTAAAGCGTCGCGCTACGGCTGGTAATGGTGTTCAGGTCCAGGCTTCTGGTGGCGCATATATTGATGATCCAAGCGTAGGTACAGTAACAATGAACTCAAGCTGGTCGTTTGGCGATGTTGTCAGTGACGGCACTAACTGGTTCCGAGTATAAGGGAGTAATGAATAATGCTTGATGAAAATAACGCTATTGCCGGACTAGATGACGTATTCTTTAGTAGTCCTGCAGCAAATCACTATCTTGGATATAATTCAGGAACCGCTAAATGGAATAACATTCCTCTCGCTGGTAAAGTAGCATTGGCAACCGGTGGCGGTGTTGAAACTTTGAATGCCCTTGGGAATGGAAGCGGCACGCGTGCAATTAACCTTGCGAACGGTAATGTTGTGAGCGCAACGCTTACCGGCAATACAACCTTTACGTTCTCTGGCGCAACCGCAAGCACGGCATGTTCGTTTGGCCTTTATCTTACGCAAGACGCAACTGGCAACCGAACTGTCACGTGGCCCGCAAGTGTGAAATGGTCAGGCGGTACAGCGCCAACACTCTCTACTTCGGCAAGTGCTGTAGATATTCTCGTATTTGAGACGATCAACGGTGGCACTACCTGGTACGGCTCGCTTGTCGGAACGAATTTCTCGTAACCACCAGCGCAGAGAGACGAGCGATAGCTATCATTGTCGCAGCGTACAAATCGACTTTTTGAAACACAAAATAACAAGGAACATGCATAGATGAGTCGGTTTGGGCGGCGTCTTCAACAATCTCCGATAAGAGCCACTCCATCAGGCGGTGGGGGGTTAGCTACACCCCAATATACCACTGCCACGGCGGGTGACGGTAAGATTACACTTTGGTGGTCTACGGTTGCGACGGCGACTGACTATACTGTTGAGTATAGACTAAGTCTTACCGGGGCGTGGCAGACCTGGTCTCATGGTAGTACACTCACCTATGCCGTTATTACGGGCCTCGCTAACGACACGGCGTATGATCTGCGCGTCAGGGCTGTTCGAGGGGGTGAGTATTCAAATTGGAGCAATGAAGTTGTAGGAATGATGCCGAAAGCGGTAAATAGTAGCGGCGGCGGACTACCCAGTGAGCTTGATACCGTACTAGTGAACACCTCATCAACGGATACGGTATACGCCTACATTATTGGGATTGATAACAGTAACGGGCGCTGGACCTTGGTTACTGCTGATGGTCAGGGGACGTATCAGCCTCCGATCCCTGAAGAGGATCATTCAGAATTAGCGGTAGATTGCGCAATTGAGCTCGGCGCCCAGGATACTCCAGGCGTTTCGGTTCTTATTCCTCGTCTTATCTCGGGCCGCATCTTTATTAGTTACGATAATAAAATGAAATTTTTTATGAATAGTGACGGAGGCTTTGTGATGCCTTCAGAGAAAGATGTCGCCGACCCGAATAGCAATACTCAGTGGACATTCACTGAGTTTACCTTTAATGACACCGAGCTATACGGCAATATTAGTTTTGTTGATATGCTTTCGGTCCCTGTGGCGTTTGAGCTAGAGACAAGCGATGGTTCTGGCAACCAGTATGTACCAGGTTTGCCAAGTGGCGCAATGTCGCGTGTCGGTAGTAAACTATTAACGCAAGCGGCTACTGATTCGGGCGACTGGGACAAGTGCTTGTTCTATAATATGAACGACACTCTGGTACGTATTCTCTCGCCAAATGGTACTGCTCAGATATATCCAAGCGCCTTTGAACATTACCTTGATCCATATATCGATCAGGTATGGCAGAAGTACACCGCTGAGGACATTGTCGTCAATACCAATCAAATTGAGTGGGGCGACAAAACTGGTCGTGTGCAGGGTGGGGTGCTTGATTTTGGCGGAGGAATTACCTTTACAAAACCGTCAACACAGTCTATTTGGTCTTGTTCAATCCTCCCATGGACAACGGGAAACGACGAGCAGGGAAATATCACCGCACGTCTGACAGCAGCGTTCAACCGTTCCACCTTGCTTTTAAATAGTCTGCAGCCAAATGGTGAAAATCCAGCAACGTATTATACGAGCCCATTGACTAATCACTACGCACGGATCGTTCACGAAGAAGTGTACGGTAATCTGGGGTATGCTTTTCCGTACGACGATGTTCATCCAGAGGGAGGCATCAGTTACGAGGGTCGTATTCAGTCGAGCAGTCCGTTAAAGTGGACTATCACGGTTGGGCGACTTTAGTCGACTCGAGCAGGTTCTATTTAGCGTACCAGCCGTCGCCCCATAGGTCGTAGAGGCGCTCAAAATACGCCTGGTACTTGTCGCGCACATGTTTAGTACTAAAACGTTTTTGAGCTGCGGCACGAATTTTCTTACGTTTGGCAGGTGAGAATTTCTCAACGGCTGTTGCGGCTGCAATAAAATCACGGAAGACGTCGCAGCGATAGCCATTTTCGCCATTGACAACGGTTTCCGTAAAGACACCAAAGTTTGTGGTAATCACCGGTGTGCCGCATAAAAGCGCTTCGGCGTGGACGCCTCCAAACGGCTCGAGATAGGTGGTAGGAACAAATACAGCTTTCGCTTTGCTCATAAGCTCACCGCGCTGTTCTACTCCGACGACGCCGACATGTTCGCCATAGCCGCTGAATTCACCCTGGCCGGCAAGAATAAGCCGTTTACCTAAACGTTCACACACTTGCTGCGCGATTCGCCATCCTTTGCGATCGATAAGTCGACCCATAAACAAAAAGTAATCATCGGTTTTTTCCGCGTAAGGGAATTCTTCGAGGTCGTAATAGTTTGGAATAACTGTATCGTAAAAGCTACCGTTGTCGTTTCGGTCTTGACCGTGAACATAATGCATGTGAGCGTAACTTTCAAACACACGGTATTGGCTGAAGGTCCCAAGATAGCCAATCCCGTACTCGACTGACATATTGTTGGGGAAGGCGCGTGCGATCACTTCTTGGCAGGTACCGCCGATCAGGCAAATGAAGTCGCGTGGCTTAATACGCTGCGCAATGGCACGAATTGCGTTGGCATTCATTTCTACCCAGCAGGGGTCATATGCTCCCCAGGTAATATTAAAGAAATCTTTCTTATGGTTGTGGTTGCCAAAAATCTCTCGTTGCTTTTCTTTGGTAATAACTGTTACGAGTTCGCTCACGCGTGCCTCATTTTCTTCACTTGCATAGAAAATTACCTCATGTCCGAGGTCGGTCATCATATTGCAAAACTTACGGACTTTTTGAGTGTAAGCGCAGTGATTATACTCTAGGGTAGTTTGAGTGTGTGGCAGGTTGACGACGTGGAAGGTAAATTTTTGGGTCATGGCTCTTTCTACAGGTTACATTAGTATTCAACGAACAATAGGTAAGCTCGTCTAACTTCCTCTTTATTATAGCAAAGTCTCACGTGCAAGGTGCCGTTTAACAATGCAAATTGTATTGATCATAAGCGTTATGGTATACTAAGCGAAAACGTAACGTTGAATAATAAAAAGGAACATAAAACTATGCCACGCTTACCACAGCCTGGAGGAGACGCCGGAAACTGGGGCGACATCCTAAATGAGTATCTGTCACAGGCTCATAACGCTGACGGCTCCCTAAAGACCTCTTCGATCAGCGAAACCCAGCTTGACCCGACCGTTCGGTCCAAGCTTAATTCGGGTGGCGGTACACCGGGAGCGACGGGCCCAATGGGCGCGACTGGCCCTCAGGGAACGCCGGGTGTACAAGGTGGAACGGGTCCGCAAGGTGTTACTGGAGCGACGGGTGCGAGCGGTGTAGCGGGCGCGACTGGCCCAGAAGGACCCGTGGGAGCTGTTGGTGCTACCGGTGCCGCTGGTGCGAGCGGAACGCCAGGTGCAACGGGTTCGCAAGGTCCAAGTGGGGCAGCAGGGGCGCAGGGTGCAACTGGTCCGACTGGCTTAGGAGGACCTGCTGGTGCTACCGGACCTACTGGGTCGCAGGGCCCAGCCGGTGCTAGTGGTGTAGCAGGAGCAACTGGAGCAGAGGGCGCAACAGGTCCAACTGGTCCAGCTGGTGGCGTTGGAAGCGCGGGCCCAGCTGGAGCGACGGGCCCAACCGGCCCTGCAGGAAGTGTTGGTGCCACGGGTGCCCAGGGTCCAGCTGGGGCAAGCGGTACTGCTGGAGCGATCGGCGCTACGGGTCCTACTGGGCCAGCTGGCGCGACGACAATAGCTGGTATCTCTGGACTGCAAACAGCCCTCGACAACAAGCTTGATGATTCTCAACTGAGCACCGACGGCACTCTAGCCGCTAATAGCGATGCTAATATCGCCAGTCAAAAAGCGGTCAAAACATATGTTGACGGCAAAGTAGTCGGCTCGAATGTATATGTCTATCAGAATTATACCGATGCACCGGCTCTACCGGTTGATACGATCGTAATTTCACGCACGGGGTCGTAGTATATGGCAGTTGCTCTACGGGCCGTCGCCGCAGGAAACCACCTTGGCTCGGGCACGACGATTACTTTAGATAGGCCAGCTAGTACCCAGCAAGGTGACTATCTAATAGCCTTTGTACACAGCCAGGCTTCTGCGGCTACGAGCGATTTTAACCCCCCAGCTGGTTGGACAAAAATTGGCCCTACTTTTACAGCTAATAGTGCCGCCCAGCGTGTGACATCAATGTTTGCTAAATTTGCCGGTAGTTCAGAGCCTGGTACTTATACTTTCGATGTCCCCCAGACTGGTGCTCGAACGCTTGGTGTGGTGCATGCGTATAGCGGCGTCGATACGACAAACCCAGTCGCCGCGTCTTCGGGATTTTCTTCAATCGGTTCTGCTAGTAGTACTCTTAACGTACCTGCTTTTCCGGCTTCGGACTCGCTGTATGCGATTGAAATAAGTGGTAGCCAGTTTGCGTCGCCGGATTCCTATGCGCTTAGTAGCTATACGGGCGGGCTGACGCTACAGTCTGAGGTTTTTCGTGCTTCGGGTGCTACTCAGAATCCGCCCTCCGAGGATACGACGGTATCCAGAAGTTATTTGCGTGTTTGGAATGGTATGGTTGGTGCTGGTGGGGTTCCGGCGCACGTCATCACGACGACCGGGGTTGCTAGTCAACGTTGTGCAGCTTTGATCGCCTTGAATGCCGCATCGATTCCGACTGCCGATTTGCCAACGTTAGCAGGCTGGACGACTGATTATCGCCCGGCGAACGAGTCGTTGACGCCGACGAGTGGTGATACTGCACATCCTGTAACTCTGACTATGAGCGCTAGCTATAGTGGTTTGGCGCCAGTGGTGGGCGATTATTATGTCCTGGTCCTTCAAATGGGTACGCCGCAAGCCAACGTGAAGCTGCCGAGTACGCCAGCGGGGTGGACGCAAATCCGAGCTGCCGGATCGCCGAAGACGGCCGGCACGATGACGACAGGCGCCTGGGTCAAGCGACTCCAAGCCAGTGATATTGCTGGAGGTAACGTTACGGTGAACTTGACAGTCAACAATGATACCGGACGGGCATCGACGCCGACATTTCTCGGGTTTTGGGTACGCGGAGCAGAAAATGTAGTTATCGGTACGTCTCAGGACCGCCAGGACCATACACCTCTCGATACGTATGCAGCATATCCGCTTGCACTGACGGTGCCGAATACTGCCCCAAGTACTAAAGTACTTGGCATTACGCTTGCTACAGAGCGCACTATCGCTGCTGAGACGGCCGGACAGATGTCGTATTTAGCGAGCGACGGTGTGAGCGCGCAGACACGCTGGGCAAATAGTATGTTCCAGAGTATGGCATTTGCCGACGCGACGTTTCTGACTGTGAGTGCCGACCTCACCGACCAAAAGGGCGGTCAAAGTACACCATTTTGCATTAAATGGCCAAATACACACAACTATAATGCCTGGGCAGTGCAGCTGGCGTTTGAGAGCCCAGCCGCTACAACTTCTGGTTTGGTGATCCGCCGTAGTACTGGTACTGGGCTCCAGGCAGCCTACTTGAAGGTATCGAATGGCAATGGAACGCTCTCAACCCCTGGCGGACTGCGTATCGTCAAGCCAGGATACACTACTGTCACTACGATGCTAGCCAGCACGCCGTTTTATGTGGCGCATCGTGGCGGCAGCCGGGATTTCCCCGAGATGAGCTTATACGCCTACGGCCAGTCAGCTCTGCGAGGCTATGGCGCGCTTGAGATTTCGCTGGCGCGTAGCAGTGACGGCGTATGGTTCGGTCTGCATGACCAAGATATCAATCGTACCTCTGGTACAACTGGCCTGGGTGCTGCCTCGACCATGACGTGGGCGCAAATCCAAGGTTACCAAATTCTCGGGAGTATGGCCGCAAATAATACTGGGCAGGCTGCTCGGCCCTACATGCGGCTTGAAGAAATCATCAGCCTCTACTATCCGAGTCATGTTCTCTTCCTCGATATAAAGTATGCCAGCGCCTTCCAAGCGGAATTTATCAGCAAGATAAACGCGCTGCCGGGTACGCCGCAAGACCACATCGTCGGCAAGGCCTTTGGCGTCGGTGCCAGCTTTACCAATGCCATGCACGCCGCCGGCTACAAGACGTGGGGGTATTTCTACGAAGCCGATTACACCGGAGGCACACTCGCCAGCAATCAAGCGAACTGGGATATATTAGGGATGGATTACGGGGCGTCATCGGCCGCTTGGACTGCCGTTACCGGCTATGGCAAGCCGGTCATCGGCCACATTTGTCCCACTACAACCGCCAAAAATACTGCCATTGGCTATGGAGCTGTAGGGGTGATGTGCTCGGGCGCCATCAATATTGTGCCGAATACGCCCTACAGCAATAATTAGAAGGAGTCTAAAGTTATGTATGACACCACGAAAGCAACAGCCGTCAAAAAAGATGGTGAAACGATAGGATACATTTTTCAGCTAAATGAAGAAACGTGGCTACCGCTGAGCTTGCTGGGTAAGCCTCTCGGTCCGCCATCGTATAAAGCTGATGCCAAAAAGACAGTTGAAACTACACATTTGTTGTCCTAGTTTTGCTTAACTTTTGTTTGCCTGGCTCTTCTTGACAAGAGCAAACGGGGGGGGGTACCATAGATGTAGTTTAGCCACAAGCGATATTTTAGTGATATGGTTATGCTATTCTAGATAAAGAAGGGGCGTGAATGACCGCGATTTTGAGTAACAATGCACGAGGCGGCGTCGCTGGGCAATCGGTGACGCAGTATAACTCCGGCGAAGTGTCGGGCGATTCTTGGCGGTACATGTTTTTAAGCGCTACTGCCACCATTACCTATGCCCAAGCACCTGCGCGAAGTGGGATTGTTCACAAGTTTAGTAGCGGTTCGACCGCCGGGCAGGCGTATCTGACGTGGGGTATTCTACCAGATGCTCCAGAGTACTATATCCGATTTTATGTATATCCGGACGGGCTGCCTAGCGTGTCGGTGCGTTTTTGTGAATTGTGGGTAGATGAGTCGACGTTCGGATTTACGTTGGGCATGCGAGCTAGTGGGCAGCTTGCACTGAAGGACAGCCAAGGTGCCACCGTCGGAGATTCAACGATTCGTCTTCGGCCGAGCCAATGGGCGCGGATAGAGCTAAAAATCGTGGCAAGTCCGACCAATGGACAGGTAGAAACGCGTATATATACCGAGGCCGATTCGCCGTACTATGCCGAACGTATGGTATCAGCTGCGACGTTCAATACACTGCCACTTGCCAATTCGACTAATTTTCGATTTGGCCTCCCAACGCTCCCCAGTACGAACTATACAGCATATCTCAACTGTATGAGCATCAGTGACACTGATTGGCTCGGGCCAGCTGACTGGGGCGTCGATGGCCCACTGGTGATTCGCAACGATGCCGAGACTGGCACGCCGGGAGCTACCGTTGCTGCAAATAATAGTGGTGATGCTCAGAATCGTTTTATCGACGGTGTGGCAAACGCCGTAGGAGCCAGTACCTACAGTACCGCGCAAGCCGCGCATGGCAGTCAGTCATTTTATTTTCAGCCCGTGGATGGTGACGCACACTTCTATGTCTACAGGCTTTTAGGGACGAATCGAGCGGCAGCGCGGATGTACCTCTACCTCACGGCATTACCGGCAGTGGGCGCCGAAGTGATGCAGTTTACAACCCCTGACCTAGGTGGCTTTGCGGCGCTGTCACGCGTCATAATCTCTTCTACGGCGCAAATTTCACTATGGGATTCGGCTGGTACGGTGCTGTGGACCTCTGCTGCGCCAATGCCACTCAATACTTGGATACGATTTGAAATGTTCGCGCAGATTGGCGTAACAGCCGGCACGGGTGAAGTTCGGTTCGCGTACTACAATCACGATAGTCCCACGCCCATCCAGTCGTTCTCTACATCAACCGCCAATCTAGGAACGCTTACTATTGGTGGCGCACGCTTCGGTAAGGTCAATAACAATTCATGGACCGCACCATTCTATCTCGATGGTCTGTCTATACAGCAGGCGGCGAGTGGCTTTATCGGTCCGTGGACGACTCCACCAACTCCGCCAGCATCCTTTGCGGGCATCGTGCCACACCTAGGGTGGGGAAGGCAGGTATAGTATAGTCTATGAGCATAGCAGCACGACGATTCCAGCGAGGTATCTCGAATAATACCGAAAACAACGTTCCCGAACGTGGGCCGGTCAGTTTCGCCAACTTGGCCGCAGCCAGGGCGGCGCTGAATACACCTTCGGATGCCAATTACGTCATGTGGAATTCCTCTTGGCCGGTCAATCGCGACCTAGAAGACGTCTTTGCGACCGAACTAGCCGACAACGATATTCTGGTGCTGCCGGAGCGTCCGCAGCCCTACGTTGTTGATTCGAGTGAAGGTTTTCGGGCTGCTGGCGTAGGTTGGGTACAGGGTCGTAACGGCTTGCTGCCTATCGTCAATCGCTACAAGAATATTCGCAATGCCCGCACCTGGTTTGCTATGGCCAGGGCACGGCGCGGTATCTTGGGGCTAGGTCCAAACGCCGTGATAGAAATGAGCCAGTCATCGTGGACGATGGAGGCCCAAATCGAAGACCAAGGCAGCGTGCAAGAGTCTGATGGCTGGACGTCGATAGGACGATACTATTACGATACCGCTGGTGTCAAAAAGTCCGAACTAGTTGGTGCTCAGGAGGCAGTTATTGAAACAGCCCACGCTAATCCGTATTTTGGTAATTTCACGATGCGGTCACATAGTTTGGGTGGCGTAGCATTTTCGGGCCTGACGACTGTCGATAATCCGACGCACTCGATATTCGAGCGACTCAATCTTTCGGGCGGATGGCATGGATTCCAGGGTATTCCTAATGGTGAAACCGGTGGCGTCGGTGTGGGTCGCGGCACCTACCTGATTAGTCGCTGTATTCTGGGTACGCGCGATAGTAATGGTAATCGATTTGGCACATCGCCAATCATGATTAATAGCTCGACGGGCGGCCTCATTGAGCATACGGACGCCTGCGAAACCTATGCCGGGATGCTGACGATATGGAACTCGCGCGGTACGCACACGCTGAATAATGTTAATTGCCGCTTCAACTGGGGACCGGGTATTAACCTAGAGAAGAACCAATCTGGTATGATAGTCAACATGAATGGTGGCTCTATCTGGTCGGACTACCATGGCAATGGGGGCAAATCTCCTAAGCCATCAGACCAGGGCGCCAAGGGGCAATTGCACATCAATATCTTCTC
>JAPUET010000007.1 GCA_027492465.1 Candidatus Saccharimonadota bacterium | reverse complement strand
TCGCTCCGCATCATATCAACACCGCAAATAGGTAGCCCCATCGCCTTAGCGGCTTTAAGGGCCGTCTTACGTTCTTCGTCGGTCAGTTTTACAGCAACACCCTCGCCACCTTGGTGAGTATTCGAGCGGAAGTCACCATCAAGGCTTTGGCGCTTTATGCTAGCGACAACACGTCCACCCACAACCAATGCGCGAATATCGGTACCAGCAGATTCTTTAATAAATTCTTGCACTAAAAAGTTTACTCCCTCCACATAGAATGCCTGCATCACCGCTTTCGCCGCCTTAGCAGTTTCGGCAAGCACTACTCCATTGCCATGTGTACCGCGAGCTACTTTGATTATGAGGGGTGCCCCGCCGGCCAGCTCTACAATATCTTCAAAGCTTGCCGATTCGCGTGCAAAGACTGTTTTAGGAATACCAACGCCAGCTTTTGCAAGCACCTGGTAGGCGCGCAGCTTATCACGCGAACGGTTAATTGCCAGGCTACCGGCAGTTGTAAAGCTGCCTTGAGCTTCAAATTGGCGGACTATTGCCGTCCCGTACCTTGTATAACTTTGCGCAATGCGCGGAATAATCGCATCGAAATGCTCTAACGACTCTCCTTTGTAGCGAACTACCGGGTCATTGCTGGCAATTGAACTATAGGCATCTTTGTATTTAATAACTTTGACGGAATGGCCACGCTTTTTCGCCTCTTCCTTAAGACGTTTTGTAGTATAGTTACCAGGGCCATTCGATAAAATAGCAATTCTCATATGCGAACCTCCGATGTTTGTGCTTGTAGTTTTCGCGATCGTTCTTTCTCTGCTTCTTTCAAAATACTCCCGCGTTCAACATCAACAATGAATTTCTTCAAAAGAGTGTTGCGGCCGATAAGCACTGGGTACACCTGCGTGTCGCGGTTTGCAAGCGTAAAAAAGGTGATGATACGACGCGATTTAATCTGGATTTGCAGACGAACCTTATATCGAACCTGCTGATGCCCCATTGAACTTGAAATGACAACGCGGTCGTAGTGGGAAAAAATATGGCGCGTAACGCCATCGAAAAAAACCACTTCCAAACCATCGCTGGTCTCTGTGGCAGATTTGATGCCTACCGAAGATGTTTTGGCCCCGGTATCAATACGAGCATGCGCTACAACGCCTAGGGTTAGAAATCCTACCTTCTCGGCGCGGCCAATAATGGTTTTTTCTTTTTTATCCATCTCTTAAATTATATCAAATTTATGCTTATTTGTCAATATTGCTCGCAAGAAGGTAATCGACAAATTTCGTAATTACTCCCTGTGGCTGGCCATACTTTTCGTCATCGTGTATGTCGATACCAGGCGTAGCATTGAACTCAATCAAATACGCCCGTTCGCCGTCCCACATAAAATCAACTGCACATATGCCCATATGTAGCTCACCAACGATGGTACGCGCCATTTCAATCATCTCTTTAGACATTTCAGCCGTCACATCTCGAGCCGTGCCACCGGTGCCGATATTAGCCGCACCGACAACGCGTACCTGAACATCCTTTGCTGGAATTTCAGATTCATAACGATCACCTAAAAATTGCTTTGCTGCGGGAACACTAATGTACTTGTAGATTGAGACTGAATTAGTTGGTCCCCTACTGGGGTCTTGGTTTACGGCGGCAATGAGCTCGGCAAGTGTATGTTCACCGTCGCCAACCACACTTGCTGGTATTCGATTAATAGCCGCGGCATATTCGCCCCCGATAAATACAATTCTATAATCGTCGCCCGCAACCATTTGCTGGAGTAGTACCTTTTCGCTATACTCCTGGACTACCTTAACAGCAGCCACTATGTCGTCGGTAGTAACCACATTGAGCGTTACCCCATTACCATGCGCCCCATCAATCGGCTTAACGACCATCGGGCCTACCTCGCGTTGAAATGCAATAGCTTGTTCTGTATTTTCATAGATACTTATGCGCGGATGAGGGATCGACAGCCGTTTACATAATGCGGCCGTGAGTACTTTATTCTGCGCCACAGCGTAGGCAAGCGCATTCTCCTTGTCGCTCAGCACACTATGTACATACCGACGCTCGCCATCTTGGGTAAAAGTGATTAAAGAGGGGTTTCCCGAAAGAATTTCGGCCTGAATACCTCTTCGCTCAAGCTCCAGGTACACCAGCCGAGCGGTCATTCTTAGTTGTTCTGGCTTCATATTGTTTCTTGCTCCTTAAAATTAAGATCAAGTATTTTATCGGCCACAGATACAGGCTCTCCGATACTTGGTCGATGATGCATGCGAATTCCAGGTGAGAGATTGATCTCAATAATACCACAGACTTGGTCATCGACCGCTATAGCACTATCCTCGCACATGATATCTATACCACACACCTCAACAGATAGTAATCGCGCCACTTCCAAGGCAAGATGTATAAGCGACGGGTGCGTTTTCGCGGTAACATTCTCTGTCGATCCGCCGCGTCCAACATTTGCGGTACCCATTAGTACAATTTCTTCTCCAAAAGCCGGAATACTAGATAATCGCGCCTTCCCAAGAAATGCTTCGACGTCATCAAATAAAACACGATTAAGAATTCCTTCTCTTGCCTCACCCCTTCTTGGATCTTGGTTTAGCCTCGTAACAAGCTCTGTTAGTGTCGACACGCCGTCGCCTATAACCACAGGCGGACTCCGTTTGACAACAAATACTTCGTTACCAACTACCAAGAAACGATGATCATAGCCACCAAGCTGTTCCTGAATCACAACATCTCCCTTGTTGTCGTATGCAGTAGCCTTCTGCACGGCGCTTATAATGGCATCCTTGGTGTCAAGATTTACAAACACCCCGTCACCGTGGTTTGCCGTAGCGGGTTTGACCACATACTTCTTTGCATTTTCAGGGGTAAATGTGGCGTCATCGGCAAGCCATGTTTTCGGGACAGGATAGTCGTGTTTTTGAAGGATACGGTACGAAAGGTATTTGTTCGCACTAATATAGCCCCCCAGGTACGACTCACGCTCCGTTACACTACTTTTAAATAATTTTCCTTTACGTCCCGGAGGCGTAATCATGACAATACTAGTGTAGCGTTCATCCAGATATTCGACATCCCAACCCCGCTGCATGGCCGCTTCAGCAAGTAATCGGCTCGAGATTTGAAGAGTAAAGTTGCTCATCATATGCTTGTATTATACGGTACGCGTTTCTAAAACAACATTGCGCTGTTCGCGCGAAGTATAGTCGGTGCGCCCCAGCATCATAAGAACGAACTGGAAGTCATCACCGCAAATTTCTTCCATTTTTTTCCAAAATTTTTTGTTCCCGTTATAATATCCTAGGTCTTTAAACCATGGGAGTTCGTCGGTACCCCGAGTGATCCGGTTAACACCATCGTATGCCTGAGAGCGCTTGGCTGCAATCATCGATTCATCAAGATCCTGACCGGGCTTAATCGCTTCAAGGGCGGCAATCTTCCACTTAAGAGCTACCGTCTCGTCAAAGCTCATTTTATCAAAATACATAGCCCCAATAGTGAGATAAGCGGGCACGCCGGCTTCGGTATAGTTTCCTGCCAACGCTTGTGCAGTACCGCTACCCATTCCTTCTTCTGGATCGTAATACCCTTCAATACCAATGGCGAGTGGCTCAAGGTCGGTCTCGCCGCCCATAACACTACGCATAAAATGTATACCAAGCTCATGGCTAACAAGTTCGCGCAATTCTTTACGCGAGACGGGCTTGCGGTTGTCAGGAATAACGATACGTTTTTCGTTAGCCTTCACCGTAATAGTGGCCGCTGGTTCAATAACGACCATCCACCCTTCAGCCGCTTCACCAAACTCTTCTCTCATCACGGCTTCAAATACTGCTTTTATTGCATAAATATCAAACAATTCCTGATCTTCGGGAACGTGCCGAAGCATGCCTTCAAACAAACTTGTAAATAGCTGGTGCGCCCATGCAACCGTTTCCGCAGACGGTCGAAATCGTTCGACAGTCTTCCATTCAGTGGTATTGCCAACTTGGGCGAGCAGTTCGTCGCGGAGTTCTGCCGCACGACCTGTTAACTCCTTTGCTCGTATTGTATCTATTTTCTCCTTTAGGATAGAACGGTAGATTGTTTCGTCGGGCACACCAAAAAGCCGCTCGTTATACGACATAAACTCTTCTTTTAATTGCTGCTTTTCTTCGGGTGTTGTAGCAGCCGCATACTCTCGCATACAGTTGAGCATACGAGCTCGATCAAGA
This sequence comes from Candidatus Saccharimonadota bacterium, assembly GCA_027492465.1. Lineage (GTDB taxonomy): Bacteria > Patescibacteriota > Saccharimonadia > Saccharimonadales > Saccharimonadaceae > Saccharimonas. The sequence goes on along the minus strand of JAPUET010000007.1, from coordinate 21,388 downwards.
GAGGCTGTGACTACCTCCTCATACGTCTGTCGGTATTTAGGTGGTATATCATCTTCAAGCAAATAGCGACCTGCCTGTTCGAGTCGTTCAATCATCGTGTCATCGACATCTGCTAGGCCATCATAGTGATGATGTGGCTGGCTTATCTCGCCGGCGAGGTAACGCTCACGCTCCTCCTTGCCATTAGTAGGCACAACTCGCGATATCATCGAAGAGATAGTGATGGGTTTTTGATCCATAAAATGTGCCCATTTTTCATGGAGAGTTGGCGACTGTGTGAGGTGTTCAGCAGATATGCTCATGATCGTCTACTTTATGATGTAAATAATAACACAAAAATTTAAATAAGTCAATCTAGGATATGGCTTTTTTCATTTTGAGCATTCTTGCTCCGTAGTAATCGGACTCTCCATAGCCATCATCGGAAAATCCGTGTTTTCGATACAGCCCGATAGCCGTTTGGTTGTTGGCAATTACTTCAAATTCAACTATATCACCTGGGCGTGTAAAGCGAATCTGCTCGGCAAACAGAGCACCGCCTATGCCTCTGCCCTGAAAATCATAGTCTACAAATAATCCCTTTAGCCGCACTTTGGTCGGGGAAAGTCGTTGAGACTGCGCATAGCCGACAATTCTGGCATCGATTTCTGCCACCACAACCTGCCAAGTGTCGTCTCTAATGCGCTTTTCCATAAGAGTTACGTATTCAGCCTCGGCGGCAGGATTGATTGCAAATTTTGCTTCGTATTCGAGTCTATAGGCTTTTGGAATAAGCTCAGTATACGAAGGGCTAAGATGTACCTTGCGAGACAGTTGAAAAATACTTTTCAAGTCGCTATTTGTCGCTGGGCGAATTATCATAAGCTATCTGTTATTCCTTAAAATATCCGAAACTTTGCAGCTTGGTGAAATTCTTGAAGCAGTTCTTTTTGCTTCTTAGAAAGTTTTGTCGGCGTATCGACAACAATACTCACAATATGAGCACCGCGGGTTTCGGCGCGTAGGTGCGGCACGCCGTGGCCACTTAATTTAAAGTCGGTGCCACTTTGGGTTCCAGCAGGGATTTTCATTGTAACGATGCCATCAACGGTTTCGACATCAATTTCAGTACCAAGGGCGGCATCTACCATACCAATATGCTCTTCGCTCAGAATCAAATCACCTTCACGGGTGAACTTTTTATGCGCCTTAACCCGAACATGTACGTACAGATCACCTTTTGAACCACCACCGATTGCTTCACCCCGTTCACGCAAACGAATCGTGGCGCCATCATCAATACCAGCAGGAATCTTTACATTGACGGCTTGCTCGCGTCGCTCAACCCCGCTTCCATGACACTTAGTACAGACTTTTTCGGGAATTTTACCTCTGCCTTTACAAGTAGGGCACGTAACGGCCTGCTGAATTGGCCCAAACATTGTATTCATTACCCGGACTTGCTGGCCCGCGCCCTTACAGTCTGGGCAAGTTTTCATTTCAGACCCCGGCTCCACGGTAGTACCATGACAATGCGAGCATTCATCATCAAGATTCAGCGAGATTTCAACCTCTTTACCAAATACCGCTTCTTCAAAATCAAGAGTTACGCGAGTTTCGACATCGCGGCCTTTTGTTGGCCCGTAGGTCTGTTGACCACCGCCAAAAAATTGACTAAAGATATCCCCGAAACCGCCGCCAAAATCAAAATTGATATTTTGGCCATTAAAATCGAAACCGCCCCCAAATGGGTTACCGCCACCCGCTCCGCCACCGCCTGCCCCGCCAATACCAGCATGGCCAAATTGATCGTAGCGCTGACGTTTTTGTTTATCTTTTAGCACTTCGTAGGCTTCGTTCGCCTCTTTAAACTTTGTTTCGTCGCCACCCTCTTTATCGGGGTGGTATTTTACGGCTAATTTACGAAAGGCTTTCTTAATTTCATCATCACTGGCCGACTTACCGACCCCTAGCACCTCGTAATAATCACGTTTCTCACTCATTAGCTCTAGTATAGAAAATTAGCACTCTAAATGCAAGAGTGCTAACCAAAAGAATGCGATTATTTATTCATTTTAGTGGTAACGACATCAATCACACCCGACGCCCTGTCGGCGCCGTCGGTAATTTTTTGAACAGCGGTGTCGGCTACATCGGCAACAGATTGTAATTTCTCTTCACCTGCTCCAACAAACTGTTCAAACTGATCAATACTTTTCTCAACTCCATCGAGCATGTCTTCAACAAGAGTGCCGTTTGCGAGTGAGTCAAAAACACTAAATAGATTCATGGTAGCTCCTAAAAATGCTCACGAATGTGATTAAAGCTGTATTCCCAGGTTGCATCGGTCTTTTTGTGGGGATTAAAAATATTTAACGGATCGTACAATTGTTTGATGTCGCGCATAAACCCGAGCACCGAAGCACCATACATTTGTTCAAGCCACGGGCCGCGAATCATACCGTCGTTATGTTCACCCGAAACACTTCCGCCGTACTGAATAACGAGCGTGTTAACCTCTTTCATGGCAGGCTCTAACTTGGCACGCTCTTTAGGGTCCTCAATTTTCATAAGAGGAATCACATGGAAATTACCGTCACCTAAGTGTCCTGCAATGGTCGCAAGCAGTTGATACTTCTTAATTATATCGCGCAGCTGCGGCAAGAACTCGCTGAGGCGTGCAGGAGGCACGATAAGATCATCGATAAATGGCGCCGTGTGCTTTTCTTTGACCTTACTGCGCAAAAGATTAAAGCTTTCACGCCGCATAAGCCAAAATTTACGACTTGCCGCTTCGTTACCGTCTTCTTCCATATAGCTAAAGCCGAATTTTTGCAGATTCTGACGAGCAGTATGGACTTTTTGCCTCACCTCTTCTTCGCTATCCCCCGTAAATTCAATCAAGAGAATCATCTTTGGTACGCCCCGAAAAAGGGCAAGGCCATCTGGGATAAGCTGCAGGCACATCATGAGCCAGGTGGCAAACCCAAGTCGCTTAATAAAGGCGAAAATAAATTTAAAACTCAACCACAGCGTATTATCGTCAAAACATTCAAAGGTAGCGGGCTTTTCGGCAAGAACAGCCGGAATAATTTCGCCAAGGTTATCGATATCGCGCAGGTAACATACAAGCGTGCCAGAGTGGCTTGGTTTTGGTACAAGATTCACGGTGGCTTCCGTCATCAGACCGAGCGTACCCTGCGCACCAACAAACAATTTTGTCAGATCAAAAATGCCGGTTTCGCGGTCCCAAATGTTCCACAAATGATAGCCGGTAGAGTCTTTTGAAACTTTTGGGGCCGCAGCTTTAATTTCGTCATAATGCGCTTCAAGAAGCTCAAATGTGTCGCGGTAGAGACGACCTTCAAAGGTATCTTGTGACATTTTCGCGTTCAGTTCGTCGCGAGTGAGCGGCTTGATCTCGTATTCGTTCCCGTCAGAAAGCACCATTTTAAGATTTGTGACATATTTATCGGTTTTGCCAAATTGAAGTGATTTTTCGCCACCTGAATTATTGTTGACAATCCCACCCATACCGGCCAATTCGCGACTGGCCGGATAGCTAGGCAAGATGCTACCAAATTTTAAGGTTTCTGCTTCAAAATCTCGATACATTTTGCCAGGTTGCACGGTAGCGCTCTGGGCTGAAACGTTGCTTATACCAGTCATGTAGCGACTCGTATCGAGTATGATCGAATCGTTAATCGCTGCGCCCGACATATCGGTACCGCGCGATCGTGCGGTTACGCTGAGATTTGGGAGGTCTTTTTTATGTTCGGCAGCAAATCGTACAACCGCTTTGATATCTTCGCCGTCTTTTGGAAACATCACCATCTGAGGTTTTAGCTCAAAAAGACTGGCATCATGACTGTAAAACTCGCGGGTTTCGTCTGTTGTGTCAACGTCGCCCTTAATAATCTTTTTTATTTCTTCAGATAAATCCATACTTCTTTTATGGTACTCGTTTACCAGTCTAAGCACAAGGGGTTTATAGAGTAAGCACTGGCCTCCCAAAGTGTGTATACTAGGATATATGAAATATGAAGGAACAAAGTTGCTCGATTTTGAGCCAATAGATGCTGTTACAGAGCTACAAACGATTGATATTACGGCCGGAAACGGACAAGAAGTGAAACCGGGTGACGTTGTAACCGTTCACTATACTGGAGCGCTATGTAAAAACGGTATCATTTTCCAAAGCAGCCACGATAGTGGTGAGGCAATCACCTTTGGACTAAATCAAGTTATTGCCGGCTGGGGCGAAGGTGTTCCAGGTATGAAAGTTGGCGGCATGCGTCGACTAATTATTCCCTCGGCAAAGGGGTATGGCTCAGTGCGAGCGGCAAAAAATATTCCGCCAAACAGCGATCTTGTCTTTGATATCGAGCTTATTTCTATCGATACAAACTACGCAACCATGGCGTAGTCAACGCCGGTTGCTGCCGCTGTAATACCGGTGGTGCTTGGGTGGAGCCCATCGGTGGTATAATTTGCCTTCCAAATGCCAGAGTTCCGGGCCGTTTCGACGTTATCGGTAATTTCCCAGTAGCCATAGAGCGGATGACCAGCTTGGCCAGCGAGCAATGCGCCACTCGTACCCACGGCTACCGCACCCCCTGACACCATTGGCGCACCGCCACGAATCCAGGTATTTAGGTTCACCCGGTTGGTTTCTACCGACGCGTTTGCTACCGTTTGGTTGCCTGTTGTCGTCCAGCTATCGGTGCTGGTGGTATGGGGTGTAATAGTGGTTTGAATTACCCGCTGCCCAGCGTTCTTGCGCGTCGTCCAAAGCGTAATGAGGTTCGCCTGCATTTGAGCAACAGTCCGGCCATCCCCAAGGTCGTTGCGACAATATTCAACAATTGCGGTTGTGGCAGCGTTATCGGCAAACTGGCTATAAGTGCGCCTGCCACCTAAGTACCAGTACAATCGATCGCCCGGGCTTGAGGTATTGATTAGTCCATAATGGCCATCCAGACCTTTTTCAAGGTACCCAAGCGATACACCCTGCGCGGAGTTATAGGCGATTGAGTCACCCATAACGACCACCGCGGGAGCGGTTCGTTTACCAGTGACAATCGCCGGAGTATAGAGAACGTTACTCGAACTCCCGAGCTTGCTCGAGCCACTCGTCGCTTGGTTGCTAGCCACAAAACCGCCCCCACTGATTAGTGTTGGGTACCACTGCGTGCCGCTCACATACGTCTGCACATCAAAGCTCTGGCCAGCCGTTACGCTAATCGCAATTGGGTCGGTTTGCACCCAGTTGCCGCCAGCAATCGTCCATGAGGTGCTGCCTCCAACAGTAACAGGAACGCCGGTACTGGAGCCGGGCGGAAACACGAGCGCCTGCACCGTGATAGTTGCTGCGTTCGCGTAATCCGTACAGTACTGGGTTGCTTTATAGCTTGAGTTATACCAGTTGGTATAGACAAGCCGTACATTGTCGGCGGATTGCTGAACTTTGTAGGCAAATCGCGACGTACCGGCGGTCGTCTGTGCTGGCAGATCCGAGATAGTATGTTGATTGAGAGTGATGGTACGACCATACAGTCCGCCCAGTTGCGTTTCCGCCGGTGCAGCATCTGGTACGGCCACCTGAAGTCGTCGGGTAAATCCACTCATGTTTACTCTATTATAGCGCCTGTATACGCAAAAAGAACCCTCTATTTACGTAGAAGGGTTCTTTTATGTACAACGGGCTAGAAATTATTTTGCGCTACGACCTGAAATTGCTTTCCAGATGAAAAGCACGATCACCGCGCCCACCACTGCTACGAAGAAGCTCCAGAAATTGAAGCCGGTGACACCTGCGCCACCAAAGAGTCCAAAGACCCAGCCGCCAACAACACCGCCGATAATACCGGCAATGATGTTACCTAGTAGGCCCTGGCGCGCATTTGTTCCTGCGAACATTGAAGCAACCCAGCCAGCCAAACCGCCGAGCACGATCCACCCTATGATTCCTAATCCACCATCCATTACAACACCTCCTTTGGGTCTTATATTGTATATTCTATTATACGCCTTAAAAGTATCTAAATCAAAGACACTCGCACCGGAACGCGAGTGTCTTTGAGAATAATGCGAGCGCTACTTTTTCTTGCCCTTTTTCTCTTTTGTGTCATCGACGACTTCGCCTTCAACAGCTTCATCTTTCGCATCGGCAGAATCGCCTTCTTCAGATTTTTCCGCTTCGGCAGCCTGCTGGTACATCTTTGCACCGATTGGCATGATGGCGTCGTTGAGCGCCTTTGCGGCTGCTTCAAGTTCATCTTTGTCGTCTGAGTCTTTGTGCTTTTCTGCTTCTGCTACGGCGTCCTCGATTGCCTTTTTGTCATCGTCGGAAATCTTGTCCTTGAATTCATCGGGCATCTTTTTTGCTTGGTAGATCGCGTTTTCTAAACCATTCTTGGCATCGATTGCCTCACGCTTTTTCTTATCTTCATCGGCGTGCGCTTCAGCATCTTTTTGAGCTTTTTCAATGTCTTCCTTAGACATATTGCCCGATTCCTGAATAGTGATTGACTGCTCTTTGCCCGTTCCCTTATCTTTCGCGGTTACGTTCAAAAGGCCGTTAGCATCGATATTAAAGGTGACTTCGATCTGCGGTACACCGCGAGGAGCTGGCGCAATGCCATCAAGCACAAAGCGGCCAAGACTCTTGTTGTCTTGAGCAAACTCACGCTCACCCTGTAGCACATGAATTTCTACTTGTGGCTGATTGTCGCTTGCCGTCGAGAATGTTTCGCTCTTAGAGGTAGGAACGGTTGTATTGCGCTCAATCAACTTAGTCGTTACGCTCCCCATGGTTTCAATACCAAGGCTTAGTGGCGTTACGTCAAGGAGCAACACGTCTTTAACATCACCTGCCAGCACACCACCCTGAATCGCGGCACCTACGGCAACCACTTCGTCCGGGTTCACGCCTTGCATTGGATCTTTACCGAATAGTTTTTTGACACGATCGACTACGCTCGGCATACGGGTCATACCGCCCACAAGCACAACCTCGTTAATGTCGGCCTTTGTAAGTTTGGCGTCTTTGAGGGCCTTTTCAACTGGACCATCGAGACGATCAAGGAGCGGCTTGACGAGATCTTCAAGCTTTGCGCGAGTAAGTTTTAGCTCGAAGTGTTTTGGACCATCGGCGTCGGCCGTAATGAATGGAATGTTCACTTCGTATTCGGTAGTAGTTGAAAGCTCTTTTTTAGCTTTTTCTGCTTCGTCTTTAAGACGTTGCATGGCGGCGTTATCTTTACGAAGATCGATACCGTCAGTCTTTTTGAATTCATCGAGGAAGTAGTTAACGATTGCGTTGTCGAAGTCTTCGCCACCAAGGTGGGTGTCGCCATTTGTCGACTTAACTTCAAATACCCCGTCACCGAGCTCTAGCACCGACACATCGAAGGTTCCGCCACCAAGGTCGAATACAACGATCTTTTCTTCTTTGCCTTTTTCCAGTCCGTAGGCAAGTGCTGCCGCTGTCGGCTCATTAATAATACGCTTAACCTCAAGGCCGGCAATCTTGCCAGCGTCTTTTGTGGCCTGGCGCTGACTATCGTCAAAGTAGGCTGGGACAGTAATGACGGCTTCAGTGACTTTTTCGCCCAAAAAGCTTTCAGCATCGGCTTTGATTTTTGAAAGGATCATTGCAGATACTTCTTCTGGCGTATATTCCTTGCCATCCATCTTCACGCCCACGCCGCTTTTATGCTTGACGATTTCGTATGGCATGATGTCTAGATCTTTTTGAACTTCTTTATCATCCCATTTGCGGCCGATAAGGCGCTTTACGCCGTAAATTGTGTTTTTTGGATTTGTAACTCGCTGGCGCTGAGCAACTTGCCCAACTAAGCGCTCGCCTGACTTGTTGATCGCAACAACGCTTGGTGTCGTACGATTGCCTTCGGCATTGGCAATCACCTCAGGCTTACCGGCTACTAGGTAGGCAAACGCTGAGTTAGTTGTACCAAGGTCAATACCTATAATTTTTCCCATAATCTATTCCTTTCGTTATGTATAAAAGTTTGGATACTATCCTGGCACTCTCTCGTACTGAGTGCCAATACCCCCATTATAAATAAACTAGCACTCTCATGTCAAGAGTGCTAGTTTTATTTTTTATTGCATTTTAGCCGATAGTGACGGTGACCGTTGAGTCAGCGTCAACAAATGATGCGTTCGTAGTTAGAACAACCGGCTTTTGAGTAGTGTTGGAGCCGCGCGTGATGTTGCGGATAATGACGGAACCACCAGTGATACGCACAAAGGGCGGAGGCGAAGAGGCCTGATCTGTATAAACCTGCACGCAACCGCCATCGATCAAATGATTACCGCCTGTAATATGTATATAGCCCTCGGAAGCACGTCCGGTTGCGCTCGGATCTTTCATGGCATAGCCGTACCATTTGTTACGTAAAATGGCCGAACCGCCAGTTAAACGAATCAGTTCGCCGGCACACCACATATAATTTGGTCCCGACCCCGCCGCAGGCCTGCCTTCAATTGTTAGGTTATCAAGCGCGATTCCACCAGACCCTCCATTGAGTTGCAGTACGGTTGTTGGTGAACCAGTTATATACATTGGACCAATTGTCGTTTTAGACAGCGTTCCGAGTCGAACCATTGCTGGTAGCGCTGCTTTGCTTGCGTAGGTAGTGGCACTCCAAGCATTCATTTCAAAGAACCCACCGTCTGTCCATAAGGTATTATCTGAACCAACAATATACCAAGCAGTATTCGTCATATTATTATAGTAGGTCGTACCAGTGATAGTCGTTCCAAGCATTGGCCCCCAATAAACATGATTGAACTGATCGACGCAAACGTTATGCAGCGAATTATAAGCCCATATAGAACCAGATGAATCCATTGGATTATCAGCGAATAGCGAAATAGAGGTGAGCCCCTCAAATGCAATGTTACTCATACTCCAACCTTTAGTGCCATTCTCATTAGTGCCTCGCGGCGATGTCTGAAATACGGCCGTACCGCCAGTTGCCCGAGCATAGATTGGGCAATTATGACCGAATTCTGTCTGCACAGCAGCGCCCCCAACAAGTGACACGCCAGCAGGGATAAGAAATGGTGTTGAACCAGCATCAATTGTAGCGCCAGGAGTCAACACTAAAGCCGGCTTCGGGTTCATCGCACCAACAGCAGCAAGCGCATTACGGAATTTATCGGAATACGTTGCACCACTAAATGAAGCGACCTCTACTTCACCCAAGCGTCCTGAACCGCTAGAAACCGAGATTGTTACTTCGCCACTTGAGTTGGTTGCGGTAATAGTTGAACCGACAAAGTTAAGACTGGTTGCTGCAGTTGTGAGCGTTGTACCCTCATCTTTGACAGTCAATGCCCCGCCAGCGGCCGCATTTACCCACTTACTTGTACTCGAATTGTAGCTTAATACTTGATTATTTTGCGGACTCGATAACATAACATCATCGGCTGCCGCAATACTTACTTCTATATCATCACCGAGCACTCGTATACTCCCCTCATAATACCCCTATTGGTGCTAGTTTAACTACTTATGCTTGAAGAGTCAATCAAGCCTTATGCTATACACTTACCATCGACATATCGGGGCAGTAGAATGAGTCTTCTGATGAGTTCGGGCCACTTCGAGTAGTCTGGTAGCGCGGTCGTATCGTCCATGCCTCACCCTCGTGCCGTGTCGCACCCATCACAAGCAGTCTGCCGCCCGTATGGTAAATACACGGCTGGCTATCCGCCATCGGCGAGCGATAAAAATTCGGTGAATAAAACGACCATTCACCACCGGTCATGTGTATTGGCCCACCTTCGGCCCCGTCAGGGTTTTGCATCGCTTGCCCCACGCTTGGCCCGAAGAATGCCCCTGAGCCGCCCTCGAGACGGATAACTGTCCCTGGAGCAGCTAAGTTGTCATTCGAAGATTTGTAGCCCTCGTACGTCCCACCGAAAAATCGCAGTCCATGCCCATTGTTGCCCGTCACTTTGAGACCCCTCCATCCATTTAACGAAGAGGTGAAGATATAGCCAATATCTGTCTTGGTAAGGTTGTCAAAGACTATCTGATAATCGTTGTCAGCATACGTACCCGTCTGTAATGATGAGGATGATGGCCCGATATTAATGTAGCCGCCTACCCACAGCTGACAATCTGCACCGCCAAGGAAAAACTGGGTATCCCACAGATTATTTGCCGTCCAATGTCCCGAAAATACTACTTGCGTCATGAGGCACTTACGGTCTTTGCGGCCAAACACGCTACGCATGAAATTGAAGGCCAGACTATGGAATTGACAGGCGTAGAGCGAGCCGCTCGTCACATCAATAAACTGGTGCACACTCGACCCAGCATTACCCTGCACGGCGAAATCCCCCATATAGATGTCGAACAGGTTACCACCCGGTGTCACCCACCAACTGGACGCGCCCGACGAGACGCTACTTCCTAGGGTAATACGCGAAGTCACAAAGTTAGGACTTTGCTCGAGGTTCTTTGGTCCAGTTGACTGACCGATAAGTTTGAGGCCGGAATAGAGTGGGCGTGTCTGATTAAACGAATGATTACGAGCACCGAGCACAATTGGTGGCATGCCGGCAGTATTTTTCTGTAGGTCTATCGCGGCCGTTAGCTTGTCATCATCACTTGCACCAGCCATGTCATCGAGAAATATATAGCCAAACCCGACACTAGAGCCGCCCCCACTCGGCAAGGCAAAGTATCCTTTTGTGCCACCGGCATTAGTACCATAATACCGACTTGCCCCTGGACTTGCGGAGTCGTTAACGAGAGCGATAGTTCTATTAGCCGATAAATCACCGCCGCCTGTCAGTGAAGTAGCGCCAGTAACAGTGACTGTGTTTGCCGCTTTAGCGTTTAATGCCGTTTGAGTGGCCGTAGATACCGGCTTGTTTGCATCGCTTGTGTTATCAACGCTACCAAGACCTACATCTGCTTTTGCCAGTGTTACTACGCCAGTCTTGCCCGCCACACTCGACACAGGCGCCGAAGGATTTGTGGCATTCACCCACTTAGCCGTGGTACCGTTATAGGTGAGAACCTGGTTGTTCTGAGGGTTAGAAAGTGCGGTATCGTCTGCCGCCGCTATACTCACCTCTACATCATCACCAAGCACAGAAGACCCCTCACTTACTACTATTGCGCTTAAGTATAAAGGGGCAGAGAAAAGGTGTCAAGAAACTATTTGTCGCTACCAGTAGATTTTCTATAACAGCAATGTTAAGTTGCTGCATCTGCCCGAATAAACACCGGCTGGCCGCGCCGAGCCGGACTGACATCGGACGAGGTAACGGACCATTTGTTGCCATCAAGGTCGTAAGTTGCTGACCCGGGCGACGTTGTAAAAGGGCCGCGCCCGTTAATGGTCATTAGGTTATCGGTGCGGATAAGATAGAACTTCCAGGTAAAGCCGTAGTCGCGCTGGTTGTCGTCCATCCACGTATTGTTGCGGCACTCCAGGTCGAACGCAGCATCTGAGGAGTTATGAATAGAACACTTCGACGACGTCTTGACACCATTATCCCCACCCCATATGAAGTTGCTATTGAAGTGCACATCGCCCACGTGATAATACGCTTCGGTTTTCGCCATCAATATCTGCCCGATTTGCGGCGCGGCAGGTTCGGGTGTGCCGAGCGCATTAAACTTGTAGCCATAGAATGCGTTGCCGCGGATGTGGATATTGGTGCCACTGTGTACCTGGACGCCGTCATTGTGTGTTCCGTCATCGTGAATACCGCCGTCATCTGCAAACCAGGCCAGATTACCAATCCAGTTGCCAAGAATATGAACGTTAGACGGCGCAGCATATTGATTCGCTACTGCACAGCCATCGACCGTATGCTCAATATGACAGCGTTCGACCGTATAGTCATGTCCATATACTGCATCGCGCGAATAACTGTACGTACTAGGACTGAACGTACAGCGATAAAACTGAATGTTGCTGCAATTTGCGCCCGAACACTGCGCCATACCACCAGGTGTATTCAAACCGCCCGCCGAAAAATAGCAATTGATGAATGTCACGTTAGCGGCATTAATTGTAATGTACTGCGAGATGTTCTGGTCCCGAATAGTAGTGCCATTCGTCGTAATTGTTGTCGGGCCGCTATAGGCTGTACGTGCCACACCACTATATACGCCGACATTCACACTCGGCACCGGAATCGTGACGCCAAGAATGAAATCATCTACTTCAGGCACCGTAGCTCGAGATAACCTTCTTGCACTAATAGACATGTTCTTTCTCCTGTTCGTGGTTGGCGTAGACCCTGTTACTGCTATATTTCACACCATTTCTCCCTAGTGCAACCACGCGAATCGTGTCGTCGGGTCGGCGGTATTCCACCCACTTGTTGGATGATTGTATACCTGTAGCGTCACGCCATTTTTGACAATCGTCGGGGCGGTCACAAGCGCGCTCGTACCACCAGTGCCTCCGCCATTGTAGCCGTCGTACCCCGCCATAATAATCAGGCCCGAGCCGGTATATGCCTTATCCCAAACCGGCTCAATGATGGTGGTAGTTGCCCCAATATCATCGATTGTTGTAAACAAAGAGAAATGAAACCCGCTATTGGTGGTACGCGTGTCATTTGGTAACGGATAAGGTGGTGCTGTACTTGCCGATTGGGCATTAAACACAAACATCCGCGGACGGACATGAGTGACCGGCCCTTTGCACTGTTCATGATTGATACAGTGGCCCGATAAATTACCGCTCGCACTGGCTGTACTAAACGACCATAAATCTTCGGTATAAATAGTCTGCGTTTCCCAAAATGTTGGCATCCCAGCGAGACCATGGTGACAATAGGTGCGAAGTACTTTTGCATTTTGTGCAAATGTAATATTTGGATAGGTGCCGGAACCGTTCCAACCAAACGAACTAGCGCATTGACGGACACCGCTCAGGTCACGTCCGTCTATCTCTGTATCGCGAATCACCACATTGTCTGACCTATAGACATTGATACCAAAGGTTTCACCAGGAGGATAATTAGCAAATCCGGGTGATGCACCACGCAGATACAGCCATGAGAGTTCGGCGCCATTGCACTCGCGCAGCATAATACCAGAACCGTATGTCTTGTTGCCGCTGCCATCAGTCTGTGCTTCGGCCTGGAGCTGAAAGTTGGAAAAGCGTGCGTCAGCCGCGCCGTCGATACGAATAATGTTTCCGTAAATTTTATTTGCATCCGCCGTCGTTGTGTCGGCCGACAGTCGAATAATCGTCCCTCGACCCGACCCAACAATTCCTCGGCACCCCGAACCGCCATTCCCAGAAGTGCCAATCCACACGCTCGCAGAGGCAGGCGACGTACCAATAGTACCGCTCACCGTAAATACGCCTTCAGGGAGAGTGAGTATGCGAGCTTTGCCATTCCCGTCTACCGTCACCTTATTGATGACTTGCTGAAGCGTGTTGCCCGATGTATAGAGGTCTTCGTAGCGCACATATTCCGAACCAGTTGGGCGTTGTTGTGCCGCCGCTTGCGCCCACAACACAGCCGGCGTCCATGCCTCCGAAACCCCTCTCACTAAACGCCGCGCTGCAATACTCATCTACGATTGGTCTCCTCCGTTATTGATAGAAACGGCACCCATACTCGTAAACATATCGGTAGGCGATACCACCACATTACCCGCAAGTGTTGGCGCCGCACTCGGCGATTTATTGAAATTATTTCCACTGACAGGTGGCTGTCTATATGGGTCATTTAGAGACGAGCCCCACCGTACCCCTGAAGGTCGCTGCACAAACCGATTTCCCGTCACCGTAAAGCTAGTAAACGTCTGGCCGGGCCGACTTATCTTGTACGCCATATTTATGCCGTACTGTCCGCCGTATATCCAGTTCTCTTGAATTGTTACGTTTTCGATTCGATTAGCCTCAGTGTCATCTACTTCTTGCTGTAACTGCAGGATGGACGAAAATGCATCATCGCCAGTATTGGCACCGCCCGGCCATGGGTCATAGCCGGCTTGTTCGCGCCAGCCGCCCAGCATTGAGTGTTTGATAGTGATATTCTTGCCGTTACTTGGCTGGAAACAGTCATTATGGGTCTGATGATTCGATGGCGAGCCCGGTCCCGTCCAATCATTCTGGTACGGTAAGCCGTGTATCCAACAACGATCAATCAAACAAGAAGAGCTAGACGTACCGACAATCCAGCCGTTCTGAACATAGTTAACACCGTCTTGCACGCCGGTAATTTCGCAGCGAATCAACGATATATTACCGCCATGCAGGCCAGCATTTCTTGGGTCATATGTCCGGGTCTCTCCACTGGCGAGGGGTCGTCCTGCAGAATGAACATTCCAAGGAGCAGCAGTCAGTCGACAGTCGATAAATGTGGCATGTGAGGAAGCTGCATTAAAGTTACGCAGCAATCCATACATCTCTCCAGCACTCTGGGTGGGTGGAGCGGTTGGGTCAGGTCCTACTATCTCGCAGTTACGAAGCGTAACATTTCCAGACCATCGTACCTGCGCCCAAATCCGCATATTTTCATATGTGCCAGCAGGCAGCGTTACATACCCAGCGCCAAGTCCTTTAGCGGTGGTTAAAGTAGCACCGGCAGTAGCATACATGTCGGTGAGCGTACCCACGGGACCGGTTGTATTTACTCCTGGTACATAAGTCCCGCCAACCAGTAGCTCTCGCTCAAGTGTAGCGCCAGCAACTCGTTGAAGCCGTCGCCCTAGCGTCACACTTCTCTCCCCCAGCCAAGGTGCGGAATGACACCAAGAAGCGCTGGGGGTTGTGCTGGCAGACCAGTATACGGTCCCGTAAAGCCACTGGCGTTCTGCACCACTCCAACATCATCGATATAAAATGGTGCTGTGTACGGCGTGGCGCCAATTTTGCCAAATCGCGCCCATGCAATTGGGTCGGTCCCCAGGTTTGCAGACGAAGTGGTAAAAGTATCAATTGCAGTGGGACTGTCCAAAAGATAATATGCCGCTTGAATAGTACCGCTTGTTGCGGTGCCGCCAAGACTCGCAAACAGCTCAATACGATACCATGTATTGACCGATAGCGGTGTAGCAGCCTGCCAAATAACAGAACCCGTTGAATCAAGCACGCAAGGTCTTCCGTTGTAATTCACTGCAAACCACGCAAGCTGCACAAAGCCGCCCGATCCGGTTGTAAACTGTCCGAATGTGATAATTTCACCTGGAATAGCAGTTAGGTAAAGATAGAAACGCATGGCAGCCGCGTTCGTATGAAGATTGCGCCACCTGATAATCTCCTCCTGGCCACTCACTGGCTGAAATAGGTAGGAGAGCGTTCCATGCGCTTTTTGGACACTCGAAAAACTGACTTGCCACGGCGAAGAGGATGCCTGAAAGAATCGATTCGAAGCGTTACCGCTATTTGCCATTGTCAAAGATGTACCATCTGAGCCGAAATCGGCAGTATTTGCCAATTCAAGCGGCCCCGCAAGTTCGGGGTCTGCCGGACCGGCCCAGCCTTCATTCGAAACGGTAATATCATCAAGATAATACGTATAATTAGCACCGGCCGACCCGACAATGCCAAACCGCGCAATAGAAATACCCGTACCATTTGGGGCTGTGTTAAATGTGCTCGTTGACGTTAGTGCTTCGGCCGGGTAGGGCGAATCAGCCTCGGTAAATATTTTCACTACCGAAGAACCAGTTGTAGCATGCGAGACAACCATCGCTTCTAACCGAAGCCAGCGGCCCACGGGGAGCGCACTGGTCGAGATACCCATTGAGGCAGATGCTGTATCGCGAATACTCAATCGCCCATCAGCACGAACACCAAAACTCCATACCACTTGTGTGCCGTCAGATAGTTCTAAGAAACGAAAAGACGCTGAGGGTAGCGTAGGTAGATACACATAAAAACGTACGTAAACGGTGGTTGAAGGCTGAAAGTTCTGCCATTCAACTTTCACATCGGTTACCGTCGCACCCACGGTCATTTTATAAGACAAGGGTCCGCGCGCAGGACTATTCGCATAAGTAATACTGCCGTTTGCGCCGATCGCTATAAAGTCCCAATCGTCTCCCGAAACAGCACCCCCGCTGGCTGTATAACTTACCGCCACACCATGAGTCCCCCCATTGGCATTATTGCGGAATATTGTCATAAGACTACTGCAACCTTATGCTTACCGTCAAATCCGACCCAGCCACGCCAGAGCCAATCTGCACGACACTGACTGTGATGTAATCACCACTGACGAATGTCGTAGTTGTTGGCGTACCGCCAAGTGCCGTATAGCTGCCAGCCGCAATCGTTGGACGGTTGGCAGGAGTACCACTATAGATAGAAGTACCGTTCTTGAGAACGTCAACAATAAGACTTGCGCCAGTCGGTGCCGTACCTACGCTGGCACGGACACGAGTAATCGTACGTGAAGATTCGATATACACACGACCCTGGCCAGCTGTTACGTAGGCTGCGCCCGAAATCGAGAATGGAATGTAGAGGTCTACCCCTGGCGGGTCAATCCAGGCACCATCCCCGCGCCAATAAGTCGTAGCCGAGGCGTTCGTGCCAGAGTTCAGCTTGGATACCGGTACGTTACCGCTGACGTCGCTCTGCGTCATGGCGAGCAGCGTCTTGGTCTGCGCGACAGTCAGGTCAACTGGGGCTGCAGCTGAGCCGGTATTATTGCCTTTGATTGTATTCGCTGCCATGTTGGCAAGCTTAGCGTTTGTAACGGCGCTCGAGCCGATTGTTGCCGCAAAGCTACCAGTACCGCTACCGGTTACATCTCCGGTGAGAGTGATCGTTTGATCACCACTGTTAGTACCACTTAAATTATTCAATTTAACTTTGTCGGTCGCCACAAGTACGCCAGCATTTGTTGCATCGGCAGTAGCGAGTGTTGTACTGAGCCCTGTTGAAGAAGTAATGGTAACTGTTGTAGCGGTGCGACTTGAGCCAAGATCGGTCGCGCTATTTGGACCCGTTGCGCCGGTAGCCCCTACCGCTCCAGCGGTACCAGTGGCACCCGTAGCCCCTGTAGTCCCGGCAGTACCCGTGGGTCCGGTTGCACCCTGCGGGCCAGTCGCGCCAGTCGCGCCGGCTGGACCAGCAGTTCCAGCGCCTCCGGCAGCCCCAGTAGCTCCCATTGCACCAGTTGCCCCTTGCGTACCAGTCGCCCCAGCAGGACCAGTTGGTCCTTGTGGACCGCGGACCGTTCCGACATCACTAAACGAAGAGCCAGACCAAACATGGAGGTGACCATCATCCTGGGTAATATACCCGTCACCTGCATCAGATGGACCCAGGCCAGTAGGAAGAGCGGCGGCATTAGCCACGCTCCCCGCGATCGTAACCGACGTACCATCTGCACCAGCAGGTCCCGTAGCACCGGTTGCACCAGCTGGACCGGCGGCTCCGACACCCCCTGTAGGACCCGTGGCACCAGTTGCGCCTTGACCACCAGTTGTACCCCCAGGACCTTGTGGGCCCGTCGCTCCGACAGCTCCAGCCGCACCTTGCGGACCGGCAGCCCCGGTTGCACCTTGGCCACCAGCACTACCGCTAGCACCCGCAGGGCCTTGGGGACCTGTGGCTCCGGTCGCACCAGCAATAGCATTAAGCTTTGATTGCACTCCTGACGAAAGTTTAGTTTCGTCAATCGTTCCAGCACTGATCGTATTATCAGTGACAATACCGTCCTTTAGTGTGCCATCTAATTTATGTGCCTGCGATAGATAATCATTGAGAATCTGCCCCCAGCTTCCCGAATCCGATCCTGGTATTGGTAAACGCGTCATTACCTTACTCTTTCATGCCTTATTACCCTATGTTGTTTATGATTATACCATTAGCAGGAAGCTTATAGAATACCATTTAGGAAAAACTCGAGATTTCGTGCCACATAAAAAACAGCGCCAAATCGGAGAGGTATTATTTACGCGTTACTTTTACCATGGAGTGACGAATCGGTGATCCATTGAGCAGATAACCAGGCTGTAGCTCTTCGGCAATCACCTCGTTGTCCCCCTCGGCTGCGTCGTCGAATTGGACCGCCTGATGCAGCTCGGGGTTGAATGGCTGATTAGCGCTGGCATCAATTCTTTGAAGATTCAGCCCCGCAAGCGTGGTTTCAAGCTGTTTCACAAGTCCGGCTACACCCTTTGCCCATGGGTGTTCGACGATATCGCTTGGAATATGAGCCACGGCACGCTCGATTGTATCGATGACAGGCAGGAGCTTCATAATTGCACGTGTTTCGCCGTCGGTCCGTGCAGTTTGCTTTTCCGCTTCAATGCGTTTTCGGTAATTTTCAAAATCGGCGCGGAGGCGCTGTAAATCGGCTGTTAATTCAACAATTTGGCCATCACGAGGGTCAGGTTTGGTTGTTTTTGTCATAAGTTCTCCTCTAACATAGTTCCGGCGCGACGCACCAGGTGCATTGTTCGGGCGTAATTTTGGCGCGTTGGACCAATGACCCCGATATAGCTGGCGTCGCTAAATGGTGAACGGAATTTACTAATAATAAGTGTGGCGCCGCTGCTCTTGCCGATAGGGTTTTCACTGCCAATAAAGACGTTAAGCGGCTCATTAGGCGCAGCCTCGCGTAGCCATGGCTCGATATTGTCGATCAGTCGGGCTACTGACTGAATATGCTGGCCGCTCACGTACTCGGGCTGGCTGAACAACCGGCTAATCCCATTTGTATACAGTTCGCGACCAATTGTCGCAAACCCCATATTGCCCGTTAGCTCCACCAAGCTGTCGACGGCGCTCCGAATGGCACGGTCACCTTTGTTGCCCTGGGAATTAACGTGTGCTTCGATCGTTCTCGCACTACGATCCAATCCACTCGGCAGTTCACTCATCGCAGCATCGGTGATGCCATTTACATACACGCGGTATCCTTTGTCGGTAGGAATACGTCCTGCACTTGTATGGGGAGCAATGATGTAACCCATCTCTTCAAGTCGGGCCATTTCGCTACGGATTGTCGCGCTGGACACGCCAAACAGTTTGGCAAGCGTTACACTTCCCACTGGTGCGGCAATTTCGGCGTACTGCTCAACAATAGCAGCCAAAATGGCTTTTTGACGATCGGTCATAACCTAAAGTATAGCAAAAAATTGGCACTCGTGCAATACGAGTGCCAATTGAGTGTGCGATGAATCTGCTATTGAAATTTGAAAGCATCAGTATACCTATATGCGCCACTACGAGTAATAATTATGTTAATAACAGTCTTTCAAGTATACTCTATAGATATATGAGTATTGGAGCCCGACGACTGTTCCGATCAACCCAGGTGGATGTAAACACGGGGGTCAACCCGACTGCCAACGCAGGATCACTTCCGATTGGAGCTGCGTCCTATAGTGTTCCGGGGGATGCTATCTATGTTGCTACTACTGGCAATGACACTTCCGGTACCGGAACAAGTGGTTCACCGTACGCCACTCTTGCAAAGGCAGTTACTGCTGCGGTGGCCGGCAAAACTATTGTGGTACGTGCAGGCATCTACCACGAGGGCAACAGTAACCATACCTCGGCAATCGGCATTGCTGTGTATAAAAATAACTTAACGCTCCAAAACTATCCCGGTGAAGCTGTCTGGTTTGATGGTTCAAGCATAAAAACTGGCTGGACGCAGTCTGGCAGCACCTGGTACATTTCCTGGACAAAGCAATTCGACCACAGTCCGACAGCTACCAGTGGCGCTAACGACGGTACGGATCCCGGCTGGAAGTGGATTAATGATAATTACCCGTGTGCGCCGTTTCCAGAGCAAGTCTTTGTTGACGGCACACCACTCACCCAGGTCGGTTCACTCGGCGAATGTACGACTGGTACCTTTTTCGTTGACGGCACCACTGCCGGTAATAAGATTTTTACGCCGACACGTTTATATATTGGTACAAATCCAAATAGTAAAACAGTGAACGTCACCGATCTGCATAATTTCCTTAACCTCGGGCAAGGCTATACCAACTTGACGATTCGCGGTATCGGTATTCGCCGCTACGGTAACGCATTACCCCAGTACGCCGTGCTACGCTTTGATGGCAATAATAATACGACAAATAGTACGCTGGAAAATGTTGTTATCGAGGACACGTCAGGAATCAGTTTCACCTCCAACCAATGTCACGGTAATATTGTTAGCCATGTGACGGTGCGGCGCTCGGGCTATCGGGCAATGGGAGGTTACCGTTCAGATAATCTTATGTTTGATAATGTGTTAATTGAATATTGCAACACCGAAAACTTCAACTCCAGCCCCGACTCTGGGTGTATCAAAGTCACCCAGTCGCAGCACGTAACCTTGCGTAACAGTATCTTGCGCGACAGTAAGTGTAAGGGTATGTGGTTCGATATGTCGGTGTACGACATGAAGGTATATAGCAATGACTTCTTGCGCCTCAAAGACACCTGCGCCTTTTTTGAAATTAGTGGCACGGGTATTTGTGCCAACAACCTCTTCGTAGACTGTCCGTCCGAAGCGATCAAGGTGAACAACACCGACAACATGGAAGTCTGGAATAACACAGTCGTGAACTGTGGCTCGCTGGTACAACGGTTGACGCCCGATACCTCTAACCTCGGGAATGGCGATCGTCGCCCACTCGCGGTCTATCAGGAGTCTCGTCGCCCCGCCAACACCTCCTATGGGCTTGATGGTCGTTATCCGCTCGGTAACTCCATGTACACCACCTACATGACTTGGCAAATCAACGATATCGCTATCCATAATAATATCGTGGCGAGCACACCATCCAACGCGTACGCGATTTTTTGTATCGACGACCAACAAGTTCAGAGTGGCGGCACCAATCAATTATTGAGTGCGTACGGTGTCGTCATGGATGGAAACGTCTTTCACTGGGCCTCCGCACCGACCACAACATTCCCCTATCCGTACATTTTTCCGCCAACCAGCGTCGGTAACTCCACTCCAATTGTCTATTCAACACATGCCGCTATGGCCAGCGCGACCAGCCTGAACCCAAATGGCACCGAAATCAACCCGAAAGGATCTGGCACCTCTCTCGCCTCACCGCTCACCGCACAATATTCGGTAACAGCCGGACAAGCCGTCCTTCACACCAAAGCAGTGGCCCTTTCGAGTACCATCGCGAATCTTGTCGGTCAGAGTGCTGGTGTAAAACACGCGGGAGCATGGCGTTAGGGCTAGTGGATTAAGGCTAGATTGGCCACCCCCCACTAGGAGGAGTGCTGCCAGCGTAAACTGGCATTGGTGAGGGTTGTGTATAATCGCTGCGCCGAGAAACCTGCGCATAGGTACGCGTGACCGTAGAGTTTAATGAGATGCCCATCCAAGGGCCTATACTCTCGGGCAAAATTTCAAAGAGCACCATATCTAGATCGTACTGATATATGAACTATTCTAGCCATGCACC
>JAPUET010000006.1:4450-25879 GCA_027492465.1 Candidatus Saccharimonadota bacterium | reverse complement strand
TGGTGCGGGTAAGGAGACTCTAACTCCTGGCCTCATCCTTGGCAAGGATGCACTCTAACAACTGAGCTATACCCGCGTACTTGAAAAAGTATACCCGAGAAGAAAATATATTTCAAGAGGGCTATGGGTAGTAGCTGAGGAATGTTTTAAGCCCTGCGGCGGCCGAAAACGTTACCAATGAGCCCAACGACTAAGCCAATAACAACGAGTGCGATTAATGCTGCCCAGTCGAATACGCTAGTTGTTACGGCGCCTACACCTTTTACGACCGTAGCATCTTGACCTAAAATCCCTGAAAATGGCGCAACAAATGGGGTACTCCATATGTAGATCCAGTTTACAAACGCATTTTCAGCATTTGCCCCAATTAATCGTAGAACGAATCTTATTCCTACCAGAGTCTCTATGCATCCACCTATTGCGTAAATAATATTTGCAATCATACTGCTCCTTCCGTCATTTATTATAACGCTTCGATTGGCGTATAGAGCAAGAAAAATACCGCGAAGGACGCGCTGACAACATTACTCCTTGCGAACTAGCTTATCAAGCTAAAAGATTTTTCATCTGAAAACGATTTGAGCATACGCGCTGCCGCATCAATGATACAATACAGTATATGTTTAAGCGTTATGTTCTTAAGAAACTGCAAAAGTATGTCCGTCGTTATTTTACTCAGCACCCCGAAGTAAAACTTGTTGTCGTGGCTGGAAGTGTGGGCAAAACGAGCACAAAGCATGCAGTTGCAACAGTGCTTTCGCAGCGCCTGCGTGTACGTATGCATGAGGGCAATCATAATAGCGAAGTATCGGTTCCACTGGCTATTTTGGGGATTGATTTTCCTGCCAATTTACGTAGTCCATTTGCGTGGTGGGGCGTATTTCGGGCGGCGCACCTCCGCGTCAAGCAGCCCACAGATGTTGACGTGATCGTGCAAGAGCTGGGCACCGATAAGCCTGGTGATATTGCTGAGTTTGGCAAGTATATGGTGCCGGATATTGCGGTAGTAACGGCGATTACCCCTGAACATATGGAATTTTTCGGAACACTTGAAAAGGTTGCCGAAGAAGAGTTGAGCGTGTCGAACTTTTCGCGTTTTGTACTTATTAATCGCGATGACGTAGAGGGGCGATTTGCCAATTTTGAGACGAACCCGAATTTCAGCACCTACGGCACTACTGCCGCTGCAGAGTATCGTATTGAACAGCAAACTCTGGCTGGCGGTGAAGGATTTAAGGGTGCTATTTTTACGCCTGAATTCTCCCAAGGCTTTGAAGCGGTAGTGCATGTGTACGGCGAACATAGCCTGCGCCCAGTTATGGCAGCAGTTGCGGTAGCGGCAAAACTAGGCTTTACTTCCACGGAAATTGCGGTCGGGGCGGCACTGATTCGGCCTGTTCCGGGGCGCATGAATATACTTCGCGGAATCGGTGGCACGACTATTATTGATGATACGTACAATTCTAGTCCGGCCGCCGCCGCAGCCGCCTTGCAAACTTTGTATGTGTTTGATGATGACAACGTGCCGCAGCGTATTGCCGTACTGGGCGATATGCGTGAACTAGGTGCCGAAAGCCAGAAAGAGCACGAGAAATTGGGTCAATTATGCGACCCTAACCTCCTTTCTTGGGTGGTGGTGGTTGGTCCCGATTCAGAAAAGTACCTAGCGCCAGCCGCGCGTCAAAGGGGTTGTCAGGTTCATGTTGCAACGAATGCCATTACTGCTGGTGAATTTGTGCGTTCTGTAACTGAAGAGGGTGCGGTTATTTTGGTGAAAGGCTCTCAAAACACAATCTACCTTGAGGAGTGCGTGAAAATTTTGTGCGACTTAACAGAAGACACCAAACTAGTTCGTCAAAGTGAATCTTGGATGAAGACAAAAACCGACTACTTCAATAGTCAATCTTAGTTCGCTTTTGGCTATTCTGAGCTTGCCGTAACCAATAAGTACATCTAATTGCGTAAAATACTTGTTTTTCTATATAAACCCGCCCCTGGCAAATAGGGGCGGGTTTGCTATACTGTAGTAGATATGAAGCGCTATAATCCTACTGAAATCGAGCCGAAATGGCAGCAAATCTGGGACGAAACCCAAGTATACAGGGCTGATCTACACTCTGATAGGCAAAAATATATTGCTATGAGCATGTTTAACTACCCTAGCGGAGCGGGTATTCACATTGGCCATGCCATGAATTACACAATTAGCGATGTAATGGCTCGATATAAGCGCCAGCAGGGTTACGAAAGCTATCATCCAGTAGGATGGGACGCGTTTGGGTTGCCCGCTGAAAACTTCGCTATCAAAAGCGGCGTATCACCGCAGGCAAGTATGGCCAAAATTATTCCGAGTTATCACACACAGTATAAGGCCATGGGGTGGAGTAACGACTGGAGCAAAGAAATTAGCACGCACCTGCCGATTTACTATAAGTGGACACAGTGGATTTTTAGCGAAATGTACCGCAGAGACCTAGCGTACCAAGATGCGCGTATGCAGTGGTGGTGCACCAAATGCCAAACAGTGCTAGCTAACGAGCAAATCATTGATGGCAAATGTTGGCGCCACGATAGTACCGATGACCCCGAAGTTGCTAAAAAAGAAGTAAAACAGTGGTTCTTTAAGGTAACCGAATATGCCGATGAAATGCTGGAGGCAACTGACGCGCTAGACTGGAGTGAAGTAGTAAAAAGCGCGCAGAAAAACTGGATAGGTAAAAGCGTTGGTGCGGAGATTGAGTACCAAATTGAGGCCAGAGACGAAGTGATAACGGTATTTTCTACCCGGCCCGACACGCTGTTTGGTGCTACCTTTTTAGTGCTAGCGCCAGAGCACCCGCTCGCGCGCGAGCTTGCAACTGACGATACGCGCGAGGCGGTAAATGCCTATATACAAGCAGCTGTTAAAAAGTCCGAGGTAGAACGCCAGAGCGAGAGTAAAGAAAAGACAGGGGTATTTACCGGTAGCCACGCAATAAACCCTGCAAACGGCGAGAAAGTGCAGATATGGATTGCCGATTATGTACTCGGCGGTTACGGCACTGGCGCTGTGATGGGCGTACCGGCACATGATGAACGCGACCACGAGTTTGCCGAAAAGTTTGAGTTGCCAATTGTACAGGTAGTGGCCGAAACGCTTGAGGATCAAGCCAATCCGCCTCGTGAAGATAAAGAAAATACCGAACGTAATGTGGTAATGTGCGTTATTGAGCATCCGCATGATGGTACATTTTTAACGCTTCGGTGGAATAAATTTGGCTGGCACAATTTTGTGATGGGTGGCATAGAAGAAGGCGAAGCCGTAGAAACAGCAGCGCGCCGCGAAATTACCGAAGAAACTGGCTATACCGATATGACATTTATCGATGCGATGCCAGTAGAGTTGAACAGCAAGTTTTACGCCAAGCATAAAGATGTAAACCGCAACATTGTTACAAAAGTACTACGCTTTAAGCTAAATAGTCTTGATGCCGTAGAAACCCACCGCGAAGCGCACGAAGATTTCGAACCTGAATGGGTAAAGCGCAGCGAACTGCCAAAGCTGCAGCCCGTTGCCGAGTTACCACACATTTTAAAGTGGCTAAATGGCGAAGATTTACTGTATCACGGCGAAGGTCAACTGATAAATTCGGGTATATTTGATGGTATGAGCACGAGCGAAGCCCGCGAGCAAATTGTGGCTTGGCTTGAACAAGAAGGTCGCGGTAAGGCTAAAACTACTTACAAAATTCGCGACTGGAGCGTTAGTCGCCAGCGCTACTGGGG
The DNA here is from genome assembly GCA_027492465.1 of Candidatus Saccharimonadota bacterium. Taxonomy (GTDB): domain Bacteria; phylum Patescibacteriota; class Saccharimonadia; order Saccharimonadales; family Saccharimonadaceae; genus Saccharimonas. Next base: position 22,114 of record JAPUET010000006.1, on the reverse strand, counting down.
CGCGCCGATCCCAATAGTAAACTGCCCGGAACATGGTGCGGTTTTGGTGCCAGATGATCAGCTGCCGGTAGAACTACCCGAACTAGAAGATTTTGCCCCAAGCGGCGATGGCCGTAGTGCTCTAGCGCGGGCTACCGATTGGCTAGAAACGACGTGCCCAGAGTGTGGCGGGCCGGCCGTGCGCGAGACCGACACACTGGATACGTATATTTGTAGTAGTTGGTACTATCTGCGCTACTTTGACGGCACTAACGAAGACAAGATCTTTGATAGCGCTATTGCTAATAAATGGATGCCAATCGACTTTTATAACGGTGGTGACCATGCAACGGCACACATGATTTACGCACGCTTTATTACGCGATTCTTCTGGCATCAAGGGTTGGTAGATACCCCCGAACCGTTTAAGAAGTTCCTCTTTAACGGAAAGGTAACAGCCAGCGATGGCACGATGTTTAGTAAAAGCAAGGGCAACGGTATCGACCCGCTGGAAATTATCTCTAGTGGCTACGGTGCTGATGCGCTGCGCACCTACCTCATGTTTGCGGCGCCACTTGAGGTGTGGGCTCGCTGGGATCCGCAGGGTGTACCGGGCACGTACCGCTTCTTGAACCGCGTGTGGAACCTGGTGCAGGAATTCACCGAAGCCAAAAAAGATACGAACGAAAATGTCGATGTACTGCGAACTATTCATCCAGCAATTTACAAGGCTACCGATGATCTAGAGCAGCAAAAGTACAATACGGCAATTGCCGCTATGATGGAAGCGACAAATGCGCTATACGGCATAAAAGCAAAGGCCGGATTTACGGGCTCGGTATCGTGGCAGTTTGCCCTTACTAGCCTTGTTGCTTTGGTGGCGCCATTCGCGCCCCATATGGCAGATGAGCTATGGGGTACCCTTGGTCTTGAGGGTACGGTGCAGCGTGATAGCTGGCCTAAGTGGGATAAAAAATACCTTGTAGGCGACACCGTAACAATTATCGTGCAAGTAAACGGCAAGCTGCGCGCTAAGCTGGAAGTTGCTGCGAATGCGAGTGAAGAGGAAATAAAAACGCTCGCCCTGGAAGACGAGAATGTAGGTAAGCATCTAGGTGCTAAACAGCCGACCAAGATAATTTATATTCCCGGCCGGCTGGTTAATGTCGTTCTGCAATAATCAATAAAGTGGTAGCCTACTCGGACGCTTTATGGGCGTTTACTGTGAAACTTTCGGTAAATTGATTGAAAGGAGATTGTAAAAGTGTAACGATAATGGGCTCACCGGGCTGAATATCTCTTCCTGGATGTGACTCTCTGAGTTCTTGTCCGGCTCGTTGGCCGGCGTACACGCAATTATCTCCACGCTCTGGGTCAAGCCCGTTTTGAAGTGCTAACTGCTCTGTGGCTGCGCAAGTTGTCCTGACGCCGCCATCACCTGCTTGAATGTAGGCGGTATCGGACGCTACTTCATGAGGAGTATTTCCCCATAGTGTGAATCCTGCCGCTGCCGGTAGAGCGACGATGGCTAGTTTCTTACGAGTTGACATAGAGGCAAGGTAGTCTTTTGTTCGGACAGTAGCGAGCTCTAATAAGCGTTTTGCTATGATACCGACCTGCTGAGGAAGCGGACGGCTCTTAAAAGTCTCCCACTCTTCAGTGTGAGCTGTCTCTGCGCTATCTTGAGTGCCGTAGTAGGCTGGATTGCGAATGTGATCATTATTAATCATACTCTCATATTACCACAAACAATATAAAAAGTCAATACCTCGACACTTATCTGACGATTTTGTCAATATATTGAGCAAAATATAGTTTTACGGTATAATACGACTAAGTTTCAAAACCGAATAAAGGAGAACATTACCGATGGCACAGCCAAAGAAGCAATCGAGCCCGCGCAAAACCGGCCTCCGTCGCAGCCATCTTGTCCTCAAGCTCGCTCGCCGCGTAAACGGCAGCTCGCCTGTGAAGGTCAAGACAACCAAGAACGAAACAGGCAAAAAGAAAGCCTAGCTTCGTATTTTAAAGAGTGGGAATTTAACAAGAAAGAATCAATGTAATGGCATCAAATCGTCATCTCGGCCGCATCGTTGCACTGCAAACGCTTTACGAATTTGAGTTTCGTACGCAAGCAGAAGATTCAAACGTCTCGCTAGACGAAATCTTGAGCCGCAACCTTGCGCGCTATGAATCAGCGATCGATGATATCGAATTTGTCAAAGATCTGACGCAGGGGGTTGTAGCCGCCGTTGCCGACTTAGACAGTAAAATCCAGCCGATTGCTCCAGAATGGCCAATCGAGCAAATTGCTCGAATCGACCGCGGAATCTTGCGGCTTGGCCTATACGAATTACTGCACCGTAGCGACAAAGTACCACCAAAAGTCGTGATTAATGAGGCAGTGGAGCTAGCCAAAGCATTTGGTTCTGATAACTCAAGCAAGTTTGTAAACGGCGTACTGGGTACGGCGTATCGCACACTTGTCGAGGAGAAATCTGCCGATGCCGAAACCAAACAAACCAAATAGTCGTTTTGAGGCGATAAAAAAATATTTGCCAAAGTCGAAGGCGTCGATTCAAGAGATTGTGCGTGAGCCTACGAGTGGGGGAATTGTATTTCGTCATGCAAAAGGCGGCGAGATTGAAATTTTGCTGATTCAGGACGCTAAAGATCGCTGGACGATTCCTAAAGGTCATATTGAAGAAGGCGAAACTGCAGCACAAACCGCCCGTCGCGAAATTGGCGAAGAGGCAGGACTCCATGACGTTGATATGCTGGGCTGGCTCGGTAAAATCCATTTTCGTTACCGCCGAATCGAACGATTAGTGCTCATGACCACGCAGATTTACTTGGTGCGTGTACGCACTGATGGCAACGAAATTCAGAAAGAAGAGTGGATGAACGGTATTAAGTGGTTTCCGTTTAACGAAGCCCTTGATTTGATTGAATACGAAGATATTGCAAAACTGATGTTGAAAGCTAAAACTCGAATAAGAGAGGAAAAGCTGTAGGTAGTGTATTATGGCACATCATGTCGTTATCAATTCCAGTGCTCGCAAGATGTATGTAAAATACACCTTGCTCCGCACTTCATTGATGCCTCGTGCTGCACTCATAATACGCCACCTACCAGGCTATACAGTTATGAAAGGAGTTATGTAATTATGACCGGGATGCCTGTCGGACCATATGTGGATTTTGCGAGGGAGAAATTAGGATTTGATTTTAACAATATTCAGCTTCTTATTACTGCCCTCACGCACCGCAGCTATGTGAACGAACATAAAAAAAGCGTATCAGAGCATAACGAGCGCCTTGAGTTTTTGGGCGATGCAGTACTTGAGCTTGTGGTAACCGATTACTTGTACAAGAACTTTAGCGAGCCGGAAGGTATTTTGACTAGCTGGCGCGCCGCCCTGGTGCGGACCGAAAGTATTGGCGAGGCAGGTCAAAAGCTTGGCTACGAGCCGTTAGTACGTATGAGTAAGGGCGAAAAGCAAGGTAGCGAGCGAGCGCGGCTGCAAATTTTGGCCAATGCGTTTGAGGCGACGATCGGTTCGATTTACCTTGACCAAGGTTACGATAGAGCTGCGGAATTTATTACTAAGCACATTTTGGCAAAACTTCCAGCTATTCTTGACGAGGGCACATGGCGCGACCCGAAGAGCCATTTGCAAGAAGTTAGCCAACAAATTGACGGCGCAACACCGGTATATAAGGTTATGACTGAAGAAGGTCCTGATCATGATAAGGTATTTACGCTTGGCGCGTATGTCAACGATAAGCTAATGGGTAAAGGCGTTGGACCAAGTAAGCAATCTGCGCAGCAAATGGCTGCCCGGGCCGCTTTGCAGGAATACGCTAAGAAGAAATAAGCCTCTGCCGCGTTTCTCTTCATTGACATCTCTATGAAACTAGTGTACAATGCATAGGAAGTATCAATACTACTGATAAAAGTGAAGTAAAGGAAGTTTATTACATGCTCGCAATTCGTTTGCAACGCCTCGGTCGTAAGGCCTACCCTGTTTACCGTCTAGCCGTTCAAGAAGCTCAGCGCCATCCATCGAGTGGTCGTGTGGTTGCTTATGTCGGTAATTACAACCCTCACACCAAAGAAGCGAATGTTAACGTAGAACAGGCACAAAAGTATCTTGATAACGGTGCCCAGCCAACGCCGCGAGTGGTTAAGCTTCTCAAAGAAGCTGGCGTGAAGCTACCTAAGTGGGTAAAAGAATTCGAAGGCGGCAAAGAAAAGGCCGTACGCAATGCTGAAAAACTTCGCAAAAACCAGCCCAAAGAAGAGCCAGTAGCAGAAGTTGCCGAAGAGACGCCTGCGGAAGCTCCGGCCGAAGAAGTAGCTGAATAAATAGCCATAGTCACTAAACCTTACGCTCTTCCTTGAATGGAAGAGCGTTTTGTTTAGGCGCTATGCTACAATAAGAGTACGATATTAAAAATCAGTGAGACTAGAAAAAGGAGACCCGTGGGCATGTCAACTATCGACCAGCAATTCGTAGAATATATCGTAAAGTCACTTGTAGAGCACGCAGAAGATGTTATCGTCGACCGCATTGTCGATGAAAAGGGTGTGTTACTCACGCTTACTGTTAATCCTGAAGATCTTGGGCGCGTGATTGGCCGTCGAGGTGTAACGGCCCAGAGTTTGCGCACTCTGCTGCGGGCGCTTGGCACAAAAAATGCCGCTAGGTACAACTTGAAAATTGTTAATAACGATAACCCAGACGAATCAACCGTGATTTCATCGGACGATGATGATGCAAGTGATGATCCTGTGGATAATTCTACTACTGATGTTGTGGAAAACGATACAAAACAAGAGAGCAGTTTTGCAAAAAAATCTCGTGCAGAGCTTGCAGAACTCGATGATCTCGATATATAATAAACGTTAGTTCAATGCGAGAACCTTGAACTGCGAGAATGCCCGTAGTAGCCGATTGGCTTTCGGGATATAAAAGCTTTTGCGAGCTAACCTACAAAAGGTTTAGAGAGACTTGTTTGTGCTAAAAACCCACCGATAAGGTGGGTTTTTAGTAGTTTTTGACTAAAATGTTATGTTCGGAGTAGTAAGAATAGAACAACGCAGGTAATAGCTATAAAAAGCCCAATGGCGAGTGATACTCCTGCGCGACTCATGGGTCGAGTAGGTAAGCCGGCGATACTTGTAATTGTCTTCGCGGGTTGAGTAGTTGTTGACGTATCTTCGCTCTCGCTCGGAATGGTCATTATGGGATCGTCAGCCGTGCTCGCGTTGGTAAAGTCTTCGCTCGCGATTGGTTCCGGTTCGATATTGTGAAGTGGGGTAAGTGTGACATGACGCCCGCTTGCCTGCACGCGCTGAGCGTCAGAAATATCGGGCGATTTATCAGTCGCAGATGTTTCAAGTTCCATACTGGGTATAGTGTAGCATGAAAGTTATGTATATAGGAGGGTATGAAGAAAGCCCCCTGAAGAGCTATGAGCCGGAGTTATGTATCATAACTCAACAACAAGCTTTCTTCAGAGGGCACTATGTCCCTTTAGTTCAGTTGCAGTATTCCTCCTCGTAGGCGCTAGCCAGTTCGGTGGCAAGGGGCGAGAATTCCGGCCAGCTCTCCGCGATGTCCCGGATCGCTGCCACAACATCCTCGTGAGTGGCGCCACCAGGGGTGGCGTCAGGAGCGGTCGGGTGGGCCAGGGTATATAAGGCGTCGTCCAGGGTGGACGACCCCGTCTTCACCGCGAGAAGGTAGACTTTCTCGCGGATGCTCCCGCAGACGTTGAAACCCGCCAGGGGGTTGCTGTCGCGGCCGGCGGTCCCGGTGTAGGCTGCAATCATTGTGACTCCTTCTGGGCCTGAATAAGGACGGCTTTCGCCCTAAAAACTCAGGCCAAAGCTAATACATATATAGCATAACTGTACAAAAAAGTCAATAGCTGCTAGACTGTAACAGATGAGAAAGTTTCAGGTAATCACTCTTTTTCCCGAAATGTTTGCGGGCGTTTTTGAAAATTCCATGATGTGGAAGGCGCAAGATAAGGGTATTGTGGAGCTTTCAACTATTAACTTGCGTGAATTTGGCCTAGGGCCTCGTAAGCAGGTGGACGATACACCTTATGGGGGCGGGGACGGCATGCTACTGATGATCGAACCGCTATGGAACGCCGTAGAAAAGGCAAAAGAAAACGATCCAAGCGCCAAGGTACTGCTGATGACCCCCCGAGGTGAGCGCTGGAAGCAATCCCTTGCGACACAGTATAGCGAAGCGGACCATGGATACATCCTGATTTGCGGTCGGTATGAAGGCTATGATGAGCGAATTATGGCGCTCGTTGACCAAGAGGTAAGTGTGGGTGATTATGTCCTCACTGGAGGGGAGCTACCCGCCATGACAATCATCGATAGCATTGTACGCTTAATCCCAGGTGTGTTGGGCGGGGCGGAAAGCGCGGCCATAGAAAGTTTTAGCGATGGAGAAACTCTGGAGTTTCCTCAGTATACTCGCCCAGAAGCGTGGAATGGCATGAAAGTGCCTGATGTACTGCTGAGTGGTCATCATGGCGAGATAGCCAAGTGGCGAGCGGCTAACAGTAGGAAAGCTGAATAATTACTTTTGGTGGCCTAGGAGCTTTAGGTCCCCTCTTTTTCAACGCAAATTGCACCCCCGAAGAGGTGCAATGAGATATATGTTGTGGTGGATATATCGTATAGCGATTTTACATTTTTAAGGTGGAATGTTTATTTTTGTAACTTCGCTAATCCTAGATTACACTAGTTGTGACCTAAGCGCAAGCACTTTTTACTATTTTCTATACTTTTTCGCAGAAAAAAGACAGTGCTATACTAGGCACATGGAAGCAATACTGCGATCTATTTTTCCAAAGGAGTTTTTTACGCATTCGGCCCATTTTCAGGGGCTTCTAATTGGGGTGCTATATCTTGTGTCGTTGATTGCGCAACTATTTCGATTTGAAAAGTTTAGTGAAGTAACTGCAGCGTACCAACTCCCGGGAGGGGATTTTACTGCGGCGATTGTGGCATGGCTGTTGCCGCTTACGGCCCTTGTGGCATTACCCTTTTTATTGTCAATGCGACTCAATCGACGCGCCCGCGTTATTTCGCGCACAGCGGTCATTGCCTTGCCGCTTTTTTGGCTCGTTCTTGGGATATGGTTGAGTTTTGTAACCCACACCGTCACTAATAGTGGATTTTTGGGCGCTACAATGGCACTCCCAAGTGGTTTTTGGCTTATTCTCCTGGCTGCGCTTTGGCTATGGGTGGCAGTTTCGATTGTACGGGTAAGCCCCGAGCGCCGCTAACTCTCAAAAGCCGAGGCAACCACCTCGGCTTATCCCACTATGTTCCTACTCTGGCCAGCTCCAGTTGAGCACTTCTGGCATATCAATGCCATTCTCGACAATGTAGTTGCTGTGCTGGAGGAGTTTTTCTTCCATTAAGTCATCGAGCGCTCGTGCTTCGGGTGTGGTAAGTTCAGCCCATTTGATTACATCTTTTACAAGGTGAAAACGGTCCATATCGTTGCGAACGGTCATGTCGAAGGCGGTTGTGATGGTGCCTTCTTCCTTATACCCTCGTACGTGCAATTTATTGTTTTTGCGGCGATACGTAAGGCGGTGAATGAGCCATGGGTAGCCGTGAAAGGCGAAGATGATAGGCTTATCACCAGTAAATAGCGCTTCGTAGTCGGGCGCGCTTAGTCCGTGAGGGTGCTCTGTTTCGTCTTGGAGGCGCATGAGGTCTACAACGTTGACCACTCGAATTTTTAGATCTGGTAAATGCTCGTGAAGGATTGAAACGGCGGCCATTGTTTCGAGGGTGGGAATATCACCAGCGCAGGCCATTACCACATCGGGCTCGCCGTTATCGTTACATGCCCAGTCCCAAACACCAATGCCGCGGGTGCAATGTTCGATTGCTTGCTCCATGGTTAACCACTGCGGAGCGGGATGCTTACCGGTGATAGTCAGGTTAATGTAATTACGACTCTTTAGACAGTGGTCTATGACCGAAAGCAGTGTGTTTGCGTCGGGGGGTAGATAAATGCGGACGGTATCGGCTTTATGGTTGACGAGGTGATCGATAAAGCCGGGATCTTGGTGTGTAAAGCCATTATGATCTTGGCGCCAAACGTGAGACGTGAGTAGGTAGTTTAACGACGGAATATCTTTGCGCCATGGCAATTCTTTTGACATTTTAATCCATTTGGCGTGCTGATTAACCATAGAGTCAACAATGCGAATGAACGCTTCGTAGCTATGGAATATGCCATGACGACCTGTTAGGAGGTACCCTTCTAGCCAGCCTTCGGCCTGGTGTTCGCTCAGCATCGAATCGAGCACGCGACCAGATGACGCGAGGAATTCATCGTTTTGGCGAACGCGCGCATTCCACTGGCGATTCGTTGCCTCGAAAACCGCTTCAAGGCGATTAGAAACAGTTTCGTCTGGTCCAAATATACGAAAGTTACTGCGGTCTTGGTTGAGCTTGATAACGTCACGGAGGTAAGGGCCAAGCGCGTGCGTATTACCCTCAATCGAGCCGGCTCCCCGGTGTGGGGGAATTTCGTAGTTGCGAAAATCCGGCAGCCGAAGCTCTCGTAGCATTTCGCCACCATTGGCGTTTACATTTGCGCCCATTCTTCGGGAGCCTTTTGGTGCCATTTCGGCAAGTTCGGGCAGCAGGCGACCTGCTTCGTCGAACAGCTCTTCAGGACGGTAGCTACGGAGCCACGCTTCAACGAGCGGGACGTTATCGCGATGAGCGTCGTCGATAAGAATCGGCACTTGATGCGAAAGGAAGTTGCCCTCATTTGCCTTGCCGTTAACCTCTTTTGGTCCGGTCCAGCCCTTCGGTGAGTTCAAGATAATCATCGGCCAGCGTGGGCGTACGTTGTCTCCATTGTCGCGCGCATTAGACTGAATACGCTTGATTTCGGCAACTGCTTCGTCAAGTTTCGCCGCCATTAGCTGGTGCATACGCTCTGGTTCGTCGCCTTCAACGAAATAGGGGTTCCAGCCATAGCCGCGGAAAAGCTGTTCGAGTTCCTCGTGCTCAATGCGTGCCAAAATAGTCGGGTTACTAATTTTGTAGCCGTTTAGGTGAAGAATTGGGAGTACCGCGCCGTCTGTTTTTGGATCTAAGAATTTGTTGGAGTGCCACGCAGTTGCAAGAGGGCCGGTTTCGGCTTCGCCATCTCCAACTACGCAGGCCGTAATAAGGTTTGGGTTGTCGAATACGGCCCCAAATGCATGGCTAAGGGAGTAGCCAAGCTCTCCACCCTCGTGCATAGAGCCTGGAACTTGAGGCGAAACGTGACTTGCAAGACCTCCTGGCCACGAAAAACTTTGAAATAATTTCTTTAGTCCGTTTTCGTCTTGGGTGATTTCGGGGTAGTATTCACTGTAAACGCCTTCTAAGTAGACGTTACCAACAAGTGCCGGCCCGCCGTGACCCGGGCCAGAAATGTACATCATGTTGAGGTCGTGTTTTTTAATAACACGGTTAAGATGTGCGTAAATAAAGTTCTGACCGGGGGTTGTACCCCAGTGGCCAAGGATCATGCGTTTAATATCTTCGTACTCGAGTGGTCGACGAACAAGCGGGTTATCACGGAGGTAGATCTGTCCTACGGCAAGATAATTTGCCGCGCGCCAATAGGCGTCTATTCTGCGTAGTTCTTCGCCGCTCAGTGGCGCATCTGATTGATCCATGGTCCCCCTATTTAGTGTAATCTGTGCGTTTATATAGTGTTTATGTTTATATCATAACATCTACAGTAGAACTTACCTGTGACATTAGTCACATACCCAAGAAGAAACTGTGGTTATAATAAGATCGCTGACATGGGAACACTCACACGATCACTCATCCATAGTACATATGTTCGCGGAATTAAGCCGCTACTCTTTACAGCACATCCGGATATTGTGCATGCAAAAACAGTAATACTTGGGACATTTATACAAAAGAATCCGGCTGCACTAAGTCTGGTAAAAGCCTCAATGGCTTATACCGATGACAGATTAGCCCAATCGATACATGGAATTCGTTTCGAGAATCCGGTAGGGCTTTCAGCGGGATTTGATAAGGGCGTAGAGCTGGTGCCGCTTATGCAATCGGTGGGATTTGGGTTTGTAACAAGCGGTTCGGTAACGGGTAACTTTTGTGAAGGAAATGAAAAGCCTTGGTTTCATCGACTACCCAAAGAGAAATCTTTGGTTGTGAATGTTGGTTTGGCAAACCCGGGCAGCTATAGGGTGGCAAAGCGACTCCAGACTGATAAAAAGACCGCTGCTCGCAAAGTGCCGCTCATGATATCAGTGGCAAGGACGAACGATAGAGAGCATTCTACTGATAGAGAGGGTATTGAGGATTATGTGCAGGCGCTTCGTAATCTTGCTTCGTATCCGAACCTATTTGAGATTAACATCTCTTGCCCCAATACCTACGGGGGTGAGCCGTTTACTGAACCTGGTCGACTTGAAAAATTGCTTCATGCCATTGACCTGTTGAAGCTTCAGCAGCCGGTATTTGTAAAAATGCCTAGTCATTTAGGATGGCCCGAGCTAGATACGTTGCTTGCAGTGATAGAACGCCACGCTATTCAAGGGGTAACTATTTGCAATCTGCGCAAGAATCGCGATGGGGTTGCCATTGACGATTCGGTGAAAGGCAATTTGAGCGGCAAGCCGGTGCAAGAACGGAGCGATGAACTAATAGAAGAAACCTACAAGAAGTATGGCAAGCGGCTGACTATTATAGGGGTGGGCGGTATCTTCACGGCTGACGATGCATATCGAAAAATCACTCGAGGAGCGAGCATTGTCGCATTGGTCACAGGCATGATTTTTGAAGGACCATCCATTGTTGGAAGCATAAATGAAGGTATTGTGCAAAGACTTAAAGAAGATGGTTTTACCAATATTAGGCAGGCAGTAGGGTCTGGCGTAAAATAATATGAGCATGGGTGTAAAAGAAAAGATTGAGAAGTTTTTTGTATCATATCCTACAAAAGTGTACGAAAAAGGCGAACTACTTATTCGTCCGGGGGACGGACCACGGGCGTATTATGTAAGCGAAGGTGTCGTTGCTCAATATGATATATCAACTTCTGGCGACAAATTAGTAGTAAATCTATATAAAAGTGGTGCTTTTTTACCGATTTCAACCATCATTAATAATGTAGCTGAGGAATTCTTTTTCGAGGCAACCGGGCGAGTAGTAGTGCGGATCGCGCCGTGCGAGGCAACAGCAGACTTTCTGGCACAAAATAGCGACGTGACCCTCGATGCCCTTAAACGGATGAGTCGGGGGGCGAGTGGACTCATGATGCGACTTGCTAGAGTAATGGAAGGGGGTGCTGATGGCCGTGTAGTGCTGGAACTAGAGATTATGCAGGCACGATTTGGAAGTGAAGGCGGTATCGCTATCACGGAAGCACAGTTGGCCGCACAAACCGGACTGGCGCGCGAGACCGTGAGTCGCACCTTAAAGCGACTAAAGAATAACGGAATTCTCGAGACTAAGCGCGGGCGAGTTATGTTAAAAAAGTAGGCGGGGCGATAGTCACTCTAGTGAGAGATGTGGAAAGTTATGTCTAGCGTCTAGGTGATTGGGGATATACCATGAGCAAGCCCCTTGCTTGAGGTATAGAGAGAGAATTGTTATAATATAAACCGAGTATTTCTCCTGGCGATCCATTGGGGATTCGCCAAGTGGTAAGGCACTGGGTTCTGGTCCCAGCATTCGGGGGTTCGAATCCCTCATCCCCAGCCAGGATAAGTACTTGGATCCAACGCTCCCGACGACCGTAAACCAATTCCTGAGTGTTTTTGTGTCGAGGTTTCCAACAGAACGTGAAATTTTGCACACAGTAAAATACTACGATCAGGCACTTGCAGTACTTACTGCACTTGGCTAAATACATCCTGTTCTTGAAATATAATATTGCATAATTAAATAAAAAGTGCTATAATATAGAAAAGGAGCTGTATGTTATGAAGTATGTGGCATTCTCTAAAAAGCTTTGTGCTTGGGCAATTGCGATAGTGCTTGCAACTACTGGTGTACAACAATTATTACTGGCGCAGTCGGCTGAAGCGGCGTCGTATAGTGTTACGAGCGGTCCATTATTTAATGATCCATATGGCAGCACGGCTGCGCAGCGCAAGATTCTTGATCAGGTGAAGAATGCGATTCTTAATACACCAAAAAACTCCGTCATTCGTATTGCGACCTACTCGCTTCGTGACCAAAAGGTATATGATGCTATAGTGACGGCAAAAAAGAAGGGGGCAATCATTCAAATTGTGATGGATGACCACCCCTACCATCAAGATAATGACGATGACACCTTAAGTAAAAAAGAAAAAGAAGATACAAAAACAATTGAGGCTCTGAAAAAACTGCTCGGAACCAGTACGAGCGACATAACAAAGAGCTTTATTAAAGTTTGTTCTAATAGCTGTATGTCAAATAGCTCCTATTCAACACAGCATGCGAAATTTTATATGTTTTCGACAACGGGTAAGTCAAAGCTCGTATCGTTAGTGAGTTCGTCGAACATGAGTACCGGGCACACACATGCTTGGAACGATATGTACCGGGTAGTTGGCAATGAGCCCCTTTACGACAAACTAAAAGATTATTTTTACGAAATGGTCAAAGAGGACGATAAAAAAGTAAATTATTACTACCAAAATGTAAAGATTAGCGATAGCATGCGGCTTTATACGTTTCCGCGAAAAGTTGACGATAATAGCGACGACGTGCACTATACGATGCTGAGCAAAATTCGTTGTACTGGCCTGGCGAGCGGCTACGGGTATAAGGGTAAAACAGTAATCAATATAGCGATGTTTAAGTGGCTGGATTCGCGCGACGATGTAGCCAAAAAGTTGCGCCAGCTTGCGGATGACGGCTGTATTGTTAAACTACTGACTTCGCAAGACAATATAGATTCGAATGTAAAGAAAATTCTGCTCGCATCGAAGGGTGGTAAGGCAAGTACCATTCAAGTAAAAGGTGCCGATTACAAAAAAGACAAAGACCACGACTACTACATGCATAGTAAATTCATTGCAATTAATGGCTATTACGACGATCCCGACTTGACACTTGCCCAGCGAAAAAGTTCAAAAATTGTTTTTATGGGTTCGCCGAACTTAACATCGACAGGCATTCAGAGCAATAGCGAAGTAATGCTACGCTTGCGTAGTGCCAGTGTGCAGCAATCGTATAATAGTCATTTTAGCGCGATGTGGAATGAAAAACATTCCAAAACAATTACGTATACTGATCCAAACTAAGCTTTCGATGCTTTTGGTAGAGATAAGGTAAAGATGGCCCCTTTTACTTTGCCGTTTTCAATAGTAATGCTTGCGTTACTAAGATCGGCAAGGCGTTTTGCGAGCGCAAGGCCAAGACCGTGGCCTTCGACATGTTGTTTAGACCGTGACTGATCAGCACGATAAAAACGATCAAAAATACGCTCTTTATCAGCATTGCTAATACCCGGTCCTTCATCGCAAACAGCTATTTCTACAGTGCTATTTTTTACCCGCACCTCAATTGTAACTTGAGATTTTTTTGGCGAGTATTTTACAGCATTGTCCACAAGGATTGATACAATATCGCATGTTGCATCAATGCTGCCAAGTGCACGGTACTTTGGGGGCTTACCTTTGGTGACAAGTACAATACCGTTTTGATTTGCTATGTGCTGCTGGCGCGATAGTACTTCGCTAACAACATCGGTAACCGAAAAAGGCTCTAGAGTGAGTGACTGGTTGCTGCTGAGCGCTAATAGTCGGTCGGTTAGCTGCTGTAAGCGAGCAACTTCTTCCAGGTTACTTTTTAGGGTTGTGGCTAACGAAGCCACTGTAAGCTTTTTTTCACGCAGCGCGATTTCGTTTTCGGTGCGCATGACCGCAAGCGGGGTACGTAGCTCATGAGAAGCATCTGAGGTAAAGCGGGCTTGTGATTCCAAGGCTTCTTCGATGGGTCGTAATGTACGCTTAGCAAATAAATAACTGGCACCGGCGCCGATGGTAAGCGTAACGAGATTCAGCATAGTAAGGTTAACGAGAATGTTGCGCTTACTTTCTTCGGCACGTGCTTGGCGCAATGCTTGGTAGGTTTGGTCAATATCGCCTGACTGGTAGCGGATTCCGGAAGGGGGAAGGGGACGATCAAACTCTTGCGAGCTAATGCGGTAGAGCGCAACGCTAAAGGCAAGACATACCGTTATCAGGATTGCAAGATACCAAGCGGTAAGTTTGAGTGTAGCGGTGCGCAATTCGTTCATATATGTATTTTACCCTAGCTTGTATCCAAATCCTCGCACTGTTTGGATAAGTGGCTGCGCAGACTGGAATGGTTTATCAATTTTATTTCGAAGATACCCAACATAGGCTTCAACAGTGTTTGGTAAAATATCGGCATCGAAATCCCACACGTGATTGATGATAGTTTCTTTAGAAAGTACGCGCCCACAGTTGCGCATAAGATATTCAAGAAGGGCAAACTCGGTCTGTGAGAGTTTGATGCTCGTTTCGCCGCGCTTGACATCGAAAGTAATCGTATCAAGGGAGAGGTCTTCGACACGGAGTACGTTACTAATAGTATCTTGAGGTCGGCGGAGTAGGGCGCGAATACGTGCAAGCAATTCCTCAAAGGCAAATGGCTTTGTTAGGTAATCATCGGCGCCCGAATTAAGGCCGGTTACGCGGTCGCGAATTTGGCCCTTGGCGGTCAACATAATGATTGGTGTTTGAATGCGTTTGGCGCGGATTTGCTTACAAATTTCTACTCCATCCATACCGGGGAGCATACGGTCTAAAATGATAACATCGTATTCACTCCCGAGTGCTGCAGCCAGGCCGCTTTCGCCGTCATAGCATACTTCGCATACATAGGTTTCTTGGCGGAAGCCTTGCTTTATGGCGTTTGCTATTTTGTGCTCATCTTCTACTAATAATATATTCATAACCTTAGTATCTAGTATGCACCTGAATACAACCTGAGAAAAGAGCAATGCGCTACCCTTTAAAAGTCCAACTGAAGAATCTATATGATATTGTGGTTTATCTTCTAATGTTGTATAGTTTTCAGTTATGTTAGAGTTTGAAAGGGTATCATTAACCTCGTCTGGCAAACGTCGACTTAAAACAGACAAGGCGCTTCTGCGCGCAGTTAAAAAACATGCCGACCATCTATACGATGAGGGAGACTTGTTGTTTGCGGGATCGTCATCTGGATATCGTTCAGAACCAGAACAGGAGATTGCTGACTACTTTACGGAATTTGAACAGGGACTACTGTCTAAGTTGTCGATTGGCGATCAGATGCGCTCTTACCAGAGTATTAATCTGAAGGATGAAAGTGACGCCGAGGGACCAGTTAGGCCGTACGGTATCATTATTAGTGACGAAAGTGATGGATTATTTTCTGGACCTAAGGTGAATAGTAGGCTGCCCGAAACATTTACCAGCCGGTTGGTAATGAGTGGCGCGGCAGCGCTGGAGTTATATCGGAAATACCCTGATGTAGTAGTGGGTACTAACGGAAAAAGTACCCTAAATAAGCTACGTTTTGCGGGGGCGGCCGTTGTGAACCGGTTACAGCAGAAGGATCTTGAGCGAGCTGGCGTTATGTTTGATATGGCTCAGCCAAGCTTTACTCTAGAAAGAGAGAAGGAATGCCTAGATGTATTTGTAGGGGCGGATTTCTGCGGTGATTTTCGTATTGGGCTACATGGCAGATCAAGGGGCCACCCTGTTGATGAGACGGGGGAGCGGCTCGACTTTTATCCGTCAGCTAATCGCGCTAGATACCTTAAAGCATATCACTCGGTAGAGCCGCAACTAATGAAAGGCATCTTGTTGTATGTCTTATCTTTGCCCGATACGGAGGCAAAGCAGGGGCTTATTAGCACGATGGTGCGCGAGGCTTACGCGCGGGTTAAACAGGGCCAACAGCAATTTGGTAATTTTGGCGATGCCGGGATGGCCGATGGTGTTCATGAATCACTTGAGCTAGCAATAGCCATAAAAAACAATCAGCTTAGCGCCTCGTCACGCCACCTAGCAACACCGAGTGCTACTAGCCATCTACGACTGGATTCGGTGCCTGGCGGCATGGCGATCACCCAAGTGAGTAGTGGCGTAGAAGATGGTGGTGGCGTATCGTTAACTCTTACGAACAATGAGCTGCCGCTGCTTACAACCGCGCTCATTGATCAGGCTATGCGTGGAGCCGGCCGAACGGGTGTACATGCACATCTACGTATTCTAGACACTGCTCAGAATTTGGCTCACGGACTCTCTTTTGAACAAATATTTCCTCGCTTTAAGGATTTTTAGACGATTAAGATTAATACGAGCCATTAGATCAAACGGCTCCTATTTAGTACGTGCAACTTGACTTATCGCTTCTTCGTCATTACCCCGTCTTGGAGCATGAAGGTGCGATCGGTTTTGCCAGCGATCTCAAGGTCGTGAGTGACGGCGATGATTGTTGTGTTCTCGCTGCGTGCAAGGCTATGCAGGAGCTCAAATATCATCTCGCCAGTTTGACTGTCGAGGTTACCGGTCGGTTCGTCAGCTAATATAAGCTGCGGGTTGTTTGCAAGAGCGCGGGCAATTGAAACACGTTGCTGCTGACCACCGGAAAGGCGGGTTGGTTTACGTTTCATTTGATCGACGGCAAGGCCAACTTGCGTGAGCAGTTTTTCGGCGCGCGCTTTACGCTCAGATTTTGGCATGCCGGCAAATTCCATCGGCAGCATTACATTGTCGAGTGCCGAAAGGTTTGGAATGAGGTTGTAATTTTGAAAGACGAACCCAATCTTTTTACAGCGATAATCGATGAGCGCATGATCGTGAAGTTGGGCGATGTCTTTATCTCCCACTGTAATGGTACCTTCCGTCGGCGAGTCTAATGCGCCGAGCAAGC
Organism: Candidatus Saccharimonadota bacterium; assembly: GCA_027492465.1. Lineage (GTDB taxonomy): Bacteria > Patescibacteriota > Saccharimonadia > Saccharimonadales > Saccharimonadaceae > Saccharimonas. Next base: position 5,160 of record JAPUET010000006.1, on the reverse strand, counting down.
CAAGCAGGGTACTTTTCCCCGAACCGGAACGACCAATAATTGAGGCGAATTCACCATCATTAACCTGAAAACTTACTTTATTAACAGCATTAACCGTACTGCCAGCAGATTTGAATACTTTTGAAAGATTTTCTACAACTATCATTATTCTGTCCTCATGACCTCTGCGGGCCTTACTTTTGCGATAAAGAACGAGGTCAGGAGACTGCCAACAATGGCGATAAAGATAGCCACCCCGACCCCGTACATGACAATTGTCCAGTCAATTTGAGTAGATAGGTCACGAAGGTTCTGAACAGCCTGGAACCCGCCGCGCATACCCCTGCCTGGGCCTCCCATACCGGTACTTGCTGATGTGCTTGAGCTTGCTAGGGCGGTGGTGAGTGGACCTGCTGCAAAAGCGACAATCACAAATCCAATGACTGTTGCGATCAGCGTAAAGGTGACGGCTTCGGCGGTAAACTGTATGGCAATTTTAGCATTGCTTGCACCAATTGCTTTTAGCACGCCGATTTCGCGGCGGCGTTCGCGCACAATCATAATCATGGTGAGCAGCATAATGACTGCACCCGCACCAACTGCCGCGATAAGGCTGTAGGTAGAAATGGTTTGGATATTCTTTAGCGGCGCAACGGTTGATTCGGCCTGTTCGGAGCCGTTGGTAACATCGGCGGCATCGCCCAAGGCACTTTTTGCGGCGGTTGTTACAG
>JAPUET010000006.1:0-4350 GCA_027492465.1 Candidatus Saccharimonadota bacterium | reverse complement strand
TTGGCATTGTCTGGAAGCTTTGGCCGCTATTGCCGGCAAAGCGCTGGCCTAGGCTACCGGCATCTACGGCTGATTCTAGGTTGGAATTATCGCTGGTAACGCGATCGCTCAGTGTTTTAGTGACGCTCGCTACGTGGGTAAGCGTGCTGACTTTTGTGACGTCGTCGGCCGTTAGCGGGTTGCCGCCGCCCTCAAACCCACGTGCACCTGCCGGGCTGATGCTGACAGTGTTGCCGACCGAACTTTTAACTTCTTCTATTTTGCTGGTAACCGCTTGGTTTGCTGCAAGCATACTGAGTGCCAGGCCCATGCTAAGGCCAAGTATCAGAATGATCGATACGGTGCGTACTTTATTGCGGAAGGCATTTTTTACCCCGCGTGCGTATCCATTCATAAAGCTCCTTTTTCGCGTTTCAATTAGTGATATTGCTCGCTAGCATAGCGACTAAGTCTGAGATAAACCTGAGCCTGAGAGCATGACTACCCCACAACACCCAATTTGACAAAACCCCTCGGGGGGGGGGTACCATAAACGTAAACTAACCACAAGCAACTATGGAGGTGTAATAAAAATCAATCATGCCAAGATTACCTCAACCCGGAGGAGATAACGGTAACTGGGGCCAAATCCTCAACGACTATCTTTCTGCAGCTCACAACCCAGACGGTAGCCTTAAGCCTAATTCCATTACTACGCCTCTCGTTACCGATGACTCTATCACTGAAGTTAAACTGGACTCCACTGTTCGCTCTAAGCTAAACGCTATAGCCGGTCAACAAGGTGCTACTGGGCCAATGGGTGCCACAGGTCCTCAAGGCACTCAAGGTTCCGCTGGCCCAGTAGGAGCAACTGGCCCGCAAGGTATCCAGGGAACACCGGGCGTAGCTGGTCTCCAAGGTGCTACCGGAGCCCAAGGCTCTCAGGGGATCCCAGGCTCTACTGGCGCAACTGGACCTGCCGGCACTCCAGGCGTGGCAGGTCCGACAGGTCCAGTTGGACCGGCAGGCAGTACTGGAGTCACAGGGCCAACTGGCTCCACAGGAGCTACGGGTCCAGCAGGCAACGATGGTGCAGATTCCACTGTTCCTGGCCCGCAAGGTCCACAAGGAGCGACTGGACCACGGGGACCTCAAGGTACAAGTGGAGAGACGGGTGCTACTGGACCTCAGGGTCCTCAGGGTACAGTAGGCAATGCAGGTGCTACCGGAGCACAAGGCCCGCAGGGAGCGACGGGACCTGTCGGCAACGCGTATGTGCTCGGTACCCAGTCAGGTACAAGTTACACCTTACAATTGGCTGATGCGGGACAGCTCGTTAGTTTTACGAGCAGTACGGTCGTCACCGTTACTGTTCCGTCAAATATAAGTACGCCATTTCCTCTTGGTACACGTATTATGCTCTTCCAGGTCGGCATTGGTCAGGTGACGATTGCTGCAGCGAGCGGCGTTACGTTGCAGTCCGATCCCGGCCTCAAGGTCGCTACTCAATACGGCGGTGCTGAGCTAATAAAGCGCGCGACCGACACATGGGCAGTTGTGGGGCGATTGGCGGTATGAGTTTTGGTATGACCGCAGCTAGTTATATAGATCCCGTAGCCAGTGGTTTGGTACAACAAAGTAGCGGTACATGGTCGGGTGTGACTATGTTCGTTTCGTTGCCAACTCCAACGCACGCAGCTTCTACCCTTGTACTCATTATCGCTGGAAATACGACGGTACCAACACCTAGCGGTTGGACGCTGCGAGAGGCGCAAGTAAATTGGATGGGACATTATTTATTTACCCGTAGTGGCGGCAGTAACAACTGGAGTATTCCGACGGCAAATGGCGTGGGAACGTGGTATGTGGTTGAAGTAGGAAACGCCATCTATGGCAGTAGCGTCTCGGCGAATGAAAGCTGGGATTATGGCGAGTACGCAACTCCTTCTTTGGTGCCGTCGGCGGGTAATTGTTTGCTACTAGCATCGATTGCATCGGGTACAGATACTAATATTGTTCGCACACTCTCTGGATGGACAGGTGGGTTTGTGGAGGTGGCCGATATTTGCAATCCGACTGGCGACTATCCTATGCAAGGAGTGGCAATGCTTTCGGGAACAGGAGATGGTATAGCAAGCTTTTCGACCAGTGCTACATTTTCGTCATTGAGTGTCGGCAGGTCGGCGATTATTACGGCACTTACATTATAATAAGGAAATAGGAGAAGGACACGATGGCAATAGCGGCGCGGCGCATGATGAGACGACAAGGAATACCAGGCACAGTGCCTGGCGGTGAGCTCATGGGCTGGCAAGTGACAGCGAGCAACATTGGGTTGGCCGGACTTGGTATTGATGGCAATTCGCTACCGCTGTATAGCGGTTCGACCGTCGTGCCCGCTGGTACCGTCATTGAGGGTCGACGGATTACTGGTGGACTTGAGCTTTACCAGGGTAATATTACGATTCGTCGCTGCTTGATTCGGCCTACGTCAGCGGGCCAGGGTATGCCTCTGATTACGACATCAAACTATAATGTCGAGCCAGTAGGGGTGACGCCTGCGACAGTGACTATCGAAGACTGCGAGATTGATGGCACAGGACTAAGCGACTTTAGTGCCGCATGGTGTACTGGGTTTATGGGGGTGGCGAATCTCTACCGTAATTATATTCACCATTTTGGGAGTGGTGTTGGCTTTATGCCTACGGGCACGCAGCTGGATGCTGTGGTAGAAAATAATTACATTACCGACCTGGTGTCGTGGGGTGATGGCGCCACAAATGGCAATCACTGTGATGGGTTTACGATTCGCGACTTTTCTAACTCTGCTCGACCAACGCGCAGTATGACGGTGCGCAATAACCGCTTTGATTGTAATACTGAAAATGCCTCTGGTGCTTGTTTTTTGCAGGCGTATTCCGGAACGATTAATAACGTGACGATTCAAGGTAATTTACTAGAAGGCAATAGCTACAATCTCGTGCTCGAAAATCTCAACAGTTCCTACAGCAATATGCGCTGCATCAACAACCGTTTCAATGTCCAGGGCTATGGCCCGCATTATTACTATGGTCCTGGCTGGACGCAGTGGAGCGAGAACTATCGCAACAACCCGGCTAACCTCGACAATAAAGGGACAAGCGTGGGCATGTAGGGCCATAAGGTCAATTCGTAGCGCTCTGTAGTCTCTAGTAGCCTAAATGCGACCAGTTATCACTGGTCGTGCTTGCTGTTGATAAAGAAAAGGTGACACGTGATGGGGCCCTCGCCGGGCCTAATTTTACCGTGCGAGCACTTCCCCTTGACAACCACCTTCGGGGGGGGGGTACCATAGATGTAAACTAACCACAAGCAACTATGGAGTTACCAAAACAACTATGCCAAGATTACCTCAACCCGGAGGAGACCAAGGAAATTGGGGTGATATCCTCAACGACTATCTCTCTGCTGCCCACAACCCCAATGGCACTCTAAAATCCGGTATCATCACAACCACCAATCTATCCCAGGACGTCCAAGATAAGCTAGGTGTCGTTGCTGGCCAACAAGGTCCAACAGGCCCACAAGGTCCAATCGGAGCCACCGGAGCCACCGGTACTCCAGGAGCAGCGGGCCAACAAGGTGCCACTGGCCCAGTAGGACCACAAGGCCCTCAGGGAGCCAACGGCACCCAAGGACCCTCCGGTGCGCCAGGTGCAATCGGTGCTACAGGACCATCTGGCCCTGCTGGCCAAGATGGTATGTCCATTACCATCACCGGCTCCGTAGCCACACAGGCTAACCTCCCAACAGGGCTTACATCTGCCGATGCAGGCAAAGGCTACATCGCTAACGATAGTGGTCATCTCCATGTCTGGAGTGGTACCTCTTTTAGTGACGTTGGTACGGTACGCGGCCCGAGTGGAGCGCAAGGGGCAACCGGTGCGCAGGGGGTTGCAGGTGCGGTAGGAGCCACTGGTCCCTCTGGCCCAACCGGTACAGCTTCTACGGTCCCGGGACCTATGGGGGCAACCGGGCCGATTGGACCAGCGGGAAATGGTAATGTCCGCTTTTATAGCGGTGGTGCTTGGCAACCGCGCGGTACATCGCCATACCCGGTGACGTTTGATGCTGGCCTTACTGACCCTGTATCGCAGCCGACCGATTGGCTACCGGGCGACCACATCATCAGCCTTAATCCGCCAGTTGCGCCATGACGCAGCTCCGCACACTCACGGCCGGACAGCAGCTGGTAGGGGTTGGGTTGCCGCCGGTTGATTTGTCGACGACCGATGCGGTGTTCCGGCCGCAACGGTTTGCCTCACTGGCCGAGGCGCGGACTGCATTGGGCGCGCCAGCTGGCGCGAATTACGTGATGTGGACGTTCGGCAA
>JAPUET010000005.1 GCA_027492465.1 Candidatus Saccharimonadota bacterium | reverse complement strand
AACGCCTACTACCCCTCCTTGATCAACATGGTATTCATGGCAGAGGTTTTTGGCTACGGCAGGGTCGGCATAGTGAACAGGCAGGTGATATTCCTCCAGAGATTACGGCCTTCGATTCAATCGAAGAGGTTGGCCAGCATATAGGCGATTTAGATGATGGCATTGGGTTTATCTGTGACTTTGATGGGGTATTGTCCGATCAGGCAAAGCGTAAAGAATTACAGGCCTATGCACTGTACAGGATGATGAAAGAGCGTCAGTGGATTGTGTGACTATAGGGTATGCAAAATGGCCTAATAATCGTCTTTGATGATTCCATTATATCGATAGCGTCAATCTCATCAACACCAACCCAGTAGGCCTCACCTACCTCAGACTCCTAAAGTGTAGAGTCAGCCGCTTCAAATTAAAAATCTGCCCGCTCATAGTGAGCAGGCAGATTTTAGTCAGGGTGGGGTTAGTTAGCTTGGTTTTCTACCTTAATGCCAGGACCCATCGTTGTGGTGATGGCCGTAGATTTTACATATACGCCTTTAAGGCTTGAAGGCTTTTGGCTTTGCAGGCTTGCAAAGAATGCCGCCGCATTTTCTCCTAGCTTTTTGGCGCCAAAGCTTACCTTACCGATAGACAGGTGGATAGTCGCTTGCTTATCTACTCGGTACTCAACCTTGCCAGCTTTTGCTTCGGTAACGGCTTTCGCTACGTCGGCAGCTACGGTGCCACTTTTAGGGTTTGGCATTAAGCCTTTAGGCCCAAGCACTCGGGCATACTTACCGAGTTTTGGCATGTAGGCAGGAGTTGCAATCAATACGTCAAAGTTGAGCTCACCTTTATCAAGTGTTTTTGTGAACTCTTCGTCACCTGCGATGTCTGCGCCGGCTTTTAGGGCCTTTGCAGCATCGGCTTCTGGAGCAAATACAGCCACGCGGATTTTTTTACCGGTACCGTTAGGCAAAGCTACGGTTGCGCGGATGTTTTGGTCGGCTTGGCGTGGGTCGACACCCAGGCGAACGTGTACTTCGACACTGGCGTCAAATTTTACAGGACTTGTTTCTACGGCCAGTGCGAGTGCATCGGCTAGGCTGTATACCTTACCTGCTTCAACTTTTTCAGCCACTTTGCGGTAGTTTTTGCTGCGGCGCTCTAGTTTAGAGCGAACCTTTGGTGCCGGGCCCTTCTTTACATGTGCTTCTTCGTCACCTTGTGGCGTGGTGTCGCCAGCCTCTTTGCGAGCCTCTTTTTCGGCCTTTTCCTCAGCTTCTTTTTGGGCTTTTTCGCTGCGCTTGCCGGCCTTGGCAAAGCTCTCTTTTATTTCTGTGACAGCTTCGGTAGCGTCATCGATAATTTCGTCAACAACTTCTGTCGCAGCGTCGGCTACTTTATCGACTACACCAGCGATTGCTGCTTCAATTTCCGCAATAGTATTCTTTTCAGTTACATCGAGCTTTAGCTCGGCAGCTTTTTCTAATAGTTCGGCTTTTTTAGCCATGGAATGATCCTTTCTGTGGTGCAAACGGCAGTTTTTCGCTGCCTCCCAACATTGATTTGTACTAGCAGTATTATAGCAAATTATAGGGTTAATTACAAGCAATAAATACACCAATACCCTGTTCTTTTTGCGAAGAACCAAACACGACTTGGGATATCTCCCAAGACCCAACCCAACTCGTCGGCATCGCCGACAAATAAAACAACTCAGCAATCTATGATTGCTTTCATTTCCGTAGCGGGCGGTGTTTTGCTTCTTTTTAAATAAAAAGAAGTCGTGGCTTTTGCTTCTTTTCCCGAAAAGAGAAAAGAAGAGAGATTAAGTTCTTCACCCCTGCTATACACCACCCATAGCGCCCAATATATTGACATAAGCACTATGATTTGATACTATTGAACATGTGTTTTTTGAAATTCGGCCTTTTCCGATACGTTTCACAACACAGAATCCACGAGTATTGTAGAAATAATCACCTATCCGTGGGGGTATAACAATCAACGCACGCTTTACTCTATTGGCAGCTTTGTCACGGTAAGCGTTACAGATGACGATTGTATAAACAGGAGAGAATATGAATCTTACAAAGTCAGTGGCAGCGCTGGTAATTGTTTTTGCTGTCACCGCATTCGGCACGCCCGCCGTGTATGCCGAACAAGTACCAAAAACAGAGTCAACCCTTGCGGTTGCTCAGGTAGCAGTATCAACCGAGGCGCAGACCCAGTCTCAGGTTATCGAAGTGACAATTCGGGCTGGCGAAACGCTCACACAAATTGCAGAGGCAAACGGTACGTCGGTTGATGCGCTGGTTTCGGCGAATAGCCTGGCTAACCCAGATGTTATCGAGCCAGGCCAAGTATTAAAAGTAACTAAGGGTGAACAAAGGCTGACTGATTATTACGGCTCGCTCAAGGCGGCAGCCCAGGCATTTATTGAACCGCCGGTTGTGGTGGTTGCTGCACCCGTAGCCACGAACGTCGCACGTACCGTTACTACTCGTAGTGCTACCGTGGCTTCTGGTGGTAGTAGTTATTATGCCGGTAACGGCATGTGGTGTACCGATTATGTTCATTCGCGCCGCCCCGATGTGCCTATTTATGGCAACGCTGGCTACAACTGGATTAGCGCTGCTCAGGCGCAAGGTCGCGCTACTGGCAATGCACCACGGGCCGGTGCGGTTGCGGTAATGAGTGGTCACGTTGCGTATGTCGAATCGGTGAATGCCGACGGTACGTATGTGGTTAGTGAAATGGGCTGGAACTATAAGGCGGGTAATTACAACATCCGCACGGTGAACCCTGGAGCATTCGGCGCGTTTATTTACTAATTAAACGCAGTATTACTCGGCAAAGGAGAGATCTTAGTATCTCTCTTTCTGCTTCTTTGGACAAAAGATAGAGGAGATACCGTGTATAATGACTCTATCGGGGTGTAGCGCAGTTGGTAGCGCGTACGGCTGGGGGCCGTGAGGTCGCTCGTTCGAATCGAGTCATCCCGACCAAGATATCATCCCCTATTTCTTACGAAAAACACCCTCGATTACTCGGGGGCTTTTTCGTCCCGTGGCGGGGATTTAGCACACAGACAGTAATGTCCACATGTCGCCAGCTTGCCGCAAACAGAAGCTCTGATTGCCGTCGCTCATGGTGACGGTGCTCATAATGCTTTCTCCACGGCGCGCGACCACGCGGATGCCGCGGTCGATAAACTGGTAGGTTTTACCCGCCCATTCCATCTTGCGTGGGATTGGCTGCATGTCGCGGCCGAACCCAATTGCGGTGATAGAAACAGGACTGTTGATTAAATTATTCATAGCATACTCTCCTATGTTCACGGCTTTCGCACCAGCAAACCTGCCGTCTGGCGGAGCCAGGCGCCCGTTTGCTTTTTCGGCTTCTCTGTACTCAAGACCTCCAGTGCTCATTCGCAGTACATAGTACAGCTCATTGTGCGCTTCAGTCTCTCGCACAGATTAGCTCGAAATGCGCTAACCCGTGAATTGTTAATGTGTAATAAGTGGTGGAGTATGAACGACAAAGCCGCTGGCCTGCCCCACTTAACAGTAGTACAGCGTATGCTTGAAGTCGTGATTTTAGAGGTTCACTACCCGTGTAGCGAGCCTAGTAAGGTTTGGAAGTGGAAATCTACACTGTAGAAGTACAACCATAACCTACATGTTAGTATAAGCGTCTTTACGCTTACCGCCAAGACTAGAAATTATTAGAAAGTAGCGTGAAAAAGATGTCTTTTTAAGAAAATGTGTCATAGTGATTAGCTATAGTCGCCACCCGAAATACCAAAATACTGTTCAAGAGTTTGAATACCTTTTGCTTTCATATCGGTAGCGGTGGCGACGCCCACGTAGCGCCAGTGCCAAGCTTCGGGCGAGTAGCCGGTTATGCTGGTCAGGCCATCTGGGTAGCGCTGAATAAAGCCATAGTTTGCGGCGTTTTGCGTCAGCCAGGTGTATGCGGCGCTTCCCTTAAAACATTCAAGGGCGCAACCGCCTACTTTTAGGTCAGCGGCGAGGCCGGTTTGATGCTCGCTATAGCCTGGCCGAGCACTCACGGTGTCGGCGGCAGCCTGACTACCGTTAACGGCAACCCAATTACTATATGTGGCTGCTTGATCGGAGTAGGAACGGTAGGCGCTGGAAAGGCTAAACCCAACGCCGGCTGCGGCGGCATCGTTCATCATACCGTTTAGTTGGCCGGCTGCCTCGGCTCGCAGCAGGTAGCCGCCCAGGCTTGTAAGGTCGCTCGGTGCCCAGGTGATAGGGTTAAAACAATGTTTCTTGTTTACTACTACCGTAATAACTGCCGCGTTTGTCACATCACACACCTTGTTGCTCGCGGTACTGCCGCTCGGTGCTTGAGTGGCCGCAGCTTTACGCGCCGCCTCATCGGCCTCAGCTTTTGCCTTTGCTTCGGCCTCTGCTTGCTGGGCGTGCTTAATCTTTAGTTCCTTGAGTCGCTGAATGTTGGCATCGGCTGCCGTAAGGTACTTGCTATGGGCGTCGTTACGAATCTTGGTATCGGCGACGTCTTTATAGTGCAAATACCAATAGGTGCCCCCACTGATAGTAAGCAATGAAGCTATAAGAATAAATAGTAATAAATGGCGACGAAAAAAGCCACGTTTTGCGGCGTTGTGCTTTTGCTGCTGATGAAACCGTACAACAGATTTACGCATGTATCTATTGTACTACGAGGCGAGAGCTGTATAGAATTCAGTATTACTGAGCGAGGGCACACTCTAAAGAGGCACTCCCTTTATTGTGACAAGAAAATAAAAAAAGGCCCTTCGAAAAGGGTTGGGGTGTCCCCGCCGCCACAAGGGCGGCAGGGACGGAAGACGACTCAGTACCCGGGTGGTGGGTAGTAGGAGTGGTCGTCTCGGCTTGCCGGGAAGTAGCCCTTCCTGACGAGCCAGAGATCGAATTGGCGCCGCAGCGCCAGCACTCCTCGTTCGATCTCGGGCTCGTACTCTCGTACGAGATAGCCGAGAACGGCACCGCCCAGAGCAGCAGCGAAGAACTTCTTCATTGGGTCTCCTGATTTCGGGCACGCCTGGTTGGCGCACGACTATATTATTATACTACTTTTACATTAATAATGCAAATAAAATACACTCCTGGCTGAGAGTGTATTTTATTTTGCGTCGTGTAGATAATTAGCTAACGACTTCAACGCCCATACTGCGAGCAGTGCCGGCAATTACCTTTACTGCACCGTCAAGATCGATCGCGTTCAGCTGGTCCATCTTTGCATTGGCGATTTCTTCTAGCTGTGCGCGGGTGATTTTACCAACTTTGTCGGTGTGCGGCTTGCCGCTCCCCTTTTGAATACCAACGGCAGCACGAATCATATCGTCTACTGGCTGGCCAAGGCTCTTCCAGGTAAAGGTACGATCTTCATACACCTGAATGTGCACAATCACGTCTTTGCCCATAAGGTCTTTTGTTGCGTCGTTAAATGGATTAATAAAATCCATCATGTTAAGACCCCACTGACCAAGCGTGCTACCTACAGGAGGACCTGCGGTGGCGCGACCAGCTGGAATACGTAACTTTAAGTTACCAATGATCTTTTTTGCCATAAAAATTAATTCCTTTTATAGATTACTACTGAATAGTTGAAGCATTTGAGTAGCGTAACACGTATATTATAGCACGAATTATCCGCGATGAAAAGTGTTACAACAACTTCTCATCTCTATTGTTTATCTTGTGAAGTAAGCCTCGGTGAGTGCTTCATTAGCAGAGATATGCTCCATAATATTATTATAGCACAAAATCTATAAAAAGTGAATTATTATCCCAAGCTAACATGTCAGTATGGGCATATAGCAAGAGTTGTTTGTTTATTATCTTTTCTCAAGAGTTTTTGTAACCTGCGCCTCAATTGCTCGCCAGAATGGCTGTTGCAGAATAGTTGGATCGGACGCTCCTGCGGTTTGTAGTAAATAATCGGCATAGCGGGCGGTGAAGCGGGTAATATCTTTATTATCGCTGTCGTAAGGGTAATTGGCAACTCTCGGGCCATTTTCTTGATCATACTGGTTACGGAATTCTATTCGCTCTGAGTCTAAGTTATGTTGTCGTGCGAGCTCGGCTAAGTCGTGTGGGAGCGGGCGCTTATGATTGTGTGGTTTTTCAAGAAGGTAGAAGCTAAGCCATAGGCGAAGAGCGGGCGGGAGTTCTGGTAAAGCGGCAATTTCACTAATTGACTGGAATTCGGTAGAGCCTATATTGACGGCAAGCTGACCGACGGACTTTTGCACAGAGGTGTATCTTGGCCGCTTTTGGGTGCCGCGGTCCCCTGTTTTTTTATGCTTAGTAAAATCCATCCATAGTAATAGTGCGTCAGGAGGAATTTCTTCACGGTTCAAGAGAGTAAGGGCTTCCTGCGGGTTTGGTTTCATCACGCTAACGCGTTGAAGGCTATGGGCACCTCCAGTTTGTCTATCGGTTGGTCGTAAATAGTGCAGCTGAGCCTCAGATGCCTTGTAATGGATTTGTTGGTCGATTGGTGCCCATAATTCAGTTCGCAGGGTTTCAGCCACTGACAGTCTCCTTTTTGCGTGAATGACGCGAATGATTTTTATAAGTGTAGCATAGGGGTTAATTCCTATGCAAAAAAGATGGGCCTATGAAGGCCTATCTTTTGTGTCAATCACTAGACTAAACTTTTTTCACCTGCAAAGCGTCGAGTTCGACGGGGGTGTCGCGACCGAACATGCTCACCATTACTTTTAGCTTGCCCTTAGCGGTGTCGATTTCGCTGACTGCGCCGTCAAAGCCCTTAAATGGCCCGTCAACAATGTTTACCACTTCGCCTTCAGCGAAGTCAATTTGGTGCTTAGGATCTTCAACACCCATGCGCTTTTTAATTTTAGCGATTTCGCTATCTGAAACAGGGGTTGGTTCGGTGCCACTGCCCACAAACCCAGTAACGCCAGGAGTGTTTCGCACAATGTACCATGTTTCATCGGTAAGTTTCATTTCTACAAGTACATAGCCTTGAAAGATTTTAGCTTCAACAACTTTTCGCTTGCCATTTTTGATCTGAATTTGCTTTTCCTTTGGTACCATTGCATCAAAGATTTTGTCGGCCATGTCGACGCCCTTGATGCGCTGTTTGATGCTATCGGCGACCTTTTCTTCGTAGCCGCTATAGGTATGAATTGCATACCATTGGCGGGTACTGTCGTATCGGTTACTTTTTACCATAAACTAGTTACTCCCTAAAATTTGCTTAAATAGTTCTGAAAAGAGAAAATCGAGGAAAAGAATCACAATGATAAAAAACGCAGTAAATCCAATCAGTGCACCAGTCATTGCCCACGTGTTTTTGCGATCGGGCCAACGAACTTGGCGAAGCTCTTGCCAGGCTCCCTTAAAATAGCGTCCCATCCGAACAAATGGATTGTTGCTTGAACGATTATTCACCTCTTGCTTTTTGTTGCTGCTTTTCTTGGCGGACGTTTTTGCGATTGCCGGTTTGGCCTTCGCTACCGAGCTTGATTCGGCGGCCTTAATACGGGTCACCTTTGTTTCTGGCTGCTTGTTTGATTTAGCCACGATTGTTGCCACTCCTCAAATTTAAAAAGTCTGCTCTAGGAGGCAGACTGTCAAGTACCAGTATAAATTGAGACTGCGTATATGTCAAGTAGGATCGCCCCACCAGAGTGTCGGTGCACCGATCTCTGGTGGGGCTAGAGCAAGGATTGCCGGGGAGCTGTTAAGCACTCCTTACAGGGGCCGTAGACTACTCTATGGCCTCCCGGATCGCACTACCCTTAAGCCACATATAGACTAACGAACTCGTTTCGTCTAGCTACGACTCGCGTAACTCAAAGCTAAAGGTAGAGCCGTGATTGAGGCGAGAAGTTAGCTCGATTTTGGTGCCGAGTTTACGCGAAAGCTTGCGGGCGACATATAGGCCGAGGCCCGTACCGCCAGTTTCGCGGGTGCGATAATCTTCGCTGCGCCAGAATTTATCAAAAATATGCGCTTGGTCGGATTTTGAAATGCCAATCCCTGTATCTTTTACTGAAAAATTAATCGCATCGTCCTTTTTGTGTGCTCGAATGACTACCTCGCCCTCTTTAGTGTATTTGATGGCGTTGGTGACAAAGTTTTGTAGTAACTCCTTTAAATACAGACGGCTTGCGACGACTTGGCCAAGTTTTGGAGAAATATCGAGATTAAGTCGCAGACCTTTTGCCTCGGCTTGGGGCGCGTATTCGTTGTACAGGTCATGAATAAGCTCGCTGACATTGATTTCTTCGGTAGCATCGGCCGTACCTCGCTCGGCGCGGCTCAGCGTGCTAAGGTCGTTGACCATTTTAGCGAGAAACAACACTTGTTCATGAGAGAGTTTGGCGCTTTCTAAAAGACGCGACTGCGGCAGATCATCGCGCTCCATCATTATTTGCAGGTTTGAAAGCGAACCCTCGGCGATGGTAATAGGTGTGCGCAGTTCGTGGCTAACAACGGAAATAAATTCATCACGCTCTTCCTCGAGCGATTTTTGCTTGGTGATGTCGCGCATAATGACGATGTAGCCATCGTTGCCGACACTTTCACTGCTGTTGATGCCGCGAATCGGCGAGTACGTAATGCCAATATGAATGGTTTCGCCAGAGATAGTGGCACTTACATCTTCGCGGGATGCAACGCTTTTTGTGGCGGTAAACTCTTTTAGCAGCCGCACTTTTTTGTTATCGGCTGTAAAGAGCGAGATAACCGAGTCGATTGATTTCCCTTTGAGTTCGCTGTTTGTGTCAAGCAAGTTGAGGGCCGCGGCATTATAAATTTGGATGATACCATCTTCATCGGTACTAAATACAGCATCGGCGAGGTTATTCACAATAGTAAGCACTCGGTCCCGTTGCAATGTTTCTTTTGCTCGGCTTTTTGAAAGTTCTTTATGATCAGCCAGTTGATCGGAGGTAAGTACGCTACCCACATAGCCTACTAATAGGGTCCCAAGAAAGAAAAGGTTTGATCGTATAACGTATTCGGTGTTGGTCACAGAGATGAGAAGGTCGCCAAAGCTTGCTATAAAAAGAGCAAAAATACTCAGCAGCAGTCCATTTCGCCCAAGATATACGTAACTTGCATAAAATAGTAAGATCCAGCACGACATGAATGGCATATCGAAGCCCGAAACAAGCCATATATAGCCGATAGCAAACAGATGATATAGAACGAGCCGAATAATGAGGTCACGCTTTGTTCGGTGGGGGCGAACAAGCCGATAAGCGCCAACAATAAACCATGCCGCACAAATGCTATAAAGCCCCGTACTAGAGAAAACATGCTCGTTATGGATAATTCGTGCTTGTAGCAAAAGCCCGTATATAAGCAAGAGAACAGGCACTACTAGGCCGGCAACGCTAATAATCCTCTCTGCTTTGGCGCTTATAGTTTGTTCGACACCCCGCCCCTTTTTCATTACGATTTATTATACCTGTGCGCCGAGCGAAAGAAAAGGCCTAAACACTAGGGGTATAGCGCTTAATCTGGCGACGGTGGAGTTTAAAGTGCGGATCGTAGCGTTCAACCTCTTTCCAAAAAGCGTCCGAATGATTCATGTGGCGCGTATGACATAACTCATGGATAAGTACGTAATCAATTAGCTCGGTGGGTAGTTTCATGAGTGCAATGTTGAGGCTGATGGTACCAGTGCTACTGCAGCTCCCCCAGCGTCCTCCGGCGTGGCTTAGACGGGTTCGTTCGTAGGTGAAGGTATGTGTTGCGGCCAATGTTTTTAATCGGAGTGGCAGATAAAGTTTAGCCTCTCGTCTTAGGACGGTTACCACTGTATCGCGAATGAGTTGTTGAACATGGTTTGTCGCAAGGTCTGTATCTGGTGGTAAGTACACTATCAGTGTTTCACGTTCAATCTTAACACTTGGGGCTTTAACCATGCCCGTGGGTACAACTTTTAAGATGTGCCGGGTACCGATGGCTTGATCGTGGCGGTATTGTTCGGTGGCACCGGCTTGCTGTAAAAGCTTACGTAACTCACTGCGCGAAGATTGTACCGCTTGCTTTATGAACATAACGGGCATGTATAACGGTGCGGTTACCGTCAAACGACCATTCGTGGCTACCTTCATACGCACTCCCCGACTCCCCCGTCGCCGCTGGATGGTTACTTCGCCGAATTCGCTGTCTTCAAATGTTGTCAAAGAGGTACCTAACGGACATTAATGCTGCGGCGACCAGTGCTCGGACGCTCTGGTGCGGGGCGCTCGGCTGCTGGCTGGGCGACGACTTCGCGCGCTGGTGGAGCAATGCTACTTTGAGAGGTGCGGTTTTCGCCGCTAAGGTACTTCAGCACAACTTTAGCCTGACTGGCAAAGGTATGAGTGCCGCTAATAACTAATGGCTTTTCGCTCGCGTGCGGGGGACTGAATGCGCGCAGGGCCGCGAGGAATGTTTCTTTTGTGTATTCCCGGCTTTTCAGTACGCGTCGGCTGGCGGTCGCTTGATCGAGCTGTACCCAGATAAAGAGCGGTGTATAGCCTAATGAACGAGCAACACGGGCAAATTCACTTCGGTGCGTACGCGTGGCACTGTTACCTTCAAATAGAAAGGTTTGCTGGGTTTTCGCGAGCTCTGTTAAAAACGAGAGTGCAAGCTGGCCTGCCTTTTCTGGATTTTCGGTAGAGTCATCAATCTCGTTAAAGTCGATACGGGGTACATTAAAGGTTTTGGCAAAGCCTTGTGCGAAGAAACTTTTGCCGCTGCCGGGTATGCCAACGGTCATAATCGCATACGGACGAGTCAGGTGTAACGATTTCATATACTTATTGTAGCAGAGCGCGCAACTAGATGGTATGAAGCATAAGCAAAACCATTTTATATAAAACTATTGACATAACGTAAACATTTTGGTATAATGGAATTATAAATAGGTGTTTAGGAGGCATTTATGAATAAATTTAAGTTATTTGCCCTTGGTCTTTTGATCACAACTGCAACACTAGTTGGATACGGATTAAGCCAGGGGGACGGTGTAAACGCAGCTTCACGAGAGTGTGGCGATAATGCAATTATTCGTTGTGGCGCTATGTCAGCCAGCGAACTAAAGAGCGAGTACGCAAAAAACGAGCGTGGTC
This sequence comes from Candidatus Saccharimonadota bacterium, assembly GCA_027492465.1. Lineage (GTDB taxonomy): Bacteria > Patescibacteriota > Saccharimonadia > Saccharimonadales > Saccharimonadaceae > Saccharimonas. Next base: position 15,676 of record JAPUET010000005.1, on the reverse strand, counting down.
TGAAAAAGATTTACTCGCACTATAATATTGATGCGTCAGATATTGCCGCGAGTAGTTTGGCAAAGACCGGGTACGTTCATACTGACGGTACTGTCACTGTTGACGGCAAAGTTGTTGCAACCAACGCCTATACTGTTGGCCGTTCTAGCAGCCTTGGTGGAAGTAAGGTAAAGATTGACGATAATCTAAGCGTGTACGAAGGTGCCGATCGTCTTAAGTCTACGCTTGAAGCCTTTATATTCTTTAATAGCGACGGCACTTTCAAGAGCGCAGTCATTAAGGTGTGTGGTAACCCTGTACGTGCTACGCCTAAACCAAAGCCAGTCTATAAATGTGATAGCTTGACCAGCAAGAAAATCAGCCGTACTGAATATGAATTTACTACTGCTGCAACCGCTAAAGACGGTGCCACACTTGTTGACTACACCTACAACTTTGGTGATGGCAAAACTGCCACTACTGGTAAAACCACTCGCCATGCCTATGCTACTCCTGGCACTTACAAGGTTACCGTAAAGGTAAATGTAAAAGTAAATGGCAAAACAGTTGTTGCGCCTGGTACTTGCGAGACGACGGTAACGGTAGAAAAAGAAAACTGCCCAATCCCTGGTAAAGAGCAGTACCCTAAGGATAGTCCTGAGTGTAAAGAAGACAAGCCCGCTATCGATATTACCAAGGTAGTAAACGACGTAGAGCATGTAAAAGTTGCCGTAAACGAAGTGTTCACCTACAAGATTGTTGTGCGCAACACCGGCAACGTAACGCTAAAAGATGCGGTTGTGACTGACAAAGCTCCTGCAGAAGTAACCCTTCTCTCGGCTAGCCTCGGCACAATTAGCGGCAACACCTGGACATACACCATTCCTAGCCTTGCCGTTGGTGAATCAAAAAGCTTTACCATTACTGCTAAATACGCAAAGTACGCAAGTGGCACTCACAAAAACACCGTGTGTGTCGATACCCCAACCGTTCCTGGTAGCCCAGACGACTGTGACGATGCAACCACTGAAACCAGTGAAAAGATCAAAGTTTGTGATACCAACACAAAAGAGATTATCACAATCGAAAAGAGCGAACTTGACGAATCACACATGACGACAGATCTGTCAAAATGTAAAGAATCGCCTGACGTTCCTGAACTTCCTGAAACAGGTATCGGTGACACGCTTGGTGCGGTACTGGGTGCTGGTAGCCTTGTTGGTGTAAGTGCAGCTTACATCGCGAGCCGTCGTACCGTTCGTTAAGCAAGCCTCCCTACAGATAAAATACCTCGGTTATAACAACCGGGGTATTTTTATTTTGTGCCACGAGCTTTTTTGGCACCTTTGGCTGATGCGGTACGGGAAACTTGTTTTGCTGGGACTGCTGTGCGAGGGTGTTGTTTCGGGAAAAGGATTTGGCTCACGGTACGCGTATCGGCGGCGTCGTACATCTTTGACATAATAATAGCAGTAGCAATAAGTACGGCGGCTGAGATGATGTAGGCTAAAAATTCCTCGCCGTCGAGGTCGTAGTTAGGTGGCAAGTCAATAATGAGTTCAGCGACGGTATAAAAATTTGGAAAAACGCGCACGCCGGTAATTTGATGCCAGTGCGATACAATGTGCACCATCTCATGGAGCGCTATACTTGAAAGTAAGCCAACTACCCCTACGACAATGAGGCTTGTGTGGCTATTCTTAGGTGGTTTTTGGGGTGTTTTCATGACTCGGTTAGCTTACGCTTATTGTAGCAGATGACATAGCTATAAATCCGAAAGGTATGTGATTTTTGTGATGAATAGGGTGACGGTTCTTACTATTGTAAATCGGTCTTACTCCCACTGACAGCCACTGCCGCAAAACTGTTTGCCAGACGCTCGAGGAGTGCTTGGCGTTCTGCTTGTTCGTGAGGATCAACGAGGTAGATAGCTCCCTTATAGCCATCAGAAATAATCCGAAGCATAGGTTTATTGGCACCTTGCTGTTCCATTTCACGCAGTTTATCATCAATGTTCAGTGTTGTTCCAACATCCGGGAATAGACAGAGGAGACCTTTTTCTCGGCATAGCATTTGCGCGTGTCCGCTATACCCATCGTTGTTAATGATAATCGCCGCACCTTGCGCCGGTAATGCACCAGCACCCTCATGTCCCCTTAGGCTACTTGACGATGTGAATCTATTTTCGTCCCAAAAAATAACCACGCCAGCGTTTTGATTGTTTCGTGCTCGATTATCAAGCACTCTTAATATAACATCCCCCACCCCCGTAGCTCTGCACCAATCAATAGGCTCAATGTTTTCGGGAAATTCTACGGGTACAGCCTTCATTTCCGTAGCAAGATTCGGTAATGGACGCACCTGTAATATATTGTCGCCGTAAAATTCCACCTGAACCGGCTTGGCAAAGAAGAGTTCGGCTAGCATTGCAGCATGGACTGCGCTATGCACAAGTTTGCTATCCGGGCCGCCAATACCGTCAATTGTATGGTCGGGTATCGTATGCAAAATATCGGCAGATTCAGCACTAGCAAGCAAGTGGCGCCTGATTCTCTCTCGATCAAAAACGAGACTACCCTTTTGCGTTTCGACTTCCATTAAGTTGGGGTGTGTCGAATGGCTGTTTACCGTACCAAATGGCGTCGTGTCTCCCCGCTCCCTTGATGGTGCATCGCAATATATTTGAACAAGTAGGCCCATCTCTTCGGAATCTATACCATGCTGTTGCCGATAGTTAACGGCACGAGGACTATTGGTAGAGGCAAAAACCTGCTCCACTGCCTTTTGGAAAGCTTCGCCGTCACGGGGATCTACGGCGACAGAATCATAAATTCCGGCACCCGTAATATCCTCCCCATCTTCGGAATTGACGGCACTACTTCGGATTACAACTAAACGAGGTACTGCCATGATGGGCGTGTCATCCTCATCTAAATAGTCTGGCCCCGAAACCAATGCTACGGCTGCAGAATTGAGATCCGCTAGCCGAGCTTCAAAACCGAGCCTATCGTTTTGCCAGAGCTTATATAATCCGGTATCGACGGGTATAAAATCAGGTACTTGCATGGGTTGTTGCCACTCAGTATCGCCATCATTACCCTCTAGTGTTTTTAAATGCTCTGCAAAGACTATGGTGTTTGCCGCCTTTGCGCCGTACATTGTGTGCAGCTTTTTCAGGCGATCTTTATCGACTTCAGGTGCCTCTAAGGCCATTTTTGTGATTCGATCTCGAGCTTCTCGTTTCCGATACCCGTATTCAATGAAATCCGTTAAGGCATCTGGTGCATCCTGGTCTTGCGTGCCGAAGCGAATGACATGAGCTGCACGGTATGGCACTCTAACTTTATCATTTCTGTAGTCTATAGGTGTATACTCAGTGCGCCCATTAGGGTAAAGGGAGCTAGAAGCAAAGTTAAACTTTGCCCATGCTGGCCACCGATCAAAAAATGATAAAGCTGTTTCTAGGGCGTCATCAGGAGAGGATGGGTCAAATGTCACTACTGTCCTCTCGGCGTCTAGACTACAAGCGACATAATTTGCGATGTTCGTTGCTCTTTGTAGGCGACTGCCCTCGCTGCTATCTCTGAGATTTTCGAGAGAGTCGCGAACAAAGCTTTCTTCGGGCGTAAGCTCCCATTCGTACAGTAGTGTATCGAGGAGTTTGGTCGGAAAATGTCTATCGGCGTGAAAGAGAAAACGTCTCAGACTTTTCGCGTCGCCCGCAAGAGCACCAGGCCACCGTTCAGAAATATCGCTCATTGAATCCGCAGGCTGTAGCTCCGACATAAGTATGCGTTATCTTACAATAAGATGCTATATTTAGCAAACTACTCTCTTAGAGGTCGAGGATTCACGGAGTTCAATGATGAGTAGAGTAACCCACTGCCAAGCTTAGGTATTAGATGCTTGCTCGGCCTCGTTGACACGCCGGATACTCTCTAAACATGCCTGCGAAAGTGAGAACTCAAACGTATCGGCAAGCCTATATGCTTCATCAAGGTTCTGAGTCGCGGTAGCGCTCCAATCCAATCCTTGGGCGGGCGGTTCGGACAGCGCATCGGCAGCGCTGTCGACCAAAAAAGCTGCCAATGCCGGTGCTTGCTCACGCGTGAGTGTTATTGGAGTGGGTGACGGCAAGAGACTCTCTGCATGATGAAGTTGATGATAAGATAGCTTTGCGCTACCGCCTGTTTGCAGATCCTTAAGGAACGTTCGATCATTTCGCACCTGTGCTCTCACATACTTGCTGGGATAACATAAATCTATAAGTTGGTGTGCCCATGAGCCCAAGATGTGGCGCTGACGCTTTATTAGCCACCCCTCCTCGGCTTTTACGCGAGCTCGTACTGTCTGTTCCCAGGTATTGTATAAGGTAGGATCATCACTACAATCTATCAGCTCAGCAGCGAGTGTCGAAGTGACGTACCGAGTCTCGCCTTCGCCAATAGTAACAACTCTTTTCATAGGGCGTATTATAACAAAACCAAGAAAAAGTGAGAATCCGACCAACTATGAAGCTATAACTACTATACGCTTCAGTAGTGATTAACGCTTGGGGCAATGTCGTCTTTTTGAGCCACAAACAAACAAGCCTGTCTGACGACAGGTGTAGAGTGATACAGACTACTATACTTTACTTTTTAGCTAAATTAAGTTATAATAAACATAGTGAGAACCCCAGAAACAGCAGTGATTGAAGTGGTCGAAAGCCGCCAGATAGACCGGTTCGTGCAAGAAGCGTTACGACCGGGCGCTCAGCTTGGTCAATACAGAATTGATGCGCCGATGGCACGCACGCTTCTTTCGCGCGTAAGCAGGGCTATGAACACAGAAACTGATGAGCTCGTAGCCATAAAAGTACCGCGCCGCGCAACGGGGGCCACGTTACTGCGTCGCGAAATCGCAGTGCATAGACTAGTACAATCATCAGACAGTCAGGGTATTGTATCGATGACTGGAAATGGAACCATAGGCGAAAGTGATCTTCCGTTCATGGCAACACAATTACTCCCCGGCGGCACATTATGGGATGTCGTTCGCTCAAAACCTCGTGATCCAGAGCTGCAAAGTACCGCACGGATTATTTGTGACGCCGCCTGTGGGCTACTAACGCTTCATCGTCACAGATATGTACATGGTGATGTTAAGCCAGCCAACATTGGCGTTGGTGCCGACGGCCAGGGGCGGTTGCTTGACTTTGGAACTGCTGAGCTAGCTGGTAAGGAAATGCATGGCACGATATACGGAACACATGGAGAGAGTGTCCCGCCTGAAGCATACGAAGGAGGAGGAGCGGGATTCGCAAGGGATGTTTGGTCACTAGGACATACAGCCTTTAAGACCCTCACGGGCGGACGATCGCCATTTGACCTGTCTGAGAGCAATCCTGGAGGCCTGCCTCAGGCACTCTCGCTACATAAGGCCTTTGCAGCCGGACCAAAGCGTACCTTGTGCGAGCTTGTTCCGGCCGCTCCATCTGAAATCGATGAGGTCGTGACGGCAATGCTGGATCCTGCTCCTCAAAACCGCCCGCAACTCGGTGAAGTGGTGGAGATCTTAACCGAAAATTCGAAGTAAAATATAGCAAAATATTTATCGACGATCAGTCGCAGGAAGATATCCTTCAGTCGCTTCTCGATGACGTGCTATAAGCGCAACTTTGATGGCAAGGTCACGTTAATGCCAGTCTTAGAAAAGCGCCTCGCCGCCATCGATACTAATAATTTGTCCGGTGATATTACGTGCCTCATTACTAGCCAAGAATAAAACCGTTTCCGCGATTTCTTGGGTAGAGTTAACTCTGCCAAGAGGTATTCTAGCCACGGCTTTGGAAAGCTCCGTAGGATCGTTTTCATAACCTGTCATGTCGGTCATTGTTCTCCCCGGAGATACGGCGTTTACTGTTATACCATCCTTGGCTAGTGCCCTGGCAAGTGATTTTGTAAGATAAATCACACCAGATTTTGACAGACCGTATTCGATTGATGAACGGACATGTGCAACACCCGACTGTGATGCAATATTAATAATCCTCCCAGACTCACTCTTCGCTAGCGTGGCATGTAGCGTTTGTGCTAGAAAATAAATAGAACGTAAGTTTACGTTCATGGTATTGTCCCAATCGTCAATCTTCGACGTATCTAGCTCGGTCCACCGCTTGATACCAGCATTATTTACGAGGATATCGATATTCTTAAATCCAGACGGTAATTTGTCAGTAACTCCGCTAAAAACTGCGGGGTCCGAAAGATCCATTACGAGATGGAAATAGTTCTTATCAGACCAATTTGCTTCACTTGTGCTGAGACCAATAACCCGCGAACCCTTGTCAAGAAAAGCATCAGCTATTGCCCTACCGATGCCCCGCGATGCGCCAGTTACCATGACTGTCTTGCCCTCGAACTTCATCGACACAATTATACCATCGTTGCAGTGCATATATCTATTGAAAATATAAATGACACACCTTTGACAGTGTGTCATTTATATTGGCAGGGGCACTAGGAATCGAACCTAGATCTAAGGTTTTGGAGACCTTTATACTAACCGTTGTACTATGCCCCTATAGGTACTTGGCATATTATAACAGATGGGTGCATGTCGGTACCAATATTATTTCGCGTCAGCGCGCTCTTGTTCTTGCTTTACGCGCACGGCACGGCGGAAATGTCGGTTTGCCGTTTCATCGGCATTGCGTTGCATGGGTGGAAGTGCGAGTAATTTTTCGCCCGGTTTTTTGTCTTCATCGAGCTCCTTGACCGCTTCAACGAAAAAGTTTTCTATTAGCCACTCTCGGCCTGGGGCGGTTTGGCCCATAACTGTAATGCGCCAGCGACTGTCGCCCCACTGCTCTATGTCGGTGATACGCAGGGGTTTCGCGAGCATGGTGCGGCCTTTTGGTATGGCTGAGATTATTTTTTTAATTAATTCTACGCCGAGTTCTTTGTCGCGAACGAATACGTCTACTGCAATCGTGCGCACGCCGTTTGGCGTAACGTGTGCAGCCATGATTTGCTGATTGTGTACCCAAATTACCTCACCATTGAGCGCCCGTAGTTTAGTGCTGCGGAGCGTAAATCGCTCCACGACCCCCGCCACTTCACCAAACGGTTCAATTTTTATAAAGTCACCAATTTTATACCATCCTTCCGCAATCATAACGGTACCGGCCGTGAGGTCACGAAGGATGAGCCCGATCGTCTGTCCGGCGATTACTACAAAAAACGCGCTCGCGCCAATGGCGGCCGCTCCGTTTGCGTTGCCGCTGTTTGCCCATGGGCTAAAGGCGCGCCAAGCAAGGTAGCCAACAACGGCAACAATGAGTGCTCGTACAACGGCAATTGCCACACTCAGGTATGTTTCGGTTTGACGCAGGCGTGTGGCGCGGAGCTCATTTGATTCGTTGTCGCTTCTTACTGCCACAATTTGGGCGAGGCGCACTAGCCACTGTGCGACGAATCGGCTCAGCCAGTAAGCGAGGGCAAGCGCGATAAATAGTATGAGTACCGCGCGAAATGCGTTTGCTGTCGTGAATAATTCGACGACATCATTAATAATGTTGGGGGGCGAGATAGTTTGATTCATTTATATTAGCATAGCACATTTTACGTAAGCGGTAAAGAGTCGGCGACGTGTACTCGTGATACGCATCACACATGTGGAGAACTTGGCGTTTTTCAGTGGTTGCAAAGCATAAGCATGGGCGGTATACTTATAAGCAATGATAAACAAGGGGAAAATTAGGTTACAGATGTGATCTGATTAGAAGGGCTATGAAAATATTAATGCTCGGGTGGGAACTCCCGCCACATAACAGCGGAGGCTTGGGTGTGGCATGTTACCACCTGTCTAAAGCGCTGTCTCATGCGGGTGCAAGTATCGATTTTGTTCTTCCCTATGATGCCCATCATCCTGGTACCGAATTCATGACAATTCATGCGGCAACTCGGCTGAACCCGATTCATAAATTTGGCATAATGGGCGCCTATGATTCAAAGTCTGTGAGTGAGCTTGACCTCGATAAAATTGATATGCGAGACCTACAGACAATGCGTGGAGTACAAAAGCGCTATGTAGGGTTTGTTGAGCGCTTGCTGAAGAAGATTGACGCTCCTGATGCGATTCATGCGCATGACTGGCTCACCATGGAGGCTGGTATGCGGGCAAAACAGCTGACCGACGCGCCGCTTATCGTACATGTACACGCTACCGAATTCGACCGTGCGGGGTCGTTTGGTAGTGGCAATCCCATTGTGCACGAGATCGAGTACCAAGGTCTTATGATGGCAGATCGTATCATTGCGGTAAGTGCCATTACGAAGAATATTATTATTCATAAATATGGCATTCCAGCCGATAAAATCGAGGTCGTTCATAATGCTATTGATATTGATTCTATGGGCGCCTACGAGTATGATGGCCGAACCTACAACTACTTAGAGACGCTGCGCAGCGAAGGCTACACTGTCGTTTCGACGGTTACACGCTTCACCGCGCAAAAAGGTCTTACACAACTGTTGCGAGGTTTTGCACGAGCCTGCGAAAAGTACGATCGCCTTGTGTTGTTGCTTGCTGGTGACGGTGAACAGCGCGATGAGCTTATTTCACTTTCGGCGGAACTTGGCGTGTCAGACAAGGTGTACTTTACAGGATTTGTACGCGGAAAACAGTGGCGCGATGCGTATAGCGTTTCAGATGTATTTGTAATGAGCAGTGTAAGCGAGCCGTTTGGCTTGACAGCGCTTGAGGCGGCACATTACAACAGCGCGCTGATCATTACCAAACAATCTGGTGTCGGTGAAGTGCTGCGGAGCATTTTGCGCTATGATTTTTGGGATACAGATAAATTGGCTGATCAGCTTGTTGGTATTGCTACCTCCCCTGCTCTTGCTGCACAGCTAAAACAAGACGTGAAAGATGAGTATACTCGACTTAGCTGGCATGATGTCGCCCGAACATGTCTGAGGCTGTATGAACGTATGAAGATAGGAGCTACGGCATGAGCGGTAAGCGTGGCATAGTACTATACATGCACGTGCATCAGCCATGGCGTGTTCGAGATTATACGGTATTTGATACCGCCGAGAATCATGATTACTTTGGTGACTTCACCGAAAGCCACCGAAACAACAAAGATATCTTTGAAAAAGTGGCAAATAAATCGTACCGCCCGATGACGTCACTATTAAAGCGGATACTTGATACGTATCCGGATTTTAAGGTCTCACTTTCCATCAGCGGCACACTACTTGAGCAGGCGGAACAATGGGGCCCCGATGTTATAGAAGCGTTTCGCGGGCTTGTGGCCACTGGACGCTGTGAAATTGTTGCAGAGACATACCACCATAGCTTGGCATTTTTCTATAGTCGTAGCGAGTTTGAGCATCAGGTAGAGTTACATCGCGCTAAAGTGCGCGAGTTGTTTGGTGCTGAAACTAAAGTATTTCGTAATACCGAACTAAGCTACGACAACAGCCTGGCAAAATGGGCAGACGACTATGGCTTCAAGGGTATCTTATCAGAAGGCTGGGACCCTATCTTGGGCTGGCGAAGCCCAAACTTTGTGTATAAGCCTGCCGGGACGCAGAACATTAAGCTGCTCATGAAAAATTATCGACTTAGTGACGATGTAGCGTTCCGCTTTGGGAATAAGGCCTGGGAAGGATATCCGCTAACTGCTGATAAGTATGATGATTGGGTGAATAGTGCACTGGGTGATGATGGTGAAATTATCAACCTATTCATGGATTTCGAAACGTTTGGCGAAAATATCTGGGAAGACACTGGTATCTTTAGTTTCTTTGAAGAATTTGCGAGTAAGTGGCTCGCCAACCCAGCAAACACTTTTTATACCATTAGCGAAGCCTGCGATACCTTTGAGGCAAACGATGAAATTGATACACCGCGCACGACAACTTGGGCTGATAGCGAGCGCGATCTGAGCGCATGGCTTGGTAATGGGATGCAGCACGAAGCAATGCGGTATCTGTATGAGCTTGAGAGCGATATCCTACGGACTGGCGATGAAAAGTTGATTAGCGATTGGCGTAAACTGACCACCAGTGACCATGCGTACTATATGTGTACAAAATACTTCACTGATGGTGATGTGCATGCGTACTTTAGCCCTTACGATTCCCCGTACGATGCATTTTTGTACTTTATGAATGCACTACGAGATGTACGCTACCGACTATATGATCATAGCCGCGGGGGTATGTAATGGCGCGTCCGGTGGTTCTTAGTAATGGTGAGCTCAATGTTGGGATTAATAAGTTTGGTGAGGTGCACGACTTTTACTATCCGTACGTCGGCCTAGAAAATCATGCTGCGGGCAAAGATCTACGTCACCGAGTTGGCGTATGGGTTGACGGCACAATGTCCTGGCTTGACGATGCCTCGTGGGAGTTTGATTTTAGCTACCCACACGAGTCGTTAATTGGTCATACGGTCGCAAAAAATCATGATCTTGGGATTATGCTCGAATTTGACGATGCTGTCGATGCAGAATTTAGTGCGTTTATGCGCAATGTTCACATTGTAAATCTAGAAAGTGCACCGCGTGATGTTCGGTTTTTCTTTCATCAGGCATTCGTGATTGGCGATGCCCGCAGTAATACTGACACTGCTCAGTATTTGCCAGACGGCAAAGCAATTCTGCATTATCATGGCCGTCGCGCGTTTATCGTATCGGCGACAGACGATGCGGGTAATTATTTCGACCAATACACGGTAGGGCTGTTTGGGATTGAAGGGCGTGAAGGTACATTCCGCGACGCCGAAGACGGTGAGTTATCGGGTTGTGCAGTGGAACATGGGCGAGTAGATTCAACACTGCGGTTTAAGCTTACTATTGCTCCGCACAGTTCTGCTCGGCTTCACTACTGGATAGCCTGCGGCACTTCGACGCGCGAGGCCTTATACACTCATAAGCAACTTCATGGCCAGGGGCTGCATCATCGCCTGGACGTGACGAGTAAATGGTGGCACAAGTGGCTTGAGCCGGCCAAAGAAATTGCGGGCAAAATTGATGCTTCGCACCGCGACCAGTTTTTACGGTCATGTATGATTATAAAATCGCATATCGATAAGCGCGGTGCGGTAATTGCCAGTACCGATAGCTCGATGTTGAATTATTGGCGTGATGCGTACGCCTATTGCTGGCCACGTGATGGCGCCTACGTGCTTTGGCCGCTTATTCGTATGGGATATAAAGACGAACCCTATCGATTTTTTGAATTTTGTCGCCGTGGACTCAATGCCGGTGGGTTTTTGATGCATAAATACCGTGCTGATGGTGCCCTCGGCAGTAGCTGGCACCCGTACTTGCACGAAGACGGTGTGGTTGCGCCGCCAATTCAAGAAGACGAAACAGCGCTTGTACTCTTTGTGTTTAGCCAGTTTTATCATGCCTCGGGAACCGAAGCGATGCTCAAAGAATTCTACGAACCGATGGTATTGCCAATGGCAGACTTTTTAGCTGAATATATTGATTCACGTACCGGCTTGCCGCGACCAACGTACGACTTATGGGAAGAAAATTTCTTAACCACAACATATACGACAGCAGTTACCTATGCTGCCCTGCTCGCAGCGGCAGATCTTGCTGAAGTACGAAAAGATAACGACAACGCGGTAAAGTGGCGTGCTGCAGCCGATGATATTCGCCGCGCCGCCGAGAAGCATTTATACAACGATGAGCGAAAAGCATTTTATAAAGGAATACGCGTGGCTGCCGATGGCACTATTACGCCAGATCCCACAATTGATATGTCGAGCTTATTTGGCTGTTTTATGTATGGTCTTTTCCCTGTTGATAGTAAGCAAACAAAGGCCGCATTTCAAACAGCCCACGAGGTGTTCCGCTTTGGCGAAGATGGCGTCAATGGTATTCCTCGCTACGAAAACGACGGATACCATCGCCCGGCAGACACCAAGGACCCTAACTGGTGGTTCGTCACTACACTTTGGATGGCTCAATATTATCTTGAAACCGGCAAAGACGAAGAGGCCAAAGAAATCTTGCGCTGGGCGCGAGACAGCACGTGGCCTACGGGTGTCCTTGCCGAGCAAATGAATCCGAGTTCTCGCGAAGAGGTGTCGGTTTCACCGCTGTGTTGGAGTCAGGCTGAGTACGTGTCGACGCTGCTCGATACTGCGACGGAGAAGTAATGAAGGTAAAGCGACAGACAGCGCTGCAGTTGCAGCGAACCCTACGCCATATGCGGCCATCGCACCTTGTAAAGATGCGTATGACACGCGGAGTGATGGAGCATTTTGCCGAACAAGTCGGCTTAGTATATTTTGGGTATGTTGATCAACGCGATGACGAACATCGCTTAATTCGCGGCCATACTGTTTCTCAGACCCATCAAGATAATCATTATTGTATAGGAACAGTGCGCGGCTACGACGTGATGTTGGCGCTCCGTAACGATGTGGTGCGCTTGCCGAATGGCAAAGATGCACGCTGTCATTGGCTTATTTATACCATTGATCTGCACGCCAAAGTAGACGTGCCACACTGCTACATCGGACACAAAAGCCGCGACGCCGTTTTCGCGGCATCATATCGGCAGCTTCAGCCGCTTGCGGTTGGCGGCCTGGGCGCGTACCCATACGCATTCAGCAGTAATTATACTATTTACGGCGCGGCAACGAACGCCTACACAATCGAACGGATGATTGATCCGCAGGTTGCCGAGGTGCTTGCGACGCATTTTCAAGGTGTTAGCGTAGAAGTCGAGGACAATACACTGTATTTATATATTGAAGCGGAACGACCGCATGCAGCACAGCTTGAGAAAATGCTTTCGAATGGTCTATGGCTTGCGGAGGTGATTGATTCGCGCCTCGCTAGGTAAAGGCAAATAAAAAGAAGGAGCAAGTGCTCCTTCTTTTTAGCCTTTACGAGGTTTTACTTCGTTGCGGCCAAGGCTCTTTTTGGTTTCGGTGTACGTAGTGTGCTTACGTGCTTTAGGGTCGTACTTTTTAAGTACTAGTTTATCTGGGGTGTTTTGCGTATTTTTGCGAGTCACGTAGGTGCGGTGCCCCGTAAGGTCGCTTACCAGCGCAATAATCTTTCGCTTTGTATTGGTCTTTTTAGCCATAATTTCCTCTTAGAACGATTGCTATTACAAATTCAGTTACTGATTATAGCAGTTTAAGAGGTGGATTTCAAGTCTTCGCCTCATAAAGCATATATTTTTAGCGGTAATTCGTAAAAGCAAGTGGAAAGTCGAAATCGGCTGCCCGAAGTGTTGCCATAACTGCCTGTAGTTCGTCTTTACTGGCGCTGGTGACGCGTACCGCATCGCCTTGTATTTGCGCTTTTGCTTTCGGATGGCTGTCCTTCAATAATTTCGTAATCTTTTTCGCATCATCTTGCTTTAGCCCATCTTTAAACGGCACATCTTGCCAGGCGCGCATATTGGCTTCGGTTATCTTGCCGCTGAGGTCTAGCACCTTACTGGTCATATCACGCTTCGCGAGTTGTTTGCCGATCATATCAATAACGCTCTCGAGTTGCCATTCACTGCTGCCAATTACTTTAAACCCCTTTTTGTCAGCAAGCCACTCAATGCCGGCCGGCGTGCCCTTAAAGTCGTAACGGTTCGCAATCTCGCGCGTTACCAGTTGCTCCACGTTATTCATCTCTGCCTTGTCGTAGGTAGACTCTATATCAAAACTAAATTGTGCCATAGACTTTTCTCCTTTTTAAATACTCTGGTAGCTCGGCGATGGTTCGTATATGCAGGGTGTTTTGTGCCGTAAACTCCTCGGCGGTAGTCATGCCGGTGGTTACACCGACAAATTGGTTGCCGCCGTTTACCGTGGCTTCATAATCTTTCATCTCGTCGCCAACGTACAATAGCTCGGCGGCGGTAATACCAAAATGTTGGCATAGTTGCTCGAAGGTGCGGGCATGTGGTTTTCTAAACTCGCCTTCATCAGCGCATTGAGTGAAGTCAAAGTCACGCGGTAGATCAAAGTTTAGCATCCGGGCATCCATCTCTAATATCTCGCGGGTTGCATTGGTGACAACAGCAAGCCGATAGCCATCTGCTCGCAGCTGCTGTAGCGCTGGTTTGGCAAAATCAAATGCGCGCTTGGCATACAGCGGGTTATTGTAATCACGATCTACCACTTCCATAATCGCGTCCATATCGTGGCTACCAGTTAGTCGGTACATCAGGTTTGCAAATCCGCTTGCCTCGTTCCATTCTCTGCGTACCTCGTCGTGGGTAAGCTCGTTGCCAAATTCGCGAGCTATCGCCTGGTTTTGGGCGAGTTTAAACGGCACGGAGTTTACTACAGTGCCATCCCAGTCAAATGCTATTACCTGAGTGGCGTGATGGTCGAGCGACGTTCTCATGGGGCTATTGTAGCACTTGTGCCAGTGTACCACCAGGGGTAATATTGACTATTTACCACGAGTGTGATATAATGAAATTATGGAATCAGTTATGGAAGTGCTGCGCACGTGGAATAAGTCTACCTCTGAGCGGGTAAAGGTTCAGCACGTATATATCGCTATTATTGTGGTAGTGACGGTAGTTTCCGGCCTGGTATCGCTTATCAGCCCGCAGCTTGGCCGCCAATTTATTACGGTAGCCGGTGTAGCGCTTGTCGCCTTCATCGCGAATGCGCTTGTATGGGCACTTACCCGCGTTTATTTGCTTGACCGCCTAGAGCGCAAGCGTCCTAGCGGCAAAAAATAGTTATATATTTTGGTGCGGCTGGCATGGCCGAGGGCATCGTTAAAGCTATACATAGCAGACGAGAGCTATTCCTCTATCGGCAAGAAATCCGGAGGTGTATTGCTGCGTTAGGACACGGAATTTTTAGCCGAATCGGCATGGCGATGGAGTGACAAGCCAGCGCTGGGCTCGATATCCATGTCTAATGAGTTCAGGTCGACAGAGCCAATGCCTATGGCATTGCCGATTTTCTGCACAGCATGGTAAGCTCCCGAGGTAATTTCCATACGCTCTTCCATTAGCTCATTCAGCTGGCGTATCAATGCTTGGATTTGTTCATCTAAGTCATTTACTGCAAACATATCTTTAGCGAGCATGCTATTTATCTCCCAGGTTATTCTTACGTTTTATACGGGTACTAGGCTTTTTCTTGCTGCTAGATGCAGATGTCTTTGCTGGCATCTGCAAGTAGGCAAAAAAGGCTTTAGGCTGCGGATTAACTACGTCTACCAAGGGTCGCGGGATACTCCTTTGTTGGTACAGCTTAATAAAGCTTACCTCGTCAATATCTTTTGCGGGGCTAGCAATCGCTTCAGCTGTACTAGGAGTTACCATATCAGAGATAACCCGACGTGTCTTACCTTGCTTCATACTCTTATATTAGCACAATAAGTATAAAATGTCAATACTCTACGACCTATTATTGTCGCATTATCAAATTTATCCCTACATAAAACAAATATCAGCAAGATTATTCCATAGAAAAATCACCTCTACTATGGAGGTGATTTTTCTATGGAGCCACGATCGGGGGTCGAACCCGAGACCTCATCCTTACCATGGATGCGCTCTACCAACTGAGCTATCGCGGCGTCATTTCCTCTTAGTGCGCTTACAATTATAACATGTCATGGATTGATGGCACACTATCTCTAGATCTTTTAGGCAGATTGACGAGTAAGTTCTGGATGTGTAGGAAGATTGGTGCTGGAAGTAGG
>JAPUET010000004.1 GCA_027492465.1 Candidatus Saccharimonadota bacterium | reverse complement strand
TGCCATGTCGCTAACCACCCCAGATACGATCAGGACGCTACAGAGGAAGCTTTATGCCAAGGCCAAGCAAGAACCGGCCTACCGCTTTTACGCGCTCTACGACAACATCAGCCGGGAAGACATCCTCAGTCATGCCTGGCGGCTTGTCCGGTTCAACCGAGGCAGTCCTGTAAAGGGTTCGGCTGCGCCCGGACTGCGTCCGCCCTTGACATCATTGCTCCCTCAAAACGCGAAACCCATCGCCGGTTTCACACGAAACGACATAGAGCCCATTCTCCGCAGCCGGCATGGGCATCTGGTGGAGTTTCTGACCAACGAGTTCAAGCTCGAACCTGGCCTCATCGCCTTCCTCTACTCCCGTCGCTTGGAGGAGGAGAAGGAGGAGGAGGAGAAGGAGAAGTGTTTTGACACCTGAAAGAATGAGTCTAGCTTGGCCAAGGCATGGGGCGCCAGTGTGGCGGCCATCGAGAATCAAGTCCGCCTGGCCATTGTCACTAGCCTCTCGCTGGCCATGCTCGTCCACCGCAGAATGGGTCAGCACGGAATCGAGGACGAGAGAGCATTGCGCAAGCAGGGCCGGCGCCAGACCTCCGCGACCGGCGGGACCGATCGGCGCCGACTGGAGCAGCCCCGTATTCCGCTACACCTCCAAGGTGGGCCGCCAAGTCTTGCGCTTCTTCTTAAGCACTGTTTTCACCAACCGGCCTCGTAGGCGCTTTATGAGGCCCAGTGGCGGCCATCGTTGTTGGCATATCTATGAGGCAACCGGACACCGTTGCGTCGACAAGCTATTTGGCGACACTTCTCGGCGACATCAGAGTGCCGCGTATTGCTCAGGTCGAGCTGTGTAAATAAACATTATGAGTGCCTATAATTCGTGGAAGTAGATAATAAAGTATTCAGAGACGCTGTTGCGGAACTTGAGTCGCTTGGATTCCGCGTTTCTCAAAGCGCGCACTTCGGCGCGCGTGCGTATGCAGTTATACCCGCGAGATCTAACGAAAGATGGTGGTTAATACCTTTGGCCAGTAGAGCGCTATTTAATAATGGTATGGCTCTCTTCCAGCCCGTAACTAAAGTAGCAAAATTTACAAAAAAAGCAGGCTCTGTAATAAATGCTTTTGGTCTTTCTTCCCTATTTTTCCGTGAGAAGCTGTTTGTCTCAGAAGAGTCCTGCTTGTCGAAATTCTTTCCTGGGGAGCGCCTTCACTATGCATTCTTTACTGGGACAGATGGTCCGCATCGAAAGACAACTATTCAAGTAATGAATGAAAAAGGCGCTATTAGAGGGTTTGCTAAGGTCACAAAAAATACAGAGATCAAGTCGAATTTGGCCAGAGAGGCGGAAGCTCTGTCGCTTTTAGAAACTGCTGATCTCGCCACTGCAAATGTCCCGTCCGTAATCTACTTCGGTGACGTGCTGCAGGCTTCAATGCTGGTTACCGACACCTTGAAAACGGCCGCGGCAAAAACGGTTCTCAACATTAGGCAGCCTCATGTACAGTTCTTGGCGGAATTAAGGGGAAAAACCGCTCTGATTAATGGCGGTCGTAGCCTGGACAGTACGATCACGTCAGAAATGCTTCAGGAAAGGTATTCGGAAATAGTCATGAATATGCCTGAGCGATGGCGTGGTCGTATAAATGCTGCTATTGAAAAAGCATCTCGTGCCAATTATATAGATAACCATGGCGGGCTTCAGCACGGTGACTTCACGCCTTGGAATACATTTTTCATAGACGGCAGACTTTATGTTTTTGATTGGGAATATGCTGATCGGATCTATCCATATGGTTACGATTTTATTCATTTTTCTTGCGCCACACTGAATATGTCGGGTCTGTCACCGGGCGTGCTGGTTAATGCTTTGCGCACATCTCTCATAAGTCATTGTCAAACGAAGAGTCTGGCCGAATCAAATGCATGTTTGTTAAACTATTTTTGCTCAAACTCTCTGTTTCTTTACGGCAGGCACCTTCGCAGCGGCGCAACTCATTCTCGTGGTTTAGATCTCAAAATGGCTGCAGGTTGCATTGACTATATTATTTCGGGCGAATAATGATAGCCAAAGGAGTCTCTGTCGTACGCGAACTAGTTCGGCGTTTGTTTCAAAAGAGTGCCGAGATGAACTGGGCACTAGCCGATCAAGCGATGGTGAGCGCTGTCAATTTCTTGACTGGTATCATTGTGGCTAGGTATCTCGGCGTGGCTGATTACGGCAGGTTCGTATTGGCTTGGATGGCCGTGGTTTTCTTCGCAAGTCTTCAACAATCAGGAGTTATTGCCCCGATGATGAGCGCTGGACCTCGGCGGGCGGCCAGTGAGCAAGCTGAGTTCTATGGTTCGATAGTTTTCCATCATGTCGCGTGGTGTCTGCTCTCGATTGGGTTGCTTTTAGCAGCATTTGAGCTGGCAAGCGATCTTTGGCTTGACGTTTCTCTCGGTAGTCTGCGAGCGCCACTAACCTGCGCGATGGTGGCTTATTTAACCCAAGACTTTATTCGCCGGTATCTATTTGTGACGCGCAACGGCCGTCTCGCATTCCTTAACGACGCCATAAGCTATCTTGGCCAAGCAATCATATTGATGGGGCTAAGTCGCTATTTCAATCTTGATACCGCCACTGTGCTATGGGTTATTGCTTTGACCTCGTTTATGGCGGTATCGGTGGCTGCCGTGCATCTGTCGAACCTCAAGTTTTCGATAAGAGCAGCATGTAGTTTGGCGCGTGCGAATTGGAAGTTCGCAAAGTGGCTAACTGGCGCTGCGCTTGTGCAATGGGCGTCGAGCAACCTTCTAATCATCGCCTTAGGGACGGCGGTGGGTCCAGCAGCGGTGGGGGCGCTGCGCGCGGCGCAAAATGTCATGGGGGTGACACATATACTATTTCTGGGCCTCGAAAACGTAATTCCATCGGGAGCTGCAAAAGCGTACTGTCGCAATGGTAGCTCCGGGTTAAGTAGGTACATTTTGCATAGCTTGGCCGCATGTGGTGGTTTAACGTTTGTCTTTTGTATAGCTGTCGCGGCTAACCCAGGTGTACTGCTCAGTTGGGTGTTTGGCGCCGAATTTGAACAGTATGGATATATTTTACTGTGGTATATTCCGGTGTATTTGGCTGTTTCGGTTGGGCTCCCAATTCGGTCTGGATTGCGGGCCCTAAATGAAACAAAGTCGATTTTTTTGTCGAACAGTATTGCTGCATTTATGGCGCTAGTAAGTGCGGACTATCTAATTGAAGCCTATGGCATTACGGGCGTGATGATAGGGCTTCTCGCAATTCAGCTAACAATACAGATTATCACCGCAGCCGCGCTTCGTAGATTGCTTAGAAAGTGCTGACGTAATTTTCTTATATGCCGAGGATGTAATCTGTGGATTAATGCTGATTCAGGGGGCGCTGATTTAATTGCCACATATACCTATGATACAATTTATCCATCAATCCTGCGCGAGCCCCCCGATGAAGCAGACCAGTTTTTCCCAATCTGAGTTTGAGCGTAAGAAGCGGCGGACACGACGCGAGGTGTTTCTTGCCGAGATTGAGCAGATCATTCCGTGGGAGGAATTGCTCGCGGTTGTCGAGCCGCACTAGCCGAAGGGCAAGCGAGGCCGCCGGCCGGTTGGGCTGGAGCGGATGCTGCGCAATGCTCCCAACCTAGCGCGCCATTGTCATAATTCGATCAGCAAACAAAGAA
>JAPUET010000003.1 GCA_027492465.1 Candidatus Saccharimonadota bacterium | reverse complement strand
TTGGTGATCGTACCGGGAATCGAACCCGGATTGTCAGGATGAGAACCTGATGTCCTAACCGTTAGACGATACGACCAAGCTGTGAGAGAAGAGTGGCAAAAATGTGTTTACATATTTTTGTACTATTCCGAGCAGCTTGTGCCGTATATGGTTGCTTGCGGTCCATATACGACGTTCGCTTAGACTCACGACCCACTTTAACAGATAAGAAGGCTTTTGTCTACGCGGCTTTAGGCGCTGTTGGCGGATCAAATCCGCGAATAATCTCGATTAACCGGCGTGGAGTGATTTCGGCCTTAATGAGGTAGGCATCGACGTCGTGCTCGAGTGCAAGTCGGCTTTCGCTGTCTTGGTCGAAGTTGGTCATTACAATAATGCGTGCGTTTGGCACTTTATCGACACCGTTGCCGCGGAGGGCTTTTAAGATTTCCGGGCCGCGCATTTCAGGCAGCATGATGTCGATGAGAATAACATCATACGGCTTTGAGGTGGCCGCCACAAGACCGTCGTGGCCGTCGACTACCCAATCTACCTCGTAGCCTTCGTGCTTGAGGCTGCGCACGTACATCTCCCCGATAAATCGGTCGTCCTCGACAACAAGAAGTTTTTTTATAGCCATTACGCTTATTGTACTACGCGAGCAGCCTTATGAAAATCACCCGGTGTAGCGAGAGTGGTTTTTTATCCATCCGTCACTTGAGGAAATGAGTCCGGCATTGGTATGGTCGTTGGCCTGTAGTTTGGCGGCAACGGAAGCGTAGGTGGGAATGGTAAAGCTGAAGGTTGAGCCTACTCCCTCAGTGCTAGAGACGGTAATCTTACCGCCATGGCTTTCAATGATTGCCTTACAAATATAAAGACCAATTCCGGTTCCAGCGACAGTCTCGCGACTACGGTGACTGCGATAGAATTTTTGAAATAAATTACCAATGACATTACCAGGCATACCAATACCATTGTCGGTGACAGAAACTTTTACAAAATCGCCTTCTTGTTCGGCCTTCATGCTTACTGCGCCGCCATCATTAGAATATTTTAAGCCGTTGTCGATAAGGTTGGAAATAACCTCGCTAAGACTAGAACGGTCGGCGGCAATGGTGGGAAGGCCGGGTGGAATTTCGACCGAAAGGAGGCGCCGCTGCGACTGAGCGCGCATAGTCATGTCGTCACGAATCATATCATAAATTGAAACGAGTGCTTCTTCGGCGAGATGAATTTTAAGATGTCGGCGATCGTATTTGCTGGTATTGAGAATGTTATTTATATACCCGGAAAGTCGATTGGCACTGACGATGAGCCGCTTGAAGAGCTCTTTTTGGTCGATAGCTAAATGGTCGGATAGTTCGGTTTCGAGCACTTCTAGATAGCCGCGAATGACGGTGATAGGGCCGCGAAGTTCGTGGGCTGCGAACGAGATGAAGTCGAGTTCATCGTCTTCGGGTTGGTAAATGTGGCTTGCATCGTAGGTTACAACAACTACTTCAGCAGGGCTGTCCTTTTCGTAATTTGCCGTAACGTTAAAGGTGCGCCTTGTCTCGTCGCCAACAAGCTTGTCTGGAATGCGCACCCATGTTTTTTCGGCGTGCACAGCCGATTCTCTGCAACCCGCGAGCCAATTTTGTATCGTTTGCTCACCATCAAAAATTAATTGCAGCTGCTTATTCCCGGCCGTGTTGGTGGTAATGGGAGCGGCGGTATTGGCATACTGAATCACGCCTTGGGCATCCATCACGATGAACCCGGCTTTGGTTTCGCGGAGAGCAGCCTCGAGCTGAGCGGTGTTTGCTGGCTGAGTATTGTTACCTGTCGTATTGCCGGCCGAGGCATTATCGTAAACAAATTGTAAGAGAGCTTTAAAGCCGTTATGGCCATAACGCGGAATATTTGGGTTTGCAAGCGGGCCCGTGGGTTTTTGACCAGCAGCACTAGTGATAGCCATAGAAAGGTCGCGCAAGGGCGTGAGTAAAAAGTCGACAATCAAATAATTAAGTAACGTGGTAGTGATAATGGTCGAAAGAATGGTGGCAATAAATGGAATACCGTAAGGTGGTAGGCCGCCAACAAGTAGCGATACGCCGACAATAAGGGTAATGACCACTTGCATCATAATGGTGATTATCATGGCGCTACGGTGGTAGAGCTTCCAGTAATCGCGGATTTGTGGCTCGGCTTTGTCTGGACTTTGGGACTTTACTGCCACGTAACGCTCCCACCGCTTGCTGGAACGGCAGCGACCCATGTTTGGCCGCGGTTGAGCGTAATCTCGTTGCCTGCTGCGTCAAAGAATTGCAGAGGTGCGCTGCGACTTGCCTTTTTCCAGGTGACATTCGTTGCTGTGCCGTTTTGGAATACTGTCGCCTCGCCCGACCCGGTGGTAGCAATGGACTCTCGTGCCCCATCTTCCATAACGGTTGCCATGGTTACTTTCATTGCGATAACCACTTTTGGAGTGATTTGCCCTTCTTCGCGATCGGTAGACGGACTACCGCCAATGCTGCGCAGGTAGCTATTTGTTGCGGCGTCGTAGTCGTAGTGTGTATTAAATAGTGCGCTTGAAAAGTTGATAGCAATACTTGTAGCATTTGGTGTTTGAGCAGCCTTTTCGTCTTGACGCGGCCAGCCAGTGAATGTTGAGCTTGTGTAGCCCTTCGTCGTGTTAAGGGCGTCGAGCTTTTCAAAACTGGTATATACATTGTGGGGCGCGGCGCGATCGCTAGCACGCCAATAATACGGTGCATTGAAGAACTGATCAATATCACGGTAGTTGCCATTTCGCACTTCAGCAAGCGCTGCAGCGCTGCCGCCAATATGCGCCACGCTGGCGTTATAGGGTGCCAGCCAGTCGACGTAATATATGCGAACGCTACGTACAGGGCCTATTAACTGCGGTTTCGCCTCTTGGTATAGGGCCAAAAAGCGCGTAATGCCACCTTCGGCGATTGCTTCGTATACGATACCCGCTTGTTTTAGGCCGCTTTGGGGTCTTGCGTCAGGTGAATTTTCAATCATGATTGCTGTCACGGCTTGCTTTGTTACCGCCTCGGAATCCACTTTTGTTCCAGTGAGAGGCGAATAATAGATGGTTGGATTGGCTGTTTTGAGTGTACTCACTTTGAGCGGTGCAGGTTTGATTTGAGGGAGAAGTACCGCAAAAATAATAGTAAGCATGGCAAGAATCGCAACAACCAAGCAAATGCCGTAGAAGAGCGCCTCTTTTGGGTGCCGACGAATCCAGCTCTTGAGGCGCGTTAAAATTCCTGGCTTCTTCGGTGGCGAGGTCAGTTGAGGCATAATCGGCGGCAGACTGTCGTGGTTCATGTTGCTTATTATAGCAAAGTGCTTATGGTATCGATGATTGCGGGTGTATTTTATAGTAAATCTTTTGCCCTGACGATGCGTTCGACGCTTTTCTCTTTGCCGAGTAGTGCAAGCGTATCATTGAGCTGTGGGCTGAACGGCGCCCAGGTGGTGACAATGCGCACCAGGCTAAAGAGGATGCCGGGTTTTTGGCCCGTAATTTCGAGCAATTGGTTAAGATTCTCTTGAATTGCGTCTGGAGTCCAGTTGCTGATCATTTCTAGCGCGTTTTTGACTTCACTTAACAGATGAGAAATTTCATCCTTCGATATTTTTTTGAGTTGCTTGTTTTCAGTAATAAGGGTGAGATCTGGTGTTGGCTCGGTAAAGAAGTAGCTTGTGAGTGATGAAAGGTCCTTCAAGGTTTTAAGACGGTCTTGTGCAAGGGCGAGAACCTGCTTTTTGTAAGCTTCGGGGGCTTTTTTGGCAGATTCCGGCCAAAAGAATTCAATCCGGTCGTAAAGGCTATCGAGACTGAGTTCGCGAATAAAATGGCCATTCATCCACAATAAGCGCTTTTCGTCGAAGCGTGCGCCGCTGCGCTGTACACGCGAGAGACTAAATTTGTCGATCAATTCTTGCTTAGTGAATACTTCCTGCTCGGTGCCGTCGTTCCATCCCATGGTGGCGATAAAACTCATCATGGTTTCCGGCAAGTACCCATCACGAATATAGTCGAGTACATCTTTCGCGCCGTCACGCTTACCGAGTTTTTTGTTGCCTTGTTCGTTCATAATATGGGGCATGTGAGCGAAAATAGGTCGATTAAGCCCTAGTGCTTCGTAGAGCGCAAGGTAGTTTGGCATGCTGCTAATAAATTCTTGCCCTCGAATAACATGAGTAATTTCCATTTCAGCATCGTCAACAATGTGGGCGAAGTTATAGGTCGGGTATCCGTCAGACTTCATCAGTATAAAATCGTCAACGACCTCTGGGCTTGTTGTAATGTCGCCCATCACCTCGTCGTGGTAGGTGTAGCTTTTTGGCTCGGATTTAAAACGGAGAGGCTTAGTGCCATCCCATGCGGGAGGGTTTTCTGGGCGGTAGTCACGGTAGCGAAACGCACGCTTTGCAGCTGTAGCTTCGTCACGAAATGTCTGGATTTGCTCTGGGCTATACGGATCAGCATATGCTCTCCCCTGTTCAATGAGTTTTTCAGCCCATTGCTTGTAATGGTCGAGGCGTTGGCTCTGAATATACGGCGCATATGGCCCGCCAATATCTGGCCCTTCATCATATTCGATACCAGTTGCCTTTAGGCTAGAAATCAGGTGCTCAGCGCTCCCGGCAACCTCACGTTTTTTGTCAGTGTCTTCAAACCGCAGGACAAATGCCCCGCCGGCTTGCCGGGCCACTAAAAATGCGAATAATGCGGTGCGGATACCGCCTACATGTAAAAATCCGGTTGGCGAGGGTGCAAAACGAGTACGTACAGGGCTAGTCATAGCTGCTATTGTATCACAGTAACAGATGTAGGGAGTACTTTACAGGCTTGTGGCGATATTTTGAACTTGATCATTCGAGAGATTGTCGCTGCCAGAAACGGTGTAAAGAATTCCCTTATTTACCCACACGGCTTTGTTTCCGTAGTGGTAGATGGTCAGGCCGCTAGTAGTTGTAGTGGTGTACTCGTTGCCAACATCGGGAATGACAGAGTTTTCTAAAACAGCGGAAGAGTCCCAGTCTGAATCGGATTGAGTGAGAGTGTAGCTTTGAGGACCGGAGTTAGCGGCGAACTTCATAGTAACACTGCCCTGCTCGTATGCAACAGGCCCGCTAAGGCTATAGCCACTTGGATGGTAGCCAGGGTAGCCTGCGTCAATGCCGGCTTGGGCCGCGGCAACGCGAGTAGAGATTGCTGGCATATTTAGATATGTAAAGTAGCCAGCGAGTAGTGCTACCGCAAGCGAAGCGCTCAGAACACTCATGAGTTTTCGGGGCTTAGAACGAGCTTTCCGTTGATTAATCTCTTTTTTGTGAGCTTTTGGTGTGCTGGTAGCGAGGGCTTTTTCGATCGCTTCTTGTTTGATTACTTGTGATGGTCGGATTGCGGTTTCAACAGGTTTGTGGTGAGCTGTTTGCTGCACGCGCTGGTGAGCTTTTATAGCTACGGCGTGTGGCGCAGGAGCAATATCTGCACCAACAGGGCGCTTTTTCACTGACGTTTGAGTTGACTTGGCAAATTTTGTAATGTGTTCGCTTCTCATGGGGCGCTTTGCTGCGCTTGGGCTGCGATGTACGCTAATGGCCGAAGGAGCTGAAGAAGTAACGCGCGTGCGATGATTAACTTCAACTTTCGTTTCTTTTTTATCGTCGTGCAGCGAAACGAATCGACGGTTGAGTGTTTTTGAGCGTTGCGGACCGCTATGAACTTTTTGCGCAACGTGATGATGTGGCGCTTCATGACCACGTTCTTTTCGTAGCGGCATACCGGTACGGCTGTCGTATACAGCGCCGTTAACGGTGACTGTTTCTGGTTCCATTTAGGTTTTCCTGTTAATTCCCGAGTCTACCCTGCTCGTGCTTACTTTTATCATACTGCATACGCTCTTGTTTACGCAAGAGGTTTAGGGTGTATAATTATGCATATGCAGAAGCATCGTAACAAGCGCCGCCAACAGATTCGGTTTGCGTTTGTATATACTCTTATGGCGCTCGCCGTTTTGTCGATTGTCACTATTTTAATTCTTGTTGTGCAAGGATACCGTTACAATCGGTTTGATGGCAAGATCGAGCAAGGCGGTTTGGTGCAATTTGACTCACGCCCTAGCGGTGCGACCGTGATGGTAGACGATATTACGCTTGCGAATAGAACGGCAAGTAAAATTACGCTTAGTGCCGGGCGTCATACAGTCACGATGTCGCGCGATGGATATAGTACCTGGAAGAAAGAAGTTACAGTGAAAGCGGGCGGGCTGCTATGGCTTAATTATCCCCTGCTTTTCCCGAATAATCCAAATATTGTAACTAGTGCAACGTATGAGGGGGTTGCGAATGCGCTTGTTTCGCCAGATCATAAAATAATGGCAGTGGTCCAAAAAAGTACCACCCCAACTGTCTCGCTAACTACTCTAGATACCGATTCACCAACGACAAGATCGCTCACACTCGCTACGGCATCTGTTACACCTGCACCAGCTGATACGGCCGAGGCATTCTCGCTGGTTGCGTGGGACAAAAATAGCACACAGCTCATTCTAAAGCACACGTATGGCGATAAGACGGAGTATCTTACCCTAAACATTGATGGTAAGACGCATAATATTACGACTGAGCTAGGGGTCGATATTGCTAAACTGAGCTATTCTTATACCGATACCAATCTGTTATATGTCTTGACTTCGACGCATGAGCTCCGGAGGCTGAATATGTCGTCACTGACGGTTTCGGGCCCGCTGGCTTCGAATGTTAATAACTTTACTATTAACGAAGAACGAGTTGTGGCCTATGAAACACTGCCCGATGCAGACGGTGTGCGAACGGTTGGCTATGTTTCATCAGGTGCTACAAAAGCCAAGACAATCGCAAGTTTTAGTGACGCGAACGACCAGCAACTTGCCGTTAGCACTGGCAATTACTACGGTGTTCATTACACTGCAATTGTCCATAATAATACCCTTACTATATCGAAGGGTGACTTACCCGCAAGTGACGGTGGCGCAACCGTTGCACTAAAAGAAGTAGCGCATATACCGCTTGCGACAGGAGGAGGCCAGGTCGGGTTCTCTCCAGAGACAAATCGTATGGTGTATGCTGCAAGTGGTAATCATATTACCACCTATGATTTGGAGCTTAAGTCGAGTGCCGTTGTTACTCTACAAGAGCCTATGACGCGCGGTGTTGAGTGGCTCGATCCTTTCCATATCGTAGCAACCGGGCAAAACAGCTACTATTATGATTTTGATGGTACAAATGGTCAGCTTTTTGCGAGTAATACACTAAATCAGCCCGCCACACTTTCCCCTAACGAAAAGTATATTTACTATTTTGCTGCCACTGAAGACAAAGTGGTGCTTAGACGGGTTACATTAACTGCCAACTAGCGTGCGCCGAAGAGGCGTTCAAGAAATGTTGGTGAATTGGACGGCATTTGAGTCGCACTGTCGGTAGTAGTTGTGTCGGTATGGGCGGTAGCAGAAGTAGGATCCGGGCTTACTTGGTCAGCAAAAACGAGCAAACGGTTGAGCGCCGTACCGAGTGGCGTGCAGGTAATGAGCGTCAGGCGTGGTTTATCGGTACCCACCCTTAAAGCACTCACATCTGTAGGCTTAACAACCTGTGTGTTAGTAACGGTATAGGTGTACCGAACACTGTTGTAGTTAACATAAATGGCATCACCCTCTTTCATTTGTTCGAGGCGCGCAAAAATAAATTTATAGTCGCCTTGGTCGAGCCAGTCGTTCGAGGAGTGTCCCGAGAGAGCAAAGTTGCCCATCTCGCCCGGTTTTGCGTTGGCGCCTTTTATGTTAAACCATGCAACACCCTTGTCCATGGCAGCGTTGAGCGAGTCTTCATTTGACGCAATAGCGTCCCACACGATTGGTACGTCAACGCCAATACTTGGGATAATCAAGCGTGGATCGGCTGAAACTAATCCAGCGGCATTTTGGTCAATAATCAGTGATGACGGGTCGAGGCTGCTTGGGGTGACGTAGGCATTCATGGCGGCAATAACATTACGGTTAAACTGCAAGAGCACAAATACAATCATTACTACCGCTCCGGCCAGAACGGGAACAAAGTGGCGGCTTTTGCGAACTTTTTTAGCACGCTCATTAATTTCGAGACGTAATTTTTCGCGAAGATCGTACATTGCTTCGTTTGACGAGACCGTCTCTGGCTCGCTCGGAGCGACATTTGCTTCAGACTCAAGCGACTGCTTAACTTCATGTACTTTGCCAACATAGTAACGCTCGTAATATTGCTGATAATAACTTTGCCAGGCGCTGTGATAGTTGCTCCAGGCATTCGCATTGGTTGTATGTTGTTGTTCGTCGTGAGTTCGCTCATATGGGCTTGATGAGGATGTAGTTGCGGAAATGTTTTCTGGTGCAACTGCGCCGGGACCTGGCTGGATTACAGGTGTGGCCGGGTTAGACGCGACAGCGATTGGAGCTACTGGGTTCGCGGCAGGAGCACTGGGCGGCTCGGTTGTTACAGGTGCGCTGTGGTGCGGGTCATTCGCATAAATCGAGTCTATTTGACTACGCACTAATTCCGCGGCCGCCTGGCTACCCGAAGGTCTATCGCTAACCTGCACCGACGCTTGACGCGGCGGTACGCTTATATTGGCAGCTGGTCGAATGTCTTCTGGGCGCATAAAACTACTTGTACTAGTATACAATACTCCAGAGAAAACGGATATGATTACAAACAGCTTGCTGGTGGGCCGGGGGGGACTTGAACCCCCACTCACTAATGTGAACCAGATTTTGAGTCTAGCGCGTCTACCAATTCCGCCACCAGCCCATCGGCAAGTTGTTCGTTCTACTCTGGTATTATACCACGACACCAGTGGGGTGGTTGTCGTTTAATACTTTTACCAGCTTTTATATCCTATCATTGGTCGATGCCGAAACAAGGCTCGCGGTAATTGCCTCAAGCGGCTGGTTTGGCGTCCAGAGTAGATAGGCGCTTGCTTTTGCTGCTGTGTGCCCACGCCAAATTGCCATCGGGCTGTCCCATTTTGTCGAGACAACTGCCCCCCCGTGTGCAACAACAAGTGTTTCTCGGTGCAACACCGCAATCGTTACCGGATACGTAATAGTAAATTTATGTACCGCTTCCACTAGCTGCAACAATTGCATGCTGAACGTGAGTATTTTTGGGTAGTATACTGCCTGAAATATTTTTTGCAGCTGTGCAAAGCTAATGACGAGCGTGGTGTGAGGGCGGTTAACGAGAGCTTCGGTGTCGTTTTTTACAAGGTCGACTGCATCGCGAGTAATAATTAATTGCCCGCTGTATTCACGTAGGAGATCGCTATAGACAATCGCCGTTTCACTGTTGCGACCGGCGTCACCCGTAAGTAGCAGCGCATTTGACCAGTCGGCAAGGGCTTGTAGTTCGGGCAGCGCCGCCTTTGCCAGGCTCCCGCTTGGATTGCACGCAGCGAATACAACATCGGTCATTGTTTTAGGAATACTACTTCGCAGACAATCCGGCAGCAATACACGCACCTCGCCCGCACCAGTTGTGAGCGCTGTTGAGTAGGCTTCGGCTACACCAGCAAAACCGAGTTTATTACCTCCGACAATCCCAAGTTTACCGCGCGCCGAACGCCGCTCTGGTTTACTCCACTCTATGTCGGGAAAGAGCGGTGTTTCAGTGGTTTGTTGTCTCCAGTAGTCGTGCATAGTAGTAAGTATAGCGCGTTTTTAGTGTCAGTATATCATAGACAAAATTTCAAAAATGTAGTATTATATACATATCCGCACTAGAGAAAGGCTAAAGGCCGATGCCCGGAAAGCATAGCAAGTTTGTGGAGACGCCCACTCCCTTTGGAGGTGAGCGGACTTACTGGAAGATCAGTAAGGAGGACCTCAAGCGTCTTATGACGCTGCGCGAGGAGGTCATGCTGGTCATCCAGACAGTCAGGCTGACAACCGCAATCAGCACTAAGCAGGAACTTCCCTCGCGGGCGGTGAAGAGGTTGACAAGGACTCAGGAGGAGGTCGTTGCGGAGATGAACCTTGCGCTCCCTGCCGGGACCAAGCTGAGCTTCCAGCTTCAGGAGCGGAGCCCTTCGGCCCTGCTAGCCTATGTCCCCGACGTTCGGATAGGGCCGAACGGTCCCCTGGTCCAGCTCAACATCCTGATCTCGGGAAGGATCATTCCCCGAGGCTACCGGTCAACGCGGTTGTAGTGTGGATTCCCCTGGCCTGAAGGCCGGGGCAATTTGCTTTTCTATAGCTCGATGCTCACGGGGCAGTGATCGCTGCCCAGCTGCTCGGGGTGGATCTTGGGGTTTTTTACCCGTCCAGCGATAGACTTACTTGCGAGCCAGTAGTCGATGCGCCACCCGACATTGTTGGCGCGAGCGTTAGCCCAGTGGGTCCACCAGGTGTATTTGCCTGGTTGGTCTGGGTGTGCAGCGCGAAAGGTATCCACAAAGCCGGCGTCAATGTAATCTTGGAAGCGCTCACGCTCTTCATTAGTAAAGCCATGCTTGCCGACGTTTGGTTTAGGGTGTGCTAGGTCGATTTCTTGGTGGGCTACGTTCATGTCGCCACAGTACAGCACGGGTTTGGTTTTTTCTAATTGCTGGAGGTATGCCAGACAGGCACGATCCCAGCGGTCGTAGCGCAGGCTAAGGCGACTTAAGTCGCCCTTAGAATTTGGCGTGTAGCAGGTAACTACCCAAAAATCGTTAAATTCGGCTGCAATAATGCGCCCTTCGGCATTGGGGTCGCCATAGGTGTCGCCGGTTACGTCAAATTGTTTTACTATATCTTCCGGGAAGCCGTCGATGTAGCGGATGGCTGGCGTTTTAGAAAATATTGCGGTGCCGCTATAGCCCTTTTTTACCGCGCTAAAAAAGTGCTCATCGTACTGCGGCAGGTCAATTTCTACTTGGTCGCGAGCGGCTTTGGTTTCTTGCAGGCATAACACGTCGGGGTTGTGTTCGGCAATAAATTTGGCAAACTCACCTTTGTTTATGCAGGCGCGGATGCCGTTTACATTCCAGGAATATAGCTTCATACCCTTTATTGTAGCAGAGGTATCCTGGTGTTTTGCCAAAAGGTACGGTATAGTAAATAGTAATGCAAAATCCCCTACCTAAGCTCGTAACATTTGATGGCGAGGCTCGTAGTGGGAAAGGTACGGTAGTAAGAAAGGTAAAAGATTTCTTGCGCGACGAATGCGGGCGTAATGTCATGCTCATAGATAGCGGGCAGGTATTTCGCGTGCTGGTATTGGCCGTTACGCGTGCGGGGGTAGATATTGACTCTCCCGAGGCGATTGACGCGTATTTAACCGACGAATCGCGGGTCCAAGAGGCAATCCGGCTGGTAAAAGCAGTGTATCGTATGCCTAAGCCAGAGCGTGAGGCACTGCTATATACCCCTGAAGTCAATGTTAATTGTGCTAAAATTGGCGCCCGACCACTTGGCCAGGCGTTTAAAGACGAACTGGTATGCAAATGGTTAAGTGATGCTCGTGCGGAAGGCTTTGATACGGTATTAGTTGATGGTCGCGCCATGGAAGAAACGGGCGAAATGCTGGAGGGTAAAGGGCTGTGTAGGTACATACTCGGATTCTTTTTTGTGTGTGACCCAGTAGTTAGCGCTCAGCGCACGCTAGGACGAATGCCAGCGCCTTATGCTCAACTAGATGATGAAACTCGCGGTGTCGTAGACAAGCTCGTGGCCCAGATTGAGATACGAAATAAATCAGATCGAGGGCGCAAGGTTCAGCCTCTTGTAATGCCTGAAAATGCGCCCCGTTATGCGATTAATCATATTCCTACTGAACTGCCCTCACGCCACCCTCGCCCAATGGCGATCATCGACCGTAGCCTAGAGGTTCCGCTCGATACTATGGCCCTGCCTATTGCCCGCCTTGCGGCGCATTACCTATAATTTCTTATCTTTTTTTGGCTCTTGACCACCCATATCGTAGCGAAAGAGAGGTTTTTCAACGCGTAGACCATGGGTGTAGCGATATAATTCGCCGTATACACCCTTCCAAGCGCTCCCCGCAGGATCGTTAATAAACCGCCTATCCGACGCAGTAAATGGTGTCGTGCAAACTCCGGTGCGATAACCAAGGCGTCGTGCGCGGAGCACATAGTCGTAATCCTCCATAATAAAGAGCGATGGGTCAAACCCTTCAAGCCGCATAAACACTTCTTTGGTGCTAAAAAGACAGGTGAATCCAATCGGCCACGGTGTTTTTGCCATCATGCGAAGATAGCCGTTCATTACCCGAGCCCCAATTCGCACGCTTGCTTTAGCCGATGGCATTCGCATAGTAAAGCTACCTGCTTGAACGCCGTTTTTCATTAAGTTTACGGCCGAGGCCACAAAGGTTGGGGGTAATATCGTGTCGGCATCGGCAAATATAAGTGCGTCTCCGGTGGCCGCGTTTCCGCCGGTATTACGGGCATGCGCAACACCCTTCTCTTTCGCCGTCACAATTGAAATAGCTAGACGATCTTGAAAACCCAACGCTTCTTCAACGGTTGTATCGGTGCTGTTTGAATCTACCACTATCACCTCATCGGCTTGGAGGGTCTGGCGAACGAGCGATTCCAATAGTTGATTCACAGTGCCCGCTTCGTTCTTGCAAGGGATAATCACGCTCAGTTTCATCGTGCATCTAGTATACTAAATATATATGGAATACCGTAGCCTACAAGAACGAGGTTTGGATGCTGTAGCAAAAATTGAATTGGGTTTTGGCTGGCTCGAGCTGAATCCAGAGGGTGAAAAAACCGCCATATTGCTTCATGGGGTGACGGGCGGCAAAGACGATATGCTCATTTTGGCCGAACGGTATGTACAGCTTGGTTACGCGGTATATTGCCCCGACCTTCCCGGCCATGGTGGCTCGGCCATGATCGATTTGCCCGATTTTGCGGCTTTGGGGCGGTGGTTTGCTGCATTTGTGAGCCTCGTTAATCGACCCATTGATCTTATTGTGTCAAATTCCTACGCCTCAGCGGTAATTTATCAGTATTTGCAAATGGGCCTGTTGCCGCCAAAAGCACATGTTATTTTGGGCTGCCCTACCCCAAAAGTCGCTCCTATAACGGTTGGGTTAACGCGGCTTGGACAAATTATCCCTCCGCGCGTGAGCTGGTATTTATATAACATTCCGCCTTCGCGCATTTTCCGTACGCAGTATGTGTACAAGGGGCAAGACAGCGCATCGTACAAGTGGCTGGTAGAGTCTGAAAAACGCAAATACGCATATATTGGCCCTGATGTTGCGCCAAAACTATCGGCTGCCCTGTTTGGCGCCAATAACCCTTATGATCTGCCGCCACTTCCGGTAGAGGTGCAGCAGCGTATCACCGTGGTGATTGGTGAGCGAGATAATGTTTTGAATAAGCCCGGGCGTCGGTACTTACACGAGATTTTACCGCACGCGACCTTTGTGAGCGCCGGTTCTGCCGGGCATATTTTGCATTTCGAGGCGGTTGATAGCCTGGTGCACCCTAGCGTCAGGGCGTGAGAAACCCCCGGACTGGCTGCCGGGGGTTGGGTTGGGGGCGCTCGCCGTGTGGCGAGCGCCCAGGTGGATGATTGGTGGGGACGCTCATGCGAGCGCCTTGTTGATAGCGGCCGCGTAGACCCAGGGGTTCACCTCGTAGGCGGTGTGACCTGCCTCGACGATCGAGAGGCGGAACCGGCTCGGTGGCGCGATGCGTCGCCAGTAGCGGACGCTCTCCTCCGGGTGGAGGATCGTCTGGTCCTGCACCGACGACACATACGTCACCCGGTCGAACCCCGCAAGGTCCTCCTCGGTGACGACAGCGCGGCCCAGTTCCCGCATCTGGTCGCCCCAGAATGCGGTCGGGATGGACCGCACCATTCGCAGGCCATCCTTCGCGTGCTTGGCCCACTCCGTCGCTGGTTCTTCGTTGGACGGCCGGATCAGGATTTTCAGCAGACCGAGTCGATCCCAGATGGGGCCAAACGGCAGCCAGCCCATCAGGCGGAACACCCAGGCCGGCTGACGCAGATCCTGCGGCCTACCGACGCCGTCGATGGCGATCAAGTTGATCGCCACTCCCGGGAAGGCTTTGCGCAGCCCGCTGCCGGTCTTTGCTGCCACGGCGGCTCCCATCGAGCTACCGATCAGGTTGATCTGCGTGATTTGCGTCCTCGAGAGGATCGCCAGATTGCGGATCTCGCAGACGGTTGCCCAGACTGTCTTCATCGACGAGTACCGTTCGCTGACGTTTTCAACGTAGACCGTTGTCGCGAGCCGCGGCAGGTTCGCCACGACCGGCTCCAGCTGGAATCGCGCCCGGGAGAACGCTCCCGGGAACACGACGAGCAGCTGGCTGCTGGCCGCCCCTTCTTCGATATCGAAGAAGGGCTCGGCCCACGAACGCAGGCGCCAGGTCGCGTCGAGCACGAAGCTCAAAACAACCAGCACCGCAAGCGCGAGGAGCGCCCAGCCCAGAATTTGGCCAATAATGGCCATGTTCCTCACCAACTTTCCAATCTTCAAGGGCCTAGTTGCCCCACAATGATATTATAGCACACAATTGCTAATTTTGCAACTCCTTCGCCATCGTGCTATAGTAAATGGAACGTTATTTATGAAAATTGCATTTTTTACCGACGATTACCTTCCCTACGTCCATGGTGTTACGACGTCAATTCAAAACTATCGTCAAGCTCTTGAGGAGCTAGGCCATGAGGTATTTATTGTTGCCCCGAAGCCTCGTCAAAAGGGGTGGGATGACCACGATGATCACGTGATTCGCATTCCAAGCGTTAATTCATACGTGTTCGATAAACGCCCCGTCTCACTCCTTTACCCTGGTATTGCCCGTAAACTCTACGGCCAGTTCGATATTGTGCATAGCCAAATGCAGTTTTACCTTGGTATTGTGGCGGGTATGGTAGCAAAGCACGATAAAATTCCTCACGTGACCACTGTTCATACGCTTTGGACGGAGTTACTCGAAGACTACCCGCTTGCTACTACCGCCGGGCTTATTGCGGCAAGTATTGGCCTGCCATTTATTTACAAAATGAAGCCGATTTTGCCCTTTAACTCGGCCCGAGAAATTCGTGAATTATCGCAGCTTGAAGCAATAGATATTAAGAAGAAACAGGGTTGGCGTATTATGACAACCTTTGTTAATCAAGCGGATGTGTGCATTGCTCCGTCTGCCCACCTCGCAGCGGCGCTGAAAGAAAATGGTGCCGAAACGCATTTATGCGTGCTGCCAAACGGTATTTCGCTCGAGCGCTATCGCACGTCAAAGGCGAGCGATTCGCCACTCATGAAGGGCGTAAAAGACAAGTTTATTGTATGCGTGTCGCGTGTGAGCGGCGAGAAGCGCCAGCATGTCTTGATCGATATGATGTTGCATATTAAAGATCAGAATGTAAAACTTGTTCTGGTTGGCGATGGTCCAGAACTGGAGCGGCTGAAAGCACGCGCTAAAGAGATGGGCATGCTCGATACTCGAATTATTTTTGCCGGTTTGCAACCGCCACCAGTGGTGGCTGCCATCATGAAACAAGCAGATATCTTTACGTTGCCCTCGTTCAGGTTTGACAATCAGCCAATGGTGTTTCTAGAAGCAATTGCAAGTGGCTTACCGGTTGTGTATTGTGACGATCACCTTACCGAAGGTCTCACGCCCGCAAACGCACTGCTCACGAGCGGTATTGAAGCCCAAGATTTTGCAAGTGCATTTACTGGGCTATTTGCCGACCCGAAGCGCTTAAAAGCGATGTCAGAAGCCTCGCTGAAAGTCGCCAAAGATTTTGATCGGAACGCGCTTGCTCGGCGCTTAGTAAAAATTTACCAAAGTGCGATCGATACATATCGTGAATTAGAACTCGAACCAGATTACAAAACTGTCTAATCGTTATATCTCGCGACCTCTTCATACCCTCCCGCCTCGGAACCTAACTGATTGTATAATACTTACTTTAGTGGTATAATAATATATATTATGGCAAAGTCCCTAGAAGCGCAGCAGCTACAACGCAAACGTACCGATGCAGCTCAAGAACTAGCTGTTCCGGTAGGTATTATTACGCCCGAGCAATTTCATGAAGAAATGTGGCAGTCGGTTGTGCGGGCTGTGCCAACGGGCTTTAAAGATCACCGAGGGCGTGACCAGGTAGTAACGGTGCGATATAACCGTGCGTTTGGCCTTGCGCAGGCCAGTCGTCACCTTTTGGCGCTTGAGGGTATGGCCGTAACGGATGATCCGAATCGCAGGAGCGTCTCGGCCCACAATATTATTATGGCGGCAGATGTTTTTCGTCGCACCAATGATCAAGTGGCGGTAAGTACGCTTTCGATTGGTAAACCCGGGGTTGCATTTGAGCCTTGGCGCCCAGAAATCACTAATGGCCAAACATACGATCTGGTAAAAGAGCAGAAGGCTGATCTATGGGACGGGAATTTCTCGTCGATAGCGCAGGCTGAGGCAAACGCCATAGACTATATGGTGCATGAACACCCAGAATTGCAAGGTCAAGACATCGAGGCGATTCGTATCGCTCCTTCTCTCGATACCTCCACGGCCAGTGCCGGCGTAGAGGCGTTACTTGGTACTGATGTTAATCTTCGACGCATTGCCCTGCTTGACCCAGTAGGACTTTCGGCGCAACAAGGATTTAAGCGTCTACTTGAGTTTTTGTCAGTGGATGGAAAGCCGTATCTTGCGGCAAATCACCCACTACATCAGGCGTTGCTTGAATCTAACTTGGCCTGGCTTCTTCGCAGTGCACACTCGCCTGCCAATCTCTTGTATGGCTTACGCGGAATTAGCCTTGGTGGTGCAACAAATGACCTACTAAAGGCCCGTGAACTGTTAGCCGAAAATGATGTCAGTTTACGGTTGTACGCAGCTGAACAGAGTGAATTCGACACCCTTCCTGGTGTTAAAAACGCGTTTGATGCTCTGGTAGAGGCTAAAGGAAAAGAGCTTGATGTTAAGTATATACGGTTAGCTGGCGGCCACGCTCTTACCATGGCAACAGGGACCTACGCAAAAGTTATCGAAGACTACGCTCTCGCTGCATAAAGCCTCGTTTACCCGGTTTCTTGCTCTCTGACAACCCAATCAGAATCGACAGTAGCTTTGCGGCCATTTGATGTAACGCGGGCGTTAATGTAAGTGAGTGTTTGGCTTTGTTCCTCGCCAGGTACAAATTTGTATGGACGCGGGAGGCTGCTAAAGCGTTCGTCTGCCTCGCCTACTCCGTCCCACAAACTTATCGTGACGGCGGGACGTGTAAGAGCCGCACTGTCGCAGTGGTCATCTTTGAAGTTTAGTCCACCATCGATAACTGCTACGCTGGCCGGCACGACAGCAGCCTGTTCGGCGTGCCCAATCCTGTTGATACCTAGACCTGTAAAAATTCCTTGGCCTCTTAAGACGGGAGACAGTCTGGCGGGGTCCAGATAAATACGCACCTGCACTCCCTCTCTGCTGGTTGCGCCGCGTACGGCGTGTGCTGTGACGCTCGAGCGCGAGCGCGGCAGGTAGAATTCGCCAGGATCGCTTAGTTGCAATCCAGTCTTGAGATACTGTAAAAAATAGAGCCTTTCGTCTTCGCCGTATTGAAATTCCATAACTGGCACTTGACGTTGATCGAAATACGGCAGTGTACGCACTTTCTCGTAAAGGTCGATAATTTTTTGTGCCGGCAACACATATTCCGGCGTATCTGGTTTTCGGTAACCCCTGTACACAGCCTTGTCGTGCGCCTCAAAGTCTGGCGAGTCTCTGCCTATGGTTGTTTCCCAGTGATGGTGGGCTGCCCGGCCACCAATAAAGTACTTTCCTTCAACGACAGGGTCGCGGAACACTCGCACCGGAACACCGGGTATGTAGCGCCATCGGCTCGCCTTGGCATACTCTAGATCAACTGGCGGATAGTTATACTGTGAGGCCCATTGGTAATGTCTTCCTACTTCGTCGTTCCAGTAAAGTAATTGCATGAGAGTTGTTGGATTAACAGTTCCGTCATAAAGTCCCCTTGCGAGGAGGTCGTGTATTTGGCCACATACCGCCAAACTACCAATCGCCCTCATGCCGTCATGGCCATTTAGCCAGCTTCCCTCAGGGAGAAGATTTATTTCTGCCTGAACGGGCCCCTCTATCGTTTGTCTTTCTATACGTCGACCCGTTTCGTCGATGCCACATACCACTCCTTCCCAGTCTCTTTCATCTTTTGGATAAGTTCTTCGTTGTTCAATAACCCAGCTCGAGAGCAACCCACTGTAACCGCTATAATCTTGACGTAGCTCGCTACGGAGCATGCCGCAGCCTTCATCGAGCGCATTTTGCCACGCTTTTAGCGAAGTGATAAGTGGCACATTTATACCATAGCGCATAACGTAGCGGCCAATATCGGCCTTTGGCCTTCCGCTCGGGAGGCAGTGCTCAAATAAATCGTAGGTCGGGTCTCTAAGCGCCTCAGCCCGGTGGTGGGCGTACTCTTCTTTAGTGACGCCTAGGCTTGTTGGGTCGGTGGGTAGATGGGCAAACCACTTACGCTCACCCTCGAATGCCGATTCTCCCCAGGGAGCCGCAGATTCAATACTCATACAGTGTATTATGGCTGCGAAGTGTAGATTAGCAAAGCATAAGCACTGGTTTATTTCATCATTCGTGCATGTTCACGCTCGATATCGCGACGTTTGATGGTTTCGCGCTTGTCGTAGTTCTTTTTACCTTTCCCAAGCGCAATAACAATTTTGATAAACTTGCCTTTAGTAAGGAGCTTAGTGGGGACGATTGTCATGCCCTGCTTTTTTTCGGCGGCAAGGCTTGCCAATTGTTTTTTGTTGACAAGCAGTTTGCGTGGTTCGGTATCCACACTCCGGGCACCGGGCTTGCCGCGTTCGTTAAGTTTTAGGCTAAAGCTGGCATTATTAAGCCATAATTCCCCGCCCTTAATGGTAACGTAGCTGCCTTTAAGCTGAATGTGCCCGTCGCGGGCCGCGCGGGTTTCAAGGCCGGTCAGTACAAGGCCTGCTACGAGTTCATCACCAAGTTCATAATCAAAGCGAGCCCTACGATTAACAATCGGGACGGCTGGCTTTGACGATGATTTTTTGGATTTTGCCATATTGTTATTGTAACAGATTAAAAACGCCCACCATCTGAGGTGGGGTATATCGTGGGGGGTGACTTCCGATGCCGCCACTTGGACGGCATCGGAAGTCGGGTGTGGCTACCAGTTGAAGATAGCCTTCCAGTCCAGCTTCCGGGGCTGGACTGGTGGACGCCAGAAGCTCGGGCCGGGGCCCTGGAATGCATCCAGGTCCACCTCGATCACGGGGAGCGGAACCGAGATGATGTCTCGGAAGCTCTTGAGCGGCATACCGATAGACTTCATGGATTCGGCAATACCAGTTAGGATGCAGACCGTCTGCGTGAGTTGGCGGGCATGTTCCGGAGCCATCTCTGCGATCTGCTCCATGATTGCTGCCTGCTCGTCGGGCTCGAGCCCGACGAGATGGCCCTGGGCGTGCTCGCCGGGGGTCCAGGTCAGGGTTCCGAACTCCGGGTCGTCGATGACGATCAGCTCGATTGGTGTATTGGCCATGGTATGGTCCTCCTTGGACTAGCTGGGCCTACAAAAAATATTATACATATTTATTATGAAAAAGTCAACTATATTACTACGCCTACCCATCCTTAGGGTCTAAAGGGCTTAAGGCTAGCATACTATCTTCGAACGCAAAAAGAGTACGTTCGTCGTGAGGGCGAAGGCGTTTCGTGAGTACTACTCTATCGTCGGCATAGTACTTGCCGCTATCAACGCTAAAGGTACATAGATGGCTAACGACGCAACGACCACAACTCTTAGCGTATTTTTTCATTGTCGCCGGGTTACTATAGTCTACTGTCCTTGCTACAGCCTTCTCGCCACGTACGGCAGTGCGATCGACTGTTGAGAGATTGCTCGGGGCTATTGCGCACATCAGTTTCGAGTATCGCCATAATGCATCATCTAACTTAATTTCACTTGTGCCGGTTACGATAATGTAATCGTAAAGCATCTTTCGAAGTGTGGCTACCGTTTTCTTTTCGAGGATGCCGCGATCTGATACATTATCGAATGTTAAAATGCCCAGCGATGCGGCGAGTCTCAGAAGATGAAAATCAACAGCGGGGGGAAACGGAATCTCGTCGATGATCCCCGCATCGGCAGCAAGGTGCGTGTCCATACTCGCCATTTTTTCCTGAAAACCCGAAAAACCTTGCCCACGCTTATTATTTACGATCCGCCCTGTGATGGTTCGGTAAGACCGCGCTCCCTCAAATATTTTTCGAACATCGCCCTCATAGCGCGCGACCATTTTGTGGGCATTTTCTATCCAATATGTTTTGATTCGGTCGAGATTAAACTTGAGGGCAGAATACTGAGAAATGATATCGGCGATCTCTTCTTCTGTGATTTCATTTTCGACAATGTAGCGAGGGTCGAATAGCTTTGGGTGATCAGCGTACATTTTAGAGAGGAAGTTAAATGCGATATTTGACTCAACGCCACCGGCCATCCAGTAGCACACATGCCAAAGGTATTGGGCGTGCTGTTCGGTGCCCCGGGGTAATATTTCTTCACTTGGCATATTGTTAGACCGGTTTGGTACTTCTGCGTGCGGCAAATTATATGGGTAGTCGTTATCCCGCTGAAGACTGAGGAAGGTTTGGCAAATTTCATCCAGTCTGTCGTAGTGAACGGTTATTTCAAGTGGACTACCCTCTATGTCGGTTCGCGCATTTGGATGGTGCGTGGCAATTAGTTCGTAAAACATGTTGGTGGCTGCATAGCGAGCCCTATACAAGGGTACGCCATCCGCATCGCGCGGCAACACAAGTATTTTCTCGCCCGTTTCTTCTAGCAGTCTATCGAAATACCTTTTGTTTAATTTTTGAAGAGGATCTGCTCTAAAGACAGTGACCATATCTTGAGCCCACGCCGCAGAAAGCCGGCAAAGTTCGGCGTCAATTCCGGTTGTTTCGGCCATTCTGTTCGCCATTTCGACAAGTCGGTCGGTGCGCGATAATCTCTCTTTTGTCATAGAAGTTTACTAGAAGATCCTCTCTTGACCATTAACCGTGGCGCGATAAATGATACTGCGTTGATTGTTTTGTCCCGGAGTTACAAAATCAAAATGCGTTAGATTGCAGCAAGCATGGACTCTGCATATGTGGTCGATAAAATTGAGTCGTCCCAGTGTAGCTCCTAATGCAACACGAGCCACATAACGGTGAGCGAGTAAATTTTTTGCACCCGCTTCCCTGTCGGTGATCTGAGGGTACCGTGCACGTCGTTTATCGTCGTACTCGGCCGGCAGGGGTAATTCCCAGCAGCCAATGCTAGATAAGGTAATTTTTTGCGCTAACCTATCGATTGCCGGAATGCATATACACATGGCCTCCAGGAGTGCCTTTGATGCTTCGGGAGATGGAATATCAACTCCGATGGGCAATTGAATAGCGTCTCCTGTTCTAAAACAGAGCTCTTTAAGAAGCGACAGTTTGCGAGTCGGGACATCTTCGTCTACTTGAGCGAGAATTTCACCAACTTCGTGAGAGAATGACATATTGTTTAGTAAAACAGAGGTTCTGCAAGGCTACAAGCACAAGCAGATACGATTACACCATTTTTTGGGTTGAAAGAAAAGACATTATGGGAGATGATGAATAGTAATGACGACTGAGTTAGTGAAAAGTCAACAGGATGGATGGCCTAGAACAGACCTATATGTAGTGGGCCCTGATGCCGAGCCGACACATGAGCGAGTTCTGGGCGAATACGAGTATGTACCATTTAAGCCTGATCAGCTTATAACGCTTAGTCAAATACGCGGTGAGCGGAATGTTGTTACGAATGAGCTTAAAGAAGATATCTTGTTTCAAGGGCTTCTTAACCCTATTGATGTGTCGTTAGTGACTCGCGAGCTACTAGAACAATACATTGACTTTACAAATCGTACTTGGGGTTCCAACGCTACAATTGATGACTACTTGCAGCTTGCCCTGCCTGATGAGCGTTTTCCGCTGTTAAAATCGGGGCATTCGCGCCACGAAGCTATTACAGAGCTAGTTGCAGAAGGGCGACTTCCTGCCGATCAGCAGGTGATGACGCGCATATCGAGCGCGGAGAGTGTGCAGGATATTATTGATTGGCAGCGTGGCGAAAATATCCATAGCCAACCACCGCGGGAACGAAATGCAATGGCGCTTGTTGAATCGTATATGCATGGGATAGAAAGCGGCCAGTGGGCTACGCCTCTTGAGTTTATTGCAGTACAAAAAGCAAAAGGCCGCGATGCATCAAAAGGAGCGCTCGATCAAGCCTTAAAATATGCTCAGTTGCCACCTCGAATACGAAACTTTATTCTTGCCGGGCAAGTCCCTTATTTAGCGGGTGTTGAAATGGGCGCTACAACAGATGTTCTCGCTGAATTTATAGCTCGGAGTAATGGATATTCTGGGCTTGATGACGCTAGGCTTGATGACGAGGGTCGTACGAGGCTGCATGATATTGTAGTCATGAAGCTAGATATACTGTGTAATCGTATCACCGAGGACAGACTTAATTCCACTGCCTCTCAGAAGTTTATCCAGGGCAACCGCAACGAGTGGTTGCGTCTCGTAAAGAGCATGCGGAGTGGGCGCAGACTAAAACAGGAGTCGTTGGGTTTTGAGTTTGGGCAGGATCAGCTTGAGATGGCTTACCGCGAGACTCAGCGTGCTCTAGGTGCAGAGCTAGGGAAATTACGTCAAAAATACAGTGGTGCAGATATCTTGCACTTTTTGCGGCTTCAAAAAGGAATTATTCCAGACGAGGAAGTCGATAGGCTCCTTGCTGCTTATCAAGACGCTGTGAGAGAGAATCACTCGAGAATAAGTGTCAGTTTAGGCCTGCATGGAACATTTGCAACTGAGGAAGGCTTAGACCTCCAAGATCAGCTGATATAAGATGCCGATTATTGGCTACATACTATCGTCTTGCTCGGCGAAGTACTCGACAAGTAAGACGCCAAAAACGTATCCGCTATATGCCTGAGGGTATTTACTGAACCCAGGATCTTCTGCTAGTTTCACCAAGACACTAATGAGCGGAAACGTGTCGGCCGGTTTGCCAGTGTTTCGAGCAATTTCTCTGTAAGATATTGCGAGCTCCTGCCAGACCCTATCCGCCCCTTCGCCACGCCAAAATTTGTACATTCTTGCGCTAGATTGCAGTCGCGAAAGAATCTCTGTCATTAGATCGGTGCGCTCTGGAGGGATGCCTGACCTAAACAGATGAGTCGGCCCTACAAGGTCGCTTGGGGAGTCGGTGATTGTTAGTAGCTCCAGCGCCCTCAAGGCAACATCCCTGCCTTCTTTATCTATGCCCGTTAAGATAGCGGCTTTTAGCTCGTCTGTAACGCCATTTATCTCCTCTTCAGAGGCGTTGGTATCAAGTATGTCAACAAGTTGAGGAAGCGGGTTGTATTTTTCCCGGAAGGTGCCTATGTCAATAACGGGTGCGCGCGCGGGTTCACGGGGTGGCTGTTTCTCGCTCGGCATTCGACTATACCCCCTTTATAGCTTTTATTATATCATTAAAACTCGTGTTTAGCGCGTGGCCTAGGATACCAGCTGCTACAAGGTCTCTCCCATAAATTCAAGCACTTCTGGGGGCCAGTTAGCCTCTATTAAATCTGGGTGTGTACCCGCAAGGAGCATTTGTATGGAATGGACTGCTGCATGGCCTATCCCCCCAGGTAAAACACCGTGCTTTGTGTTATTGTAAAAGTCGTAGATCGCCGGGTCGCTAATGAGTGTGCGGCGGAGGGCAGATTTTATGCCCTCACGCTTGGTAATTGGATCATAGTAGTTAAAATGTAGCTTTTGACGAAGTTCCGGTGCGCTATGCCAGATGAGTATTTTCCAAATCTCAATTGATTTGGCGCGGGCAGTTTGTGGATACTCCTTCGCGGCAGGTTTGATATCTGGATTCTGCAACCAGTTACGCCAAATAAGTTCGGTTAAGTCGTCGAATGAGTGATAGTCTGGCGCCTCTGAAGGCAGGTTTGCCTGAAAAAATTCAAGGTTTGTGCTTGATAGCGTGATACATGCCTCGGCGGCCCGCGCCAACTCGAATGCGGGCGGCACGTCTACCCCGAGGGTTTCGGGTTTGGAAGGTATTGTAAGAACCTCTTTTATGCGCGGAAGACGGTAGGTTGGCATGAAAATAGCGTAAAAGTATAATGTATTTTTAGCAAGCATAAACAACTTCCTCATGTACGGATTCATTTATTGGTTGTAGTAGTCACCATGCTGCTTACGATTGCTCCTCTAGTGACGCTACGCTACAATACGAGGGCCTAGCGCTCTCGAGCGCCGGGTCGGGCGGGCAGCTCTTGAAATACCCTGGGGAGAGTAACATCTCTCCGGCATTCCGCGCCACACCATCCAGGGTGGCGCAACACTGTAGCCGGACGGCTGACTCGGTTCGGCGCTTGGCTGACGCCGAGCGACGGACTGGCAACGCCTATCCAGCCCTTTCTGCCGCGAGACTTGTTCTGGGGCGCGAGCTCTGACACATCGGGGAGTGGGCTTGGCTTATGGGCTGCGGTTACACATACCGCGAGACGGGGCCATCGTTTGGTTACGGGCATGCTGTACGTCCATCGGACGGGGAGTCTGTCCGGGCTGGAGGAGGTCTGGCTCGATAGCGGAATTCATGTCGAAATGGGTAAAAGTAGGCGCGTCTGCTTTTACCCGGTGGCTGCCCGCCCGGACATGAGCTGAAATCAGTTCCCGGGTGTCGTTCGCGTCGCGGCACCCTTTTTCCAAAGAATTTATATGAAAAAGTTACCAAGTAAAAAAATTCAGGTGCGAAATGCCAGTCAGGCCCCACTATTTACGCTGGACAGGCGCGGCAATCCGCATACGAGACGGGTGTGGAGTTATGACGACGAAGCACAAGAAAAACAGAGGGAAGCACTTCGGGCGCTACGTTCTGTAAAGTTTCCCATGCCGCTTGCCACTGGTTCGGTGCCCGGTAAAACACTATACGATAATGTCCGCCCGCATCGGCAATCAACACGATTTTACACCACCGATTTTATAGATGCGTTTGGGTCGGTGCAGCGTGAGGTAATGGAGCAAAAAGTCGATGCGCTCTTACGAAAGTATGCGAGAGGACGCTCGAATGAAGATGTAAGAAATACCATCAGATCGTACCTGGATGAAGGCGCATTCTTAGAGGGAGTGGATGGCTTGCCGCAGGGTAATATCACCAGCCAAGATCTTTTTAATTGGTATATGATGGAAGCTGACAACGCGCTAAGCCATATGCTATGGCTTCAACGAAGAAGGTATGGAGAAGTCGCAACGCGCTATCTCGACGATCTTACGGTATCGAGTACAG
Organism: Candidatus Saccharimonadota bacterium; assembly: GCA_027492465.1. Classification (GTDB taxonomy): domain Bacteria; phylum Patescibacteriota; class Saccharimonadia; order Saccharimonadales; family Saccharimonadaceae; genus Saccharimonas. Next base: position 2,829 of record JAPUET010000003.1, on the reverse strand, counting down.
CACCTGATGGGGTGAATGCTTCTACTCGAAAGAGTGTGCGCGCAATCTATGAAAATCTTGCGCCCGGTATGCAGGTCTCGCACCCAAAATCTGCCTTGCGGCATTTAAACGGTGATCATCCCGCAATTACTATAACTGGGCTCTCGCTGTACAAAGATGGGCGAATTACCCCCTCGCGCGAACTATTAGGGGCGGCAAAAAGTGTTTTCGATGATATTTCGCAGAGGCTAGCCGATGAAGAGATTACTGACGAAGACTACTGGCTTGTTGCAGGCTATAATGGCGTACTTCAGATGCCCGGCGAGTCCGACCGCAGCGGTTCACGCCTTGTAAGAGAAATGGGAGTAACGGCGCGCGACTTGATGGCTCGTCTAGGACAGTACACTACGTAACAGAGGTCGTGCTACAATAGATGGGATATGATTGCCGATATTTCTATCACCGAGAAATCATTTGGCCCTAAGTCGCTGATGACCGGGGTGAAATTTAGTATCGAGACGAAAGAAAAAGTTGGCGTGATTGGCCGAAATGGCGTGGGTAAATCTACCCTCTTTGGCATATTGGCGGGCACCGACACGGATTTTACTGGCGACGTGATTTACCGTAAGGGCGTGACCGTTGTGGCAACGGCGCAAGAGCATCATAACCTCGGTAATACTACCGTTATGGAATATGTGCTAGCGGGATTACCAGAGTACGCCGCACTCCACCATGCTATTACAACCCTGCCCGAGACCATGGGTGATGATATGCGCAAAATCGAGGAATATAGCGCGGCGCTGGATAGATTTGGCCAGAAAGGCTTTTACCAAATAGAAGAATTGGTGCGTGAAGAATTAAAGAATTTTCAGCTGCCAGACGTCGCCGATCGCCCGCTTGCCAGCCTTAGTGGTGGGCAAAAACGACTTGTAGAAGTGGTAAAAATTATGCATAGCGACGCGCACTTGGCGTTAATCGACGAGCCGACCAACCATATGGACTACGTGGCAAAGCAGCAATTTATTGATTGGATGAAAAATGCGAGCGAGGCAATGCTCGTGATTACGCACGACCGCGATGTACTTGCCGAGGTAGATAGAATTGTAGAGCTAAAAGACGGCGGCAGTGTGAGCTACAGGGGCAATTACGATGCGTACTTAAAACAAAATGCCGAGCGCACCAGTGTTGGCATGAATGATTTTGAGATGATTGAAAAACGTATCGTTAATTTAAAGCAAAAGGTGCTCGATTACCAGCGATTGAAGGAAAAATCGCGCAACCCCGGCACGATTCAAAAGTTTAAACGCTTAGAAAACGAATCCCGCGAAGAGCTAACCAGGTTACAGGCGATTGAAAAGCCGACGTTTTGGATTGATAAAGATTCCGTGGGCGAACTAGACTACCGAGCCGCTGGCCGTTACGAAAAGTTTAAAACCAAAAATATTCGCATGAGCCTAAAAAACGATGAATCGCGTAGTAAGCACGCACTGGTAAGAGCGCGAAATTTGAGTTTGGGCTACAGTGCGCCGCTATTTGAAGGCGTAGATATTGACCTGCGTGAAGGCGAAGCAGTGGAACTGCGCGGGCGCAACGGTGCGGGTAAATCAACGTTGATAAAAGCCTTGCTGGGGGTTGATTTGGCTCGCGGTTCATCAAATCAGGAAACGGCTTCGCCGCGCCGAGCTGTCGCCTCGCCGACAACTCGGGCGTCTGCAGATGTTCCCAAATTTGTTAAACCGCTTGCGACACCTGCCATAGCCACTTCAGAAGCTAGTATCTATAATCTAGCATCTATTTTCTCTGGCGATTTATTGCTCGACCCGCAAGTCCGCGTGGGCGTATACGAGCAAGAAGTCTCACCCACGTACTTTGACCTAAAGCTGCACGACGCGGTGGAGCGTGTATATATGGATAAAGGTTTAACGATAAACGAAACTAAAATCCGCCAGTTGATGAGTGACTACCTATTTACCGAAAGTGACGGTCAGGTGCCAGTGAGTCGCCTAAGCGGCGGGCAGAAAGCGCGCCTCCAAATTATTGCAATGCTTGCAAACGACCCGCAACTACTGATACTAGACGAGCCAACAAATCACCTGGATTTGCCGAGTATTGAGGAATTAGAAACTGCGCTTGAAAAATATACTGGCGCCATACTGTACGTTAGTCACGACAATTACTTTAGAGAGAAGTTGGGGGGTGATGTGGTGCAGATTGGGAAGGTGTAGTCTTTCTTAATTTTCGGGCCGCTTTGGTTATTCGTGAAATGAATGAGAGCCTCACCGCGCGGACGCGATGAGGCTCTTTTGCCAGGGGTCGCCTGGCGCGGTTGTGAGTGTGAGACTCACCGCTCCTGTGAGTTCGAGGTTGGCGCAGCCATCGGCGTCCATTTGGCGCTCGGCTTGGGCTGAGCCCAAGATGGGGGTATGGGGCAGAGTGCCCAGGCCGTCCCTGCCGGGTCGCCCCTGCGAGTGCCGTACGGACCGATCCCGTAGAATTGGTCGACGTCCACCACCGAGGCCGCGTAGTAGCGGCCGGCCTTTGTCGACCCAACGGCCTGGCAAAGGTATGCCAGGGCGATATTCGCCTTCTTGGCATCCTTGCCTAAGTAACGTTTCCCCCACCTCTTCACGGCAGCCCCGCCCTTGGCGAGGAATCGCCGTTGCTCTTGCTCTGTCACCTGCGGCCCACTGGGCACGTAGGTGCCGTTCGTGGGCTCGGGGCTGGGATCATTCCCAACGCCAGGCCCGTTGGTAGTGGGCCAATGCGTCGTTTGGCTGGCTCGAACGACATCGCCAAGTACGGCGATGCTGATAGCTAGTGCGACGATGGCGACCACCAGCGCGACGATGG
>JAPUET010000002.1 GCA_027492465.1 Candidatus Saccharimonadota bacterium | reverse complement strand
AAACCGGACGAATCAGGCCAAAGTAAAATGTCTACCACCAGGGTAGACATTTTACTTTGGCGCGCCCGACCGGATTCGAACCGGCGATCTCCTCCGTGACAGGGAGGCGTGATGGGCCAACTTCACTACGAGCGCATACGTCCTGAATAGTGTACCAGTTTTAACACTAGTAATCAAGAGGCGAGAGTTGTTTCCATGTCACGTGCCCGATGTTATAATGGGTCGAGTACGCCGCCTTAGCTCAGTCGGTAGAGCGACACATTCGTAACGTGTAGGTCGCCGGTTCGATCCCGGCAGGCGGCTCCAGGAGAAAATATGACGATAGATAAAGAACTCATTAAGCAAGCTGTTAAACAGGCGATCTCAGATCGACCATTTCTACTGCTCACCATACTACTGATTGTTCTTGGATTTGTATTTAGTATACTCGTTGCCGTCGCGGTGCACGCAAGTGATGTTACGGTATATACCCGTTACACCGCCTTTGGCGAGGCGCATTTTTATAAAAGTCACTGGCAATACCTCTTAAACTTTGTGGCGTTTGGTCCAATTGTAAGCCTTGGGCACAGCGCGCTCATGGTAAAACTTTACTCAATCCAGCGTCGTCAGACGGCCTTTTTGGTCGGTTGGCTCGGGGTAGTGATTCTCGCCATCGCGTTTGTGTACACGTCGGCCGTTCTCGACCTTGGTTACGCAGCATGATTGATTTAGAACTTCCGCTCGAAAAACGCACGAAACTCTACCGCTTCTTCGAGACAGTTCCCGCTTTTATTAGTTACAGCATGCTCTTGCTGCTTGTGTTGCTTGCCGTCGTAAACCCCTTGTGGGCGGCTGTATATTTGCTTCTAATCATCATCACTATGTTTATTAAGTCAATTATCATCGCTTACCATACTATCAGAGGTCATAGCCAGCTGGTCGCCGCTCAAAAAACTGATTGGCACGAGCGTTTGCTCTCTCTTGAAAATCCGGCGGCTAGCTACGAAGCCGTGCGGCGTACAAAACTTCATGGCTTTGAGCTTAAGGAGCATACAGAAAATCTGCGCCTTCTTGCGGCCGCTCAAGAGGGAGAATACCCTAAACCCGCCGACTTGTTTCAAGCGGTTATCATTGCCGCATACAACGAATCGTATGATGTGATTCAGCCAACTATCGAATCAGTCAAAAATACCAGCTACAACAATAAGCAAATCATCTTGTATCTGGCGTATGAAGAGCGCGGAGGTGCGGAAATTGAAGCAACCGCCGAGCGACTTCAAAAGGAGTACAAAGGGATTTTTCATACTTTTCAGATTGTGAAGCACCCAAAGGATTTGCCGAACGAGGTGGTGGGGAAGGGCCCGAATATTACGTACGCGGCCTACCATTTACGAGATTGGTGTGACGCTCAGGAAATTGCACACCGTAATGTGATTGTTACTACTCTTGATAGCGACAACCGCCCGCATCCGACGTACTTTGACTATGTAGCCTATGAATATATTGTTCAGCCCGATCGAAAGCATCTTTCGTATCAGCCGGTTGCGCTCTATTTCGGCAATATCTGGGATGCGCCCGCTCCTATGCGTGTAATTGCAACGGGTAATTCCTTCTGGACAATTATTAGCAGTATGCGCCCTCATACTTTACGAAATTTCGCTGCCCATAGTCAGCCGCTTGATGCCCTTAGTGAAATGGATTTTTGGAGTAAACGTAGTATTGTCGAAGATGGCCATCAATATTGGCGTAGCTACTTTTATTTTGGCGGCAATTATAGCGTATTGCCGATTCATGTTCCTATCTACCAAGACGCGGTAATGGCAGATACCTACAAGAAAACCCTCGTTACTCAGTTCAAACAATTGCGGCGATGGGCATATGGTGCCTCAGATGTGCCGTATGTGGCGACGCGTCTATTCTCGCGAAAGCGCAATGTACCGTTTTTTGAAGGCCTTGCTCGTTTTATTCGACTGTTAGATGGCCATGTAACACTTGCGACGATGGCGATTCTGATTACCTTTGGTGGATGGGTGCCGTTGATTATCAACCCCGAGGCTTCTCGCAATATTACCGCACATTCGCTTCCTATTGTCGTGAGCTACATTCAGCAGGTCGCTATGATAGGACTCTTTATTACTATTTTTCTTATGCTCAAAATGTTACCTGCTCGGCCTAGTCGATACAAACGCCACCGTACCTTCTTTATGGTGGCTCAATGGGTGCTCATGCCGGTTACTTCGCTCTGTTTTAGTGCTGCGGCATCGCTTAATTCACAGACTCGCCTTATGTTTGGTAGGTATCTCGACAAATTTGATGTTACCGATAAAGCAACGATTGCGTCTAGGGAAAAGGCAAAAGCCGAAAAGCGCCAAGCAAAAAGAAAAGACGCCTCGTAACTTTACGAGGCGTCCGGTAAGTAAGACCAGTTTTAGAGAGGGTGGCTCTTTACGCGTGAGCGTTACGCTGTTCGCTCGCGAATAGCTTTCTTTTCGTCGGCAAAAGTCACATTGTACTCAAACGAAAGGGAAATTCGCTCAAGTGCAGATTGTTTATGGGGAGTATTCATATGAGGTGTTTTGTTACTCATGCTTTTATATTAGCATAAGCGAGTTAAAAAGTCAATACTGAGTCCGCCGCATGTTTATATCACCAAGTGAATTAACATTGGTAAAACGCCAAGTTTTTTACGTGGAAAAGTATTGTAAGGCTGTGGCAAACTAAAAACCGACCAAATGGTCGGTAAATAGTCTGGTGGGCGATATAGGATTTGAACCTATCACCTCCACAACGTCAATGTGGCGCTCTAGCCAAATGAGCTAATCGCCCAAGCCTTATTAGTGTAGCAAACAGGGGCGGAAATAGCAAAACCATTGCATTTATGTATAAAATATGTTACAATCTAATTTAGTGAACCTTGATAATTGAGCACTCTTATAGTTTTGATGATCGAGAGCGGCGTAGTGGCTTTTTGGGTAGCAAAAGGGTAGTACGCCGTTCTCGATTACGAGACCATAACAACCACACACGGTGGAGTATGGGTGAACAGCGGCACAGGAGTTCGTTATGAGTAAGTTGGATGACGGCCAGAAGGGCCGCCTCGACGATCAGCTCCTCGAGCTGAGGCGGGTGACCGTGAATGGCACCCGCAACCTGGCAGATGTGACCGAGGCTGTACAGGCCCTCATTGAGGGCCGCAAGTTGGTCCTGGCCAACTCGCTGACAGTCGAGGCCCGCCTGGCATCAACGACAATGCCAAGCTGGTACGTTGATCCGGGGCTTCGCCTCGAGGCGGCGCTCCGGGCCAACCGGGACCGGGGTTGGGGGCTCGCTGAGGCGAGCTTCCCGGCACCACCTGAGGTCGGTGGCGTCCTACTGCTGATCGTCAAGTTGCCCACCAAGGGCCGCCTGAAGGGTCTCCAGCGGACGTTCGACGACCGCTGGGACCTGGTGGCTGGACCCAAGTGGCGTGATCCGGGCCTCAAGTCAGACTCAGACCACCTGCGGCTGGCGCCAGGGTACCAGTGGAAGCCGGAGGTGTACTGGGGGCTGTTCGAGCCCAACGCCTTCGTCAACGTTGCGCCGTCTGGCGCGCTGGCCGAGAACACGGGCGACCTGGCCGGTACTGAGGTACTTGACGCTGCCTGGCAGTTCCCGGAATGGAAGTCCTGTTGGTTCCGCGACGGCAACGTCGCGCCCAACATGGCTGCGCTCCAGTACCGCTGGGACGGCACCGGGACCGCCTGGGCGGGCTCGCCGTGCCTCGGCCGGGACGACGCGAGGCTGGGCCTGCGCGCCGGCTCGGCCGGCGATGCCGATCCGGACTGGGGCTCGCCCCGGCTCAGGAGGGTGCTCTGACCTTGGCTGCTTGGGGCCGGAGGACCTTGGGTTTCGATCCTTGGTTCTCCGGCACCTCGTCCCTTTTCTTGTTGACTTTCTATATGGGAACGTCCGGAGGAGGGGCGTTTTCATTTGGTATGATAATGGGTGGATTAGTTTATGCATGCATGTTTACGAATATGCATCACTGTTCCCGTGTTTTGAAACTGACAGAACTTTTGTGTTTACGAATGCAAAAAGCGCGCAGGCAAAATATCGAGCACTCCGTGCTCTTGGCTAGAAACGATTTGCGTTTCGGATAAAATACAAGGTTTGGATGCGTCTAGACCTGGTGCCATAAGATGGTCAAGTGCATCTACCGCCTGGGCGAACTCGCCGTACCTCAACCGGAACGACGCGAAGCTGAACCTGAACGCCAACTCGGCCGGCAATGCCAATCCGAACTGGGGCTCGCCCCGGCTCAGGGACTGCTCGAAATAGACTTTAACCAGCCGCCCAGCATGCGTCCGATTTCGGTAAGTTTGGAATCGAGCTGCTGGTAGGCTTGGTTAGATATGCATTTGCAGTCTTTTGCTAAAGTAAGTAGTAGACGGGTAGTATCAAGGTTCACCGATGCCTCTTGAAGGCAACGCAACTTTTCGGTTTGATTGCTGGTGCCGGCGGCACGAAGACAGTGCTTGAGCACTTGTAATATTTCATTTTGGCAGGTAGCGCCTAAGCTATAGCGCTCGATTTTCGGAAATAAAGCTAATAATTCATGAAAGGACCGGTACAAATGGTACAGGCTAACAATAATGGGGACATCTTGGAATTGCCTCGGCAATGCGACGGTTTGCGGGGGGGGGGGTATCCGTAGAAGTACTCATAGCGAACGTGTGGATTTTGCGGACATTAGTTCTATTAAATCACTTATGGCGGCGTGGGCAAAATTTGCACGCGGTAAAAAATCACGGAGTGATGTAGTAGAGTACCAAAAGCACCTGCGGCGCAATATTCGCGAGCTGCATATTAAATTGCAAACGGGGCGTTACCAGCACGGTACTTACCAGCAATTTACTATTTGTGATCCTAAAATGCGTCGTATTCACAAAGCAACGGTTGAAGATAGACTGGTGCATCAGGCGATTGTCTCGGCAATCGAACCCTTATTTGAGAAAAGATTTATTTACGACAGTTATTCGTGCCGGCAGGCTAAGGGTACGCACGCTGCAAGAGAACGTTTAGCAAAGTTTCTTGGCCGCGAGAGCAGTAATAATACGCGCAAGGTGTATGTGCTGAAGTGTGATGTTAAGCAGTTTTTTGCATCAATCGATCACGAAATACTTATGGAGCAGCTTACTGCGCGACTTGACGATACGCGGCTGCTTGAGCTGCTTCGAGGTATACTGCTTAGTCATGGGGCCGAAGTGGGACGCGGTATACCGCTTGGCAATGTAACGAGCCAGTTGTTCGCCAATGTCTATCTTCATGAGCTTGACTGGTTTATGAAGCAGACACTAGGAGTACACCGCTATATACGGTATTGTGATGATTTTGTAGTGGTGTCTTCTGATAAAAAATACCTAGAATCACTTATTGAGCCAATTGGGGTGTTCTTGCAAATAGCGTTAAGGCTAGGGCTTCATCCCAATAAAGTAACGATTCGCTCATGGAATCAAGGCGTTGATTTTCTTGGCTTTGTGTTTCGGCCTTATGCTACCACGCTCCGTACCAAAACGAAGCGGCGTATGCTCGCGAGGGTGTGGCAGCAGAACCTCTCTTCGTATAGGGGCGTTTGTGCCCACGCCAACGCCTATAGGCTGGGGCAGGTTGTACAACTGGTGGCATGGGAGCGTGAGCTGTTGTCATAAGTACTCTACTGGAGTACTATAGTACTAGCAATGACGCGGACTAACCACCCGCCGAGCACGTGAGCGCGGTTGCGGCAGCACGAAAACTGGCCGGAATAAGAGAATAGCCAAGGTGGAACCGCCTAAAGTATTAGGCCCGAGGCACGCACGTAGATACTACGAATATGCGTGCTTTTTGTATTAAAAAGGAGATTCCCCTAATGAACGAAGAACAATTATATGCAATGCGACACAGCCTGGCACACATCACCGCGCAGGCAGTACAGCACCTCTGGCCAGAGGCTAAGTTTGGCGTTGGCCCAGTGGTCGAAAACGGGTTTTACTACGATATCGACCTTGGTGATATCAGGATTTCCGAGGCCGACTTTAAGCGTATCGAAAAAGAAATGCGCGGTATTATCAACCGCGATTTCCCATTTGAACGCAGTGAAAAAGTGGTAGACGAAGCAATTACTTGGGCGCAAGAGGCGAAACAGCCGTACAAAGAAGAGCTACTAAACGACCTAAGGCGTGCCGGCACCACGGTGGCAAAAGACCTTGATAGTGCCGAGCTAGGGCTTGCCGCTGAAGGCGATGCTGCTATTGAAAACGTATCATTCTATACCGATGGCGACTTTACTGATCTTTGCCGTGGCCCACATGCTGAGAGCACCGGTAAAGTTGGCGCGTTCAAGCTGATGCGTGTCGCCGGTGCATACTGGCGCGGCAACGAAAAGAACCCGCAAATGCAGCGGCTCTACGGTGTAGCATTCGCCACCCAGGAGGAGCTTGACGCACATCTGAAGATGCTTGAAGAGGCAAAAAAGCGTGATCACCGCAAGTTGGGTAAAGAATTGGACTTGTATACAATGTCGCCACTAGTGGGCGCAGGTTTGCCATTGTTTACTCCGCGCGGCACTGTCTTACGCGAAAAAGTAGCTCAATTCTCAAACCAGTTGCGTGAAGCAAAAGGCTTTACTAAAGTTTGGACGCCAAATATTACCAAAACTGCCCTCTACGAGACGAGTGGTCACTGGGCGAAGTTTGGCGACGAACTCTTCCTCGTGACTAGCCAAGAAACTGACGATAAGATGGCTCTCAAACCAATGAACTGCCCGCATCATACGCAGATTTACATCAGCCAACCCCGTAGCTATCGTGACATGCCGGTGCGATTTCTTGAGACCACCACCGACTACCGCGACGAAAAAACTGGCGAGCTTGGTGGTCTTAATCGCGTACGTTCGCTGACCCAAGATGACAGTCACGTGTTTGCCCGGCCAGACCAAATCGAACAAGAGATCGATGGACTGCTAGCTAGCGCGCGTGAACTCTACGAAACAATTGGAATGCAGCTCCGTGTGCGGTTAAGTTATCGCGACGAAGGCGATAGTTACTTGGGCGACCCTGAGTTGTGGCAGTCTGCGCAGGCGCAGCTGAAGGTCGCGGTAGAAAAAAATCAGTTGGACTATTTTGAGCAAGAAGGCGAGGCGGCTTTTTATGGACCGAAGATCGACTTTATGGCCACAGATGCAATTGGCCGTGAGCATCAAGTGGCAACTGTACAGCTAGACTTCGTGCAGCCAGAGCGCTTTGCGTTGGACTATGCTAGCGAAGATGGCTCAAAGGCTCGTCCAGTCATGATTCACTGTGCGCTACTCGGCAGTATTGAGCGGTTCTTGAGTGTGTTTATTGAACATACGGGCGGGTGGTTTCCATTCTGGGCTGCGCCAGAGCAGGTGCGAATTTTGACTATCAACGACACCGTATTAGACTATGTTGAAGAAATTACATCGATTTTATCAGGGGTGGTTTTGATGAAACCGGTTAAATATAATGAAGTACGATTTACAACGGATAGTCGTAATGAGAGCCTAGGTAAGAAAATTCGTGAAGCTACGGCAATGAAAATTCCGGTACAGCTAATTGTTGGTCCAAAAGACAAAGAGGCGCGTGAAGTGAGTGTACGCACGAAAGGTGGCGAGGAAAAGGTTCACCTAAGTCAGCTTACTACGTACCTAGTGGGGCTGCAGTGAGTACGGGAAGGTCGCTAATTTGGGCAATTGATTGTGATGATGTGTTATTACCTACGGCGGCACTTACTATCGCTCTCTATAATGAGGCGTATGGTACGAATCTTACCTTAAGTGCAATGTATGATGAGACGAGTACTTGGGGTGCTCCAACTATGGACGAAGGAGTGAAAAGGGTCGGCTTACTGCTCCGTACTCAAGAGATGGCAGAGCTAAGACCTACGCAGGAAACAATTGATGCCCTAAAAAAGCTTGCCTCACTCGATGAACTACATATGGTAACGGGACGGCCAACTTTTATGGAAGCGGTGACACTAGGTATGGTAGAGCGCTACTTGCCAGGAGTCTTTAAAACCATTGAGCATACAAACTATTACGTACAGGACGATACAACGAAAACTCGAAGTAAAGGCGAGGTGTGTGCGCAGATTGGGGCTGATGTACTTCTTGATGATCATGTAGTACATGGCCGAAGCGTACTCGAGAGCGGCGTAAAAGAGGTTATTATATGGGGGGATTACCCTTGGAACGCCAATTCTGCTTTAGGGCAGGGGATGGTTAGGTGTGTAACATGGGACGAGGTGTTTCGTGAGCGAGAACGAATCTTGGCAAGTCGATAAGACACTACGTAATGGCGTATACGCTCTAATGGTAAAGTTACCGGATGATAAGGTAACGACTTATGGCGACTTGGCGGCGATGGCGGGCAGTCCGCGTGCTGCTAGGATTGTGGGCGGAATTGCTCATACCGGCCCCGAGCAACTCCCATGGCACCGGCTTGTCAATGCCCAGGGTGGACTCGCCGTAGGTTTCCCTGGTGGACAAATTGTTCAAAAGCAACTTTTGGAACAGGATGGTATTGAGTGCGACGAAAACTGGCACATAAAAGATTTCGGAGAAAGAAGATGGCGACCGCAGGAATTCGATCAGAACCTCCGCTTGTGGTGATCGTTGGGCCTACGGCCAGTGGCAAAACCGCGCTGGCGATTAGGTTAGCAAAGGCATATAACGGCGAAGTAATTTCGGCTGATTCACGCGCTATCTATAGCGGACTATCAATAGGAACGGCAAAGCCGACTATTGAGGAACGTCAAGGCATTCCGCACTGGGGTATAGATATTGCCTTGCCTAACCAGCGTTTCACGGCGGCGGACTTTAAGCAGTATGCGCTCGATAAAATTGCCGAGATATCTGGGCGCGGAAAACTACCAATTTTAGTAGGTGGAACGGGTCTTTATGTCGATGCACTATTGTATGATTTTTCATTTTCTGCGGCTGAAGGGAGCTTGCATGAGCGCGAAGCGCTGATGGAGAAATCTCTTCACGAATTACATGAATATTGTCATAAAAACAACATAAAGCTACCCGAGAACGAAAAAAATAAACGCTATGTTGTAGCCGCAATTTTACGGAATGGGCAGGAACCTAAGCGTAATCGGAATAAACAAGCCAATACTATAGTTGTTGGAATAACAACGGAAAAAGAAATATTACGAGCTCGCATAGAAGCACGTGCAAAAACAATTATTGCCAGCGGTGTAATTACTGAAGCAGAACAGGTTGCTAAGCGGTATGGGTGGGAAAGCGAGGCAATGACTGGTAATATTTATCCGCTCGTCCGCGCCTACTTGAATGGCGCGCTATCTGAAGAGGAGATGAAGCAGCAATCTATAACGAAAGACTGGCGTCTTGCCAAGCGTCAAATGACGTGGTTTCGAAGAAATGAACACATTCATTGGGGAATGGCCGACGAGTTGTATACTTATGTTGCTCGTCGACTGGATGAACCGAGTAATCTGTGATACCATACTCGTAGAAGGGTTATTTTAGAGAGGAATATGATTGACGCATTATTTGGCTCAAAAACACGCGTGAAGCTGCTTCACCTCTTTTTGAATAACCCAGGCAAGGCATTTTATGTGCGCGAAATTACGCGTCTGATTGATGAACAGATCAACTCTGTACGTCGCGAGTTATCTAACATGCTGGAGATTGGTATTATTACCAGCAAAAATACCGATAATAAATTGTATTACGAAGTGAATCAGCGCTATGAGTTTTATGTTCCATTTAGAGCAATATTTGCCGATCAAAAGGTGAGTACGGTGAAATCTCAGCTCACTGAGGATGCCAGTGAACCGCATTGGCATGTAGGTGTCGCCCGATTGCCGGGCATAAGAGTCGGACTTGCTGCTGGCGTTCTAGTGAAGAGTTCTGCAAGCAAGGTAGACTTGTTGCTCGTAGGTAATATCCCTGCAAAGGCGGTTGCCGAACTTGTTGCAACAATTGAGGCAAGCGAAAAACGAGAGCTTACCTATACGGTGCTGAGCTACGATGAATTCTACTATCGCCTCAGCGTTCATGATCGATTTATCAACGATATCCTCACCAATAAACATGCCGTTCTGGTAGATACCGACGATATTTTAAAGTAAGAATAAGTAGTAAAATATAAGGAGTGTCATGTTTGACCTAGAGTATAAGGGTGGTAACACGGTAGTAATAACAAGCAAGAAGGCGACAGTCGTGTTCGATCCAAAGCTCTCTGTAGTTGGGCTGAAAGACTTCAAAGTTAAAGAGTCTATTGTGGTTGCGACTGAGCCGCGTTTTTTGGTGAATGATGAAAATGTGCGCCTAGTAATCGATAGCCCCGGTGAATATGAAGTTGCTGATTTTACGATTAGAGGTATTGCTGCCCAGCGTCACATTGACACGCCAGAGCAAGAAAAGTTAGCTACGGTCTACAGGGTTGAGTGTGGTGATGTTCGCCTGGCGGTAATAGGGAATGTTGACGGTAAATTGACCGAGGAACAATATGAAGCAATCGGTGTTGTTGATGTTGTCGTTATTCCCGTGGGTGGTGGCGGGTATACACTTGATGCCACGAGTGCCGCCGCAATTGTTCGATCAATCGAGCCAAAAGTAGTAGTTCCGATTCACTATGCTATGAGCGGAGTTGAGTACGAAGTACCACAGGATTCACTAGAAGTGTTCACAAAAGAACTTGGCATAGTAGCCGAACAGGCTCCTAAGCTGAAGCTAAAATCCGCTGCTTCATTACCGCAGTCGCTTACAATTATTGAATTAGCTCGTAGCTAATACCAGAAGCATATAAAATAATCCGCTCTTGTCTAAAGCCGAGCGGATTATTTATTAAGGGCCAATGTGTTATTTCGCAGGTGCGAGGATGCCTTTTTTCTTGAGCGTACGAATTGCCTGAGTTGACAATGTCATCGTTACTTTTTGGCCATCTACAATGAAAGTTTTCTTTTGGAGATTTGGCTTAAAGACGCGCTTAGTACGACGCAAAGAAAAGCTCACATTGTGGCCGAATTGCTTACCTTTACCGGTGAGATCACAGCGTGCTGCCATAGTTATTGCTTCCACTTACTTTTTATAACAATCTTCTACAGTATACGCGGATTCTATACTTTAGTCAAGAGGTAGTGCTATACTGTATGTAATGGATATTACACAAATAGTAGTAGTGTTGGGTATTATTTTGGTGTCAATGATGCTGCACGAGCTAATGCATGGTTTTGTTGCGTTAAAACTTGGCGACGATACGGCAAAATTACTGGGTAGATTATCTTTTAACCCCTTAAAGCATGTCGATCCTTTCCTTACTGTCATGCTGCCTCTCTTGATCGTTATCACTAATAGTCTTACCGGAAGCGCCATGCCTATCTTTGGTGGTGCTAAGCCAGTGCCGATTAACCCGGCAAATATCCGTAACGAATGGGGTATGGCGCTTATAGCAATTGCTGGACCGCTTATTAATCTACTACTTGCTTTTGTCTCGTATGGCATACTTGCTATGAGTGGGTTAAATAGCTCAAGTCTTATGGCGGGCATTCTCACGACAAGCGTGATGGTGAACCTAGGGTTTTTTGCTTTTAATATTTTACCAATCCCGCCGCTTGACGGGTCACGAGTGTTATATGCGCTTGCTCCTGATTTTGTACGCAAAGCAATGGATGCCATTGAGCGATACGGGGCAGTGTTTGTCTTTGCACTTGTGCTTATTTTTAACGATGTCCTCTTTCAATATATGGTTACACTTATCGGTGCGATTGTGGGATTATTTGCCATGATATTTGGCGTTGCGATGTGAACTGGCGTATACTAGGTATAGTCCCTGATATCTAGGACGTGTATGATTTTCCTAACATCATACATTTGGGATCTCAATATTTTTCACTCTCGAGGGAATGATGTGAGAGAACCCACCTTGCATTTATGCGGGGAATATCAAGCGTCCAGCTGATATCAGGGACTTTCATGCACCGTAAGGTGTATTTTTTGCTATAATACGAACGGCAGTTCATTGGATAGTCGCTCGCTTTATGCTAGAGGAAAGTCCGGGCAGCATAGGACATGACAGCCGCTAACGGCGGCCGGGGGTGACCCTAGGGAAAGTGCCACAGAAACGAAACCGCCTATAAAAGGGTAAGGGTGAAACGAGCGGTGTAAGAGACCGCAGCGACGTATGGTAACATACGAAGAAGGTAAACCCTGTCAGCTGCAAGGAGATGTGCACCAAAGAGTAGTCCGCTCGCATATCGATATCCGCTAGAGCCAGTTAGCAATAACTGGCGTAGATAGATGACTATCGCGATTATATCGTACAGAACCCGGCTTACAGATGATCTGCCACGTAAAAACCCCGCTTTATCGCGGGGTTTTTACTGTGTAGTATTCTTAACTTATTTAGTAACGCTTTTTACAATGCTACTAAATGCTTTAGGATCGTTAACGGCAAGATCGGCAAGGACTTTGCGATCAAGCTCAACGCCAGCAGCTTTTAGATTGGCGATAAAGCGACCATACGTGGTGCCATTTTCGCGGGCAGCGGCATTAATACGTGTAATCCATAGTGCACGGAGGTCGCGTTTTTTGTTGCGGCGATCGCGGTAGGCGTATTGCAAGGCGCGGACAACTGCCTGCTTGGCAAGACGGAAACTACGCGTACGGTTGTGTTGCATGCCCTTGGCTTGCTTCAAGACCTTCTTGTGCTTTGCGTGTGCGGGGACTCCTCGTTTGACTCGCATACTTAGACTCCTAGTGCTCGTTTAACATTTTTAGCCATGCTGCCTTTTACGACTGCAGTAGTCTTGATATTTCGCTTGCGCGACTTGCTTTTCTTTGAAAGCATGTGGTTCCCGAACGCTCGGCGACGGGTAAGTTTGCCGGTACTGGTTAGCTTAATACGCTTAGCAGTGCCCTTGTGGGTCTTCATTTTTGGCATTACTTGCTCCTTATTACGATGCTCAGGTTACGACCTGCCATCACTGGTTTCTGTTCGAGAATTGCTTCGTCTTCTAGCTCGGCGACGACACGATCAATTAAGACATAGCCTAATTCTTTGTGTGCCATCTCGCGACCGCGAAAGAAGATAAGAATCTTAACCTTGTGACCTTCCGATAGGAATCCGCGTATTTTCCGCAGCTTAATCTCAAGATCATTAGCACCAATCTTTAATCCGAAACGCATCTGTTTTAGTTCCGTTGCCTTATTGCTGCGACGGTTCTTCTGCTGCTCTTTCATCTTTTGGTACTGGTATTTGCCCCAGTCGACGACTTTGGCAACAGGGGGGTCTGCATTTGGTGAAATTTCCACCAGATCGACTCCTGCTTCTTCGGCTAGCTTAAGCGCCTCTTGGCGCGACATGATACCGAGCTGTTCTCCACTTGTACCGATGACACGAAGTTCGCCTGCGCGAATGGCTTCGTTGATACGAATTGATGTGCTGATGCTACTCTCCTTCTTTCGTGAGTTGCTCTTAGATTTAGCGATTACTCTCGATGTATAGTAACAGATTATCTCTCAGATATCAAGTGATTTGCCGATACTGTAGAGCTTCGGCAATGTGCGGAATGCTTACGTGGTCCGCGCCTTCGATGTCGGCTATGGTTCGGGCAACTTTAAGAACTTTAAAATAGCTGCGCGCACTCAGTTTTAGTTTACTTGCCGCAGTATCTAAAAAAGTTTTTTCGACTGGGCTAAGTGTAATAAACTTTTTTACTTCTGCGTTTGAGAGAGAATTGTTGCTCTTTTTACTACTTTTATAACGCTTTTCCTGGATACTTCTTGCGCTTATTATCGCTTTCTGCGCTGTTAAGTGCTGTTTATTTGACGACACTTTATCATCTAGAAGCTGAGTATGAGGAATGCGGGAAACTGCAATATGCATATCAATTCGGTCGAGAAGTGGCCCTGATAAGCGTTTTTGGTAAGCAAGGATTTGAGAACTTGAACAACTACACTCACGCTCTGGATCACCATAATATCCACATGGGCAAGGATTCATAGTGGCGACAAGCATAAAGTCTGCAGGGTATACCGCTTGGCTATTGACGCGCGAAACCGTAATAACTCGATCTTCTAGAGGTTGTCGTAGAGCCTCAAGCACGCTGCGCGGGTATTCAGGGATTTCATCAAGAAAGAGTACTCCGAGATGTGCGAGACTAATCTCGCCAGGCTTTGGCTTTGTTCCGCCCCCAACAAGAGCAATCTGACTCGAGGTGTGATGTGGTGAACGGAACGGTCTCTTGGTAGCAATACTATCGATCAGGTTACCGCTTAGGCTATGGATTTTTGTCACCTCTAGCTGCTCTTCTAGAGACAGTGGAGGTAAGAGAGCATTCAGCGTTTTAGCAAGCATTGTTTTTCCGGCGCCCGGCGTACCGCCAAACAGAATGTTGTGATGTCCGGATGCAGCCACGATTAAGGCTCTCTTTGCTTGCTCCTGCCCGTAGATATCATCCAGCAGAGTGTCGGGTGTAGAGTGGTCGGTCGGTTCGCTATGAGGGTCAATATAAGGTGAGAGCCGTTGTTCTTGCTTGAGGTGGAGGTAGAGGGCTTTTAGGGTGTCGATGCCAAATAGTTCGATTCCGTTCACAAGACGCGCCTGCGGAACATTTGCAGTGGGCAAATAAAGAGTGGAAAAGCCTGCTTTCTTTGCGGTTTCAGCAATGGTGATCGCGCCAGAAATTGGGCGAATACGGCCATCGAGAGCGAGTTCCCCTGCAAAGACCGCTCCCGCTACCTGTTCTTGGCGTAACTGGCCGCTCGAAACGAGCAGGGCAAGTGCAATGGGTAGGTCATAATGCGTACCGTCTTTCGGGAGCTCAGCAGGCGCTAAGTTGATGGTAATGCGTTTCGCTGGATATTCTAGTAAAGAGTTAGTAATCGCGCTTCTTACTCTTTCTTTTGCTTCGTCAATGGCTTTATTGCCCAGGCCAACGATAGACAGGGCAGGTAAGCCTTTAGTCATGTCACTCTCGACCTCTATTAAATGGCCATTAAACCCGACTGGCGCAACCGATGCTACCTTGCACACGCTTCCCATAATACTCTCAGTAAAGCATAGGGGTACGTATCTGTAAATATATGGTATAATGCTTGTAGATGGTTGAGGGGCTGATACAGCTTTCGACATGAGGACTTTAACAGGCTATTTTGCGCACCGACCACTGACGTAATCAGTATTTTTAATTGCAAAACTTGCAACTAAAGTAAACGCCTTTGTCGCATCCGTGATGCCTCAGCGCGCGTTTGCGCTTGCTGCCTAATTTTACGGTAGCCATGCTAGCCCAGATTCCTGCTATGGGCGTAGCGTGTCATATTTAGTAGGGTAGGGTATATTTTCGGCTTACGGCGGAATATACCTGAAACTTTAGCCGTGCTGCTCTGGATTGTTTCTTTGTCTTTTACTTAGCGACCCAGTGCATAAAACCACTGAAAAAGACTACGTGCGTAGACGAATGGCAGGTTACCGCATGGACCCGGGGGCAGTACCCGGCAGCTCCACCAACTAAAATTGCCGACCTTAGGGTCGGCTGTTTTAGTTGGCTGTATGTGAGTCCGGGTGCTGACCGTGAAGACAAAAGGTCAGCTGCTAATTATACTAAATAAACTCGTGCTTGGTCTAAAAAAACAAGCACCTGCGAGTAGTGCTTGTTCTTACGTGGAGTTTTTTCAATGTTTGTTTATTTTTGGCTCCTGTACAATTTTTTTGCTCAGGAACTACCCCTATAATATGACGGTAAACTGCTAATGTCAATAACTTTCTTACCTATTTCATGGGTAAAAAATACTACGATATGCAGGCAAAGGTCATATTATTTTTGCCAGTAGCGTGGGCACGGGACGACTAGCACTATGTGTAGTGTTGTGACTGCCCAAGCTATACAAATAATGATAGCTACATAGCCGGTATAGTGAGCTAAGGGAGTAGGGGGTGGCGAAGCGCACAAGGCTAGGTTGTGTAATGGTAAAATATGAGTATGAAAGTCTTATTTGTATGTAGGGCAAATATTGGCCGCAGCCAGGCCGCTATGGAACTTTATCGCCTTCACGGCGGCATTGGTGATTCGGCAGGTACGCGTGTGGACGTGCCAGGCCAGCAAGTTGCCAGTCATCCAGCCGCAGCAACCATTTTGCACGTAATGCAAGAAATGTATGGCCTGGACATGTCGCACAACCTACGTACCCAAATAACGCCAGAAAATGCGGCTTGGTACGATAAGCTGATTGTTATGGCCGAGCCAGAAACAATTCCAGAATGGCTGCGTGAAGATGCCAGGACAGAGCTTTGGCATATCCCAGACGCGGCTAAGCAGGACGAGGCAACGACACGCAATATTGTGCGTATGATTGAAGAAAAAGTAGTAGACATTCCCGATAATTAGGCCTAAACATATATCATCGATGTTATAAATACAACGATGATATATAAACAACATCGTAGACGGTAACAGATAGAAATGACAGTGTTGTTGCAGCATGTAGTAAAAAATGTATACATAAATACTCTGAAAGTATTGACCAAATAGCGTAAGCATGATACTATGAAATCAAGCTTTTACAAAAACAAAAAGCCACCACAACATCCTTAACAATTTACATACTGACGGTCTGAAGCTGCGACTTAAATGAGTCCAGTGGACGGCAAATAGGCATCGGCACCGGTACAAGATCATGATCATTTTGATCACGCACCTTCTACTAGTACCAACAATGTGGCGCTGCCTATGCTCCGCCGATCGAGTCTTTCAAACACTAAAACAAAAGATTCTTGGCGTCGTAGCGCGCGAGAGAAGTACCTCACGCTTGGTTAATCCTTGATACCTGGCTGGTAGCAGTGAAACTACCAAGCGTGAAGCGGAACCACTTGCAAAGGACCTATGCTCGCTATTCGCGAGCGGTCAGTAGTCTTATAGCGGCATCGCGGGCGACCCTAATAGTTATTTTACAAAGGTGTTTCGCTTATTTCACGCTCGCCGCTATAGGCTCCATGTCTCTTCCGATGTAGCTCGCTACATTGTTTCGGTGATATGATAGACGCATGCTTGGGAAAGTATTAGCAGTATCGTCACTTTGTGCATTCGTTCTCTTGTCTGCACTTATGCAATCGACGACTCCTTCATCGGTTCATCCGGTAGTCATTTTGATAGTCTTTATACTTTTGTATGTGTTAGCACTTGGAGTGCTAACTTTTTTTGTGTTTATAGGCGCCAAACTATTGCATGGTTTAGGAAAAAAATCTGCCACTATTCCCGGCATGACGCTTAAGCGAGCCTATCTTTTTGCTTCAGTGCTTGCACTTGCGCCTGTCATGTTTGCAGGTATGGCATCGATTGGTCGTACAGGATTTTATGAGGTAGCTCTCATTACGACATTTGAAGTTGTTGCCTGTTTTTATGTTGCAAGACAACGTTCAATATAGTATATATTTTGAAACGCCTATGCTATAATTTACAGATATGGAGCCTAGACAAGAAGGACTACCTGGCGGCATAGAGCGAGGGACAAACCCTTCTGTTGAATATGGCACGATATCTCCTGAGCGAACTGTAGAGCTGGACGGTGAACGACGCATAGAAAACAGACCGGAGGTTGGCAGTACGCAGGCTGAAGCAGTACAAGTAGCGATGCCATCGTTGCCCACTCCAGTTTTGCCCAGTGAGCCTGTAGCACAAGCAGTTGCCGATGACGATACGCCAGCTACGGCCGCTGATGATGATCTTATTGAGAAAGAGTGGGTTGATAAAGCAAAGAAAATTATTGCTGAAACTCGTGATGACCCGTATCGCCGCGAACGAGAGATTAGTAAATTACAGATTGAATACATACGCCGACGGTATGGACGTGAAATAGGTGATTCGGGCGACGAATAATGGGTAGCGCAGGAGCCTTTATTGTCTTATTCATTATCACCGTACTTGTGATTGGCGGCGCGACGGTGGCTTTTTTGATGTATCGCAAAACACTTCGCGAGGCGAAAAATTATGAACGCGGTCTAAAGATGATCCCAATCCTCATTCATTTACCCCCAGCAAGTGAAGACATTGCTGGCGAGAATCGTGACAAGCGCGACCTTACGGAAGAGGTGTTGTCTCAGGCTCAGGTAATGTATAACATCGTTGCCAGCACGGCGACAAAGGGCTTTAAGAGTAAGATATATGGTCAGCGCCATCTTTCGTTTGAGATTGTGGCTCGAGACGGGCTCGTATACTATTATGCCGTTGTCCCCACGGTGCTTACCGACGTTATTCGCCAAGCAATCGCTGCTGCTTACCCTGCCGCACGACTTGAAGAAGTGTCTGAGCATACTGTATTTAGCCAAGTAGGAAAAATGAGCGGCACCATTGGTGGCGAGTTCACTCTAAAGAAGGATTTTGCCTATCCAATCGCAACATATCTTGAGGCGAAGCGTGATGCATCAAGGGCACTTTTGAATGCAATATCGAACGCTAGCCGTGAAGATGGGGTAGGACTGCAGTTTCTCTTGCGGCCGGCACGGGAAGGCTGGACAAAGTCCTCGATTGCGCTTGCCGATAAGATCACAAAAGATAAAGGCTTTAAAAAAACAGGTATTTCGAGTTTTCTTGCGCCAAAAGATATTATGGAAGCACTATGGAAGCCGCCGGAGTCGAATGACGTCAAAAAAGAGAAGGACGAGAAGCAGCTCAATGCTGTTGAGCAGTCGGCAATCGAGGCAATACAAGAAAAGACGCGTTATCCGGGCTACGAAGTACTGATTCGTGTGGTTGTATCTTCAAATACCGCCGCGCGCTCACAGGCATTACTTAAGAATATTGTCGCTGCTTTCGCTCTATTTGATTCGCCAAGCTTTAATGGATTTAAATTTAATTTATCTAAAAATCTCGAAGAACTGGTATCGGCATATATTTTTCGATTCTTTCCGCAGCAAATTAACCAAAACATATTAAACAGTGTTGAGCTTGCAACTATTTTTCATTTGCCAGACCAAAATAGCATCCCAACCTCACAGGTAAAGCGCCAAATGAGCAAGCAGGTCGATGGTCCAACGCAGATTATGGACGAAGGCCTATTACTTGGATACAACGAATTTCGGGGAGTAAAGAAGCCGATTAGATTGGGCACGAAGGATCGCCGCCGCCATGTTCATATTATTGGTCAGACGGGTGTCGGTAAGTCTGTTTTACAAGAGAACTTGGCCTATCAAGACATGATGGACGGCCGTGGCTTCGCGTTTGTTGATCCGCATGGTGATTCTGTGGAAGCGCTACTATCGAAAGTACCGAAAGAGCGCGTTGAAGACGTGGTCTATTTTAATCCGGGCGATATGGCGAATCCGGTCGGCCTTAATATGTTCGAATTTGACCATCCCGATCAAAAAGACTTTTTAGTGCAAGAGGCGATTAGTATGTTGTATGGCCTTTACGACCCTGGTCATACCGGTATTGTTGGCCCGCGACTTGAACATATATTCCGTAACTGCGCGCTGCTTTTAATGAGCGATCCTAATGGCGGTAGCTTTATCGATATTCCAAAGTTACTGATTGATGAACAATTTATGAAAAGCAAGCTTCAATACGTGACAGACCAGCAGGTGCTAGACTTTTGGACAAAAGAGTTTCCGTCATCTCAAAAGTCAAGTGAGGCAGGCGAAGTGATATCTTGGGTTGTCTCGAAGTTTGGTCCATTTATTAGTAACGATGCGATGCGTAATATTATTGGACAGCAAAAGAGCGGCTTTAACTTTGCTGATATTATGAACAATAATAAAATTCTTCTTGTAAACCTTTCAAAGGGTAAAATGGGCGATCTGAACTCAAGACTGCTTGGTATTATATTTGTAATGAAATTTCAGGCGGCGGCAATGGCGCGTGCCAATATGCCCGAGGAAGATCGCAAGGACTTTACAATGTATGTCGACGAGTTTCAGAACTTTGCAACAGACAGTTTTGAGACGATCCTTTCTGAGGCTCGAAAGTATCGCCTTAGTCTTGTGCTTGGTAATCAGTTTATGACTCAGCTAAAAGAAGAATTGCGTGAGGCGATTATTGGTAACGTGGGTACCACAATCACTGGACGTATTGGTATTACCGACGCTGAAATTATGGTAAAGCGTTATGCGCCTGTCTTTGATGCCGAAGATCTGACTAAATTGCCAAACCATGAATCTGTCGTGGTCGCTCAGATAGAGGGCGTGCCGTCAGCGCCATTTAGTATGAGCTGGATACCACCCATGGGGCAGGCGAATCAACAACTAAGTGACGCACTGAAGCGTTTGTCTGCGGCCAAGTATGGCCGGCCTCGCGGACAAGTAGAGCAAGAGATATTTAAGCGTCTAACTGTTAAACAACCGACGGATTCAAAGGCCCCAGGAGGTTTGGCTCCAATGACTCCCGTCTCTCCTGGTGCTCCCGCTAGTTCCGGTTCTTCGTTCCTCGATGAATGGTTGGCAAAGCGTAAGCAGATGTCGGGTGGCGCTGGTGCTCCTATGGACTCTCCAGCCGCGTCTAGCGCTGCTGTACCCCCAGCATTGGCTGTTTCGCCTCCTGCACCGCAGTTTAGGCCTCAGGTACCACCAACGCCGCTTACAGCGGGTAATGCAATGCCTTCATTCACCAATCCTTCGCCCCAAGTTGTTGTTGAGGATACACCGGCAACTCCTCTGGCTAGTTCTGAACCAAAAGCTACCGAAGCACCAGAAACGAAAACGTCCGAAGATTTACACTTGCGAAGCAGTGACTCTAAAGATAGTGAAGTATCAATAAAACTGCGCTAGGTCAGCGCAGTTTTATGAGTAGCTCCTTCTTGTTCTAGCTTGATCGTTTGCCCACAAGGACGCGAACATAATCAAAGACTAACCCAACAATCCAGCCAACAGCGAATGAAGCGATAGTCTCGGAGCCGGAAAGGGCATAGCCGTTATAGTTAGCGATGAGGTATACGCCAAGTGTAAAAATAAATGCGAATATGGAGCCCGAGAGGATAGCGTTTGGTCTCGCGATAGTTTTACCCACGACATCACTCGTGCGTTCAATTGTCTTATTATGAATGAATTTGCTGAAGGTGCGACTAGGGCTGGATAGGTGTGAGCGCACCTCGCTCATTGTTTTGTCGAAGCTGGCATCTTTTTCTCGCTTTGTGAGCGGACCGCGACGTTCGGCAGGGGCGGGGACTTTCTCGGCAGTAGTCTCTTTTTCTGCTTTTGCAGCTTGTTCAAGGGCTTCTCGGCGCACGTCTTCGACATTCTCTTGATTTTTTTCAGGAGACTTCTCGAGTTTCTCTTTTAGCCTATCCTGCTGTTCTTGGCGTAATGTTTCGAGCTGCTTTTCGTCAAAACTCTCGTGACTGCCAAAGTTGTCTTTTTCTTGATTTGCCATGACCACCCCTTATTAATGCCTTTGAATCCTCTTAAATTGTTCCTGCGTTTAGATCGCGCCTAATAAGCCGAACTTCTTTCTTCATCTGTCGTGAACGAGCGTAGAAGTAACCAACGACTGCGAGCGCAACGCCTGCAAACAGCATGTTTTCGGTTGGCCCGGTATGCGGTAGTTCGCTGACAGTTTGTTCGACGACTTCTTTCTGTACAGGACAGTCTACATCAATGCTCACCATATTACCGAAAGTGTTATCCATGCGGCAATCATATGATGTTTTATCACTTACACCGGTACCGGTAGCTGGGATCTCGCTGGCTAGCTGAATGGTAAACATGCGAGTTTGCTTCTCACCTGCGGCCAGCGTAACAGTTGGCCATGAAAGTGTCTTCGCTGCTGGGTCAAACGATCCACCACCGTTATCAATGAGGGAGGCATAGTCTAGCACGTCACTTAAATTCTCGCTTATAGCTGTTTCGGCTGAATTTTTACCCGTATTCTGAACATTGAGCGTGTACGTGACTTTGTCACTAGCGACGGCGGTTGTTGTTGTGGCGTCTATGTCGCCTTGTGTCACATTCGTTGCCGATTTAGTGCTAATCACGTTTGCTGCACAAGTAGTATCCTTGATCCATATATTTTCATCACCTGGGCAGGGCTGGCATTCAGGGCTATTTTCAAGCAAACTTGGGTTTAGAGGGCACATCTTTGGTGCCGGGATTGTGAACGTTTTTACACAGTCGTTACCTGTCTTTTCGCCGAGTGAGGTGGCAACCGTTAAGGTTACCGTGTAGGCTCCCTGAGCTGTCTGATTAGTGAAGGCTGTGTTGGAGGACTGATTATTTACTGCCTGAGTTATTGTGTCGATAGTTACATTGTCTCTTTTGATAACGTAGGTATAGCCAGTGATCGTAGCGCCGTCAGTAGCGGTCGCGGTCCCATCGAGTTGGTATTTATCAATAAGCTTAGTAATCTTCAGTGACGAACAGGCTGCTGCAGGCTCTTTTTTTGGTGGCGTTGTACAGTTCGGGTAAGTACCGGTTTGGCCTGTTGGACATTTTGGCGCTGGCGGAATTTCTTTAAGCACCAAGTTGCCACAGATTTTTAGCAGGGCAAAGTACTTTCCTTTACTGCTTTTTCCAACAAAAGCCTCATAGGTTGAGCCATATTTTTTTGTATATGGCTTACTATCCCAAAGTTCAAGCGGGCGAGTATAGAAGGTCCGAGTGCCCCCATTCGCTGTTTTAACAGTGTAGCTGCGCTCACCTTGAGATTTGCTAAAGTGAGACTTTAATCCCCATGAATACACTCCATCGCGAGAGTTAAGGCTACCCGTCTTTGTGTCTTTTATATTCTGACGTGTGATTCCTAGTTCATTAAACAGGTCTTTTATATTATTAGAGTTTTGGTCGTAGTGGCGCAAATACTCCTCTTTTGAACTAACACCACCCTTGATAAAGTCTGACGAGCTAGATGCGTTAGCTGCTTCTGGAGGTGAAAAGACTGCAAATGACTGTACGACAAGTGCAAGCGCTGTAAATATTAGGCCAAGACGACGCGTTGCCTCTTCTTTTCGGAGGCGTTTGGCATAAAAGCCGATTTGCCCGACGAGTGCGGGGCTAAAGGCGAGATTTGATACTATTTTTCTAAACATAGTGGTATTGGTTTTTCTTTTTAATAGACCTCTTACTCAGAATTTTAGCATAAGAAATATGTTCAGTTCAATAGGTTGAGTGAACAATATTTTTTATGGTATACTAAGGCTAATATTGAAAGGGTGCAGACGATATTGAAAGAAGCACTTCTCAGAAGGGTTTCTCGGCGTATTCTCTGTGGTATAATAAAGGTACTGTAAACAGCTGAAACGACTGAAGTGAGGGGAAATGGCTAAACAAAAAGATGACAGTTCTTACGATGGCTCGCAGATTCAAGTTCTTGAAGGGCTAGAGCCGGTACGTAAGCGTCCAGGAATGTATATCGGTAGCACTGGCTATGACGGTGTGCATCATCTGATTAAAGAAATTGCCGATAACTCAATTGACGAGGCTATCGCTGGCTTTGCCTCAAGGGTGGATGTCAAGATACTTGAAGACGGTGGAATAACTATTATTGATGATGGACGAGGTATCCCGGTCGATAAACACCCTAAAACTGGCTTAAGTACGCTTGAAACCGTCCTCACTGTACTTCATGCCGGTGGTAAATTCGGTGGCGGTGGCTATAAGGTCTCCTCTGGGCTTCACGGTGTTGGTTCAAGTGTTGTGAACGCCCTTTCGACTAAACTTGTTGCCGAAGTTGTGCAAAAAGGCGAACTCTATCATATAGAGTTTGAGCGCGGTGTTTCAACCATGCCTCTAAAGAAGCTCGGTAAAACTGATCGTGCAACTGGTACAACTATTACGTTTTATCCTGATCCTACCATTTTTAAAGAAACAGTCGAGTTTGATCTTAAGTGGGTAGTTAGTTATTTGCGTCACCAAGCATATCTTACAAAGGGTGTCTATACTGCGGTGTATGATGAACGCACGAAGGAACGCCAGGCATTTTATTTTGAGGGTGGTATTAAAAGTTACGTTAAGAACTTAAATATCGGCAAGGAAGTCCTGGGCGATGATATTTTCTATGTAGAGCGACAAGTTGAAGATTCGATGATCGAGGTTGCCGTTCAATACAATGACTCCTACACCGAAACCGTTCGGCCATTTGCGAATAATGTCTTGACGCCAGATGGCGGTACGCATCTTGTTGGTTTTCGTGCGGCGATGACCCGTGTTATTAATGACTATGCACGTAAGAACTCGCTTCTCAAAGAGAAAGAAGATAACCTTTCAGGTGATGATATTCGTGAAGGCCTTACGGCGGTTATTTTGGTTAAATTGCCGGATCCTCAGTTTGAGGGTCAGACCAAGAATAAACTTGGTAACCCCGAGGTGCGTCGCTATGTCGAACAAGTGATGAACGAATACTTCGCTTACTATCTAGAAGAGAATCCCGATATTGCGAAAAAGGTGGTCGGTAAGGCACTGCTTGCGGCACGTGCCCGTAAAGCTGCTCGTGCCGCTCGTGACAACGTGCTTCGCAAGGGTGCTCTCGACGGCATGGGGCTACCTGGTAAGCTTTGGGACTGCTCAAGCAAGAGCCCTTCAGACAGTGAAATTTATATCGTAGAGGGTAATTCGGCAGCCGGTTCGGCAAAAGAAGGCCGTGATAGTAAGACTCAAGCGATTTTGCCGCTCCGCGGTAAAGTGTTAAATACCGAACGCGCTCGTCTTGATAAAATGTTTGCAAACAAAGAAATTGTTGCTATGATTCAAGCATTTGGTGTGGGTATTGGTGATACCTTCGATGTGAATGGCCTTCGCTATCATAAAATTATTATCATGACCGATGCAGACGTCGACGGTAGTCACATTGCCACACTGCTTCTGACATTCTTCTACCGCTACATGAAGGAAGTTGTTGAAGGCGGTTATGTATATCTTGCAAAACCACCGCTCTTTAGTATTAATAAGGGTCAGAAAAAGCAGTATGTGTACGACGAGCCATCACTTGACGAAGCGCTTGATGCAATGGTGACCGATAGGAAAGCCCGCGGTGTTGCAGTTGATGAAAATGACGACCGCACTAAGCAGGCTGGCGTCACTGTTTCGCGCTTTAAGGGTCTAGGTGAGATGGATGCCGAGCAGCTTTGGGAAACGACGATGAATCCTGAGAACCGAGTGCTTATTAAGGTTAATGTTGATGACGCTGAACGTGCCGATGCTATTTTTACAAAGCTGATGGGTGAGGATGTGGTGCTGCGCAAGAACTTTATCCAGTCAGAGGCAAAAAATGCCAAATTAGAGGAACTAGATATTTAAGGGGTTAATGATGGACGACGATAAGACAGTAAATACGCCAGAAAATGATGTGCCGCTCGAAGACGAGGGGGCGCTTGACAGTACTCCACCTGAAACCCCAGGAATTGAACACCGTACATTAGAGAAGGTAATGGAAGATAGCTTCTTCCGTTACTCCATGAGCGTGATTGTTGACCGAGCCTTGCCCGATGTCCGAGATGGATTAAAGCCAGTGCATCGACGTATTTTATTCTCTATGAACCAAAACGGGAATCGTTCTACAGCCAAGTTTGTGAAGAGTGCGCGTATTGTTGGTGATGTCATGGGTAAGTATCATCCACATGGCGACTCGGCAATCTATAACTCTATGGTTCGTTTGGCTCAGCCTTGGTCGCTCAGGTATCCGCTTATTCAAGGTCAGGGTAACTTTGGGTCTATGGACGGTGACGAAGCGGCTGCAATGCGCTATACCGAAGCTCGTATGGCTAAACCTGCCGATGAAATGCTCGTCGATATCGACAAAGAGACGATAGATTTTCGTGATAACTTTGACGGTTCCGAACAAGAGCCGGTTGTTCTTCCGGCCAAGTTGCCCAACCTTCTCCTTAACGGTCAGATTGGTATTGCGGTTGGTATGGCAACAAATATTCCTTCGCACAATCTGGGAGAACTGGTGGATGCAACCATAGAGCTTATCGATAACGAACACGCAACCATCGATGACTTACTTAAGCACGTGAAAGGCCCGGACTTTCCAACGGGTGCGACGGTGTATGGTGGTGCGCCAATGCGCCAGGCGTATCTAACTGGTCGAGGTAGCGTCACCGTGCGAGCTGTCGCTACTATAGAAGAAACCAAAAAAGGCCGTCATCAGATTATTGTTACAGAAATTCCATATGGTGTGAATAAAGCAACACTTGTAGAAAAAATCGGCGAGCTTTACAAGGATAAAAAAATCAACATTAGTGACCTCCGTGACGAGAGCTCGCGTGGTAAAGTGCGCGTAGTAGTAGAGGTAAAGAAGGATGGGTACCCCAAGAAGGTACTCAATCAGCTGTACAAGCTTACCGCTCTTCAGAGTAGTTTTAATTACAACATGCTATCGCTCGTTGATGGTATTCAGCCTAAGATCCTCGGCTTACAAGAAATGCTACAGGAGTTTGTTAAGCATCGACAACAAGTAGTGCGTCGACGAACTGAATATGAGCTTCGCAAGGCTCGTGAGCGTGCACATATTCTTGAAGGCTATAAAATCGCGCTCGATCATATCGATGAAGTTATCAAGACAATTCGCGCAAGCAAAACTCAAGATGAAGCTGAAAAGGCGTTGATTGCCAAGTTTAAACTAAGCGAAATTCAGGCAAAGGCAATTCTTGCTATGCAACTCCGTCGCTTAACTGGTCTAGAGCGCGAGGCGATCGAGAATGAACTGCAAGAATTGCTCACCATGATTAAGCGGTTTGAAGAAATTCTTGCTGATGAAAACGAGATTCTAAAGATTATCAAGACCGAGCTTCTAGAAATGAAAGAG
Organism: Candidatus Saccharimonadota bacterium; assembly: GCA_027492465.1. GTDB lineage: Bacteria > Patescibacteriota > Saccharimonadia > Saccharimonadales > Saccharimonadaceae > Saccharimonas. Next base: position 1,782 of record JAPUET010000002.1, on the reverse strand, counting down.
AAGTATGGCGACGAGCGTCGCTCGAAGATCATTAATCATGAACTTGGGAAATTTAGCGACGAGGAGTTAATACCTGAAGAGGAAACAGTTGTTCTTCTTACAACAGAAAACTACATTAAACGAACACTTGTTAGTGAATATCGACGTCAAAACAGGGGTGGTAAGGGCAAGCGTGGTATGACCACCAAAGAGGAAGATGTGATTGCGCAACTTGTGCCCGCAAATACACACGATTGGCTACTATTCTTTACGAATAAAGGCCGCGTGTTCCGTTTGAAGGCTTATGAAGTGCCGGCTGCTAGTCTTGCCGCCAAGGGTGTTGCTGTTGTGAATCTTTTGCAGTTGCAGCCAGAAGAGAAAATTACCTCAATTATCAATCATGCAAAAGATGCTAGCGAGGACGGCTATCTCTTTATGGCAACAACAAAGGGTACGGTGAAAAAGACGCCACTCAAAGATTACGCAAACATCCGTACGAATGGTTTAATCACTATTAACCTCGATGCTGGAGATGAGCTCCGGTGGATTAAGCAGACAACTGGTAAAAATGATGTGATTATATCAACATCGGCTGGACAGGCGGTTCGATTCAATGAACAAGAGTGTCGGCCTATGGGGCGCGCAGCGCGAGGGGTTCGCGGAGTGCGACTTCGTCCAAATGATAGTGTCGTTGGTATGGACGTGGTTTGCGCTGAAGAGCAAATGCTGCTCGTGATTAGCCAAAATGGCTACGGTAAAATTACAAAGGCAGTCAATTTTCCGAGCCATAAGCGGGGAGGGGTTGGCATAAAAGCGGCTGTTGTAACCGCGAAGACCGGCCCGATCATTACCGTGCAGACGTTGGAAGATGGCGCACATGAAGCGCTCTTGATTAGCCAAAATGGCCAAACTATTAGAGTTGCACTTAAGGATATTCCGACGCTCGGTCGTACAACGCAAGGGGTCCGAATTATGCGCATGAGTGAGGGCGATGCAGTATCCTCAATTGGGATTATGCAAGAAGCCAAGGATGAAGAGCCTGAAGACCTGGCGGATGGTAAAAAGGAGGAGTAGGATAAGTGGGTATCGTATCACCGTACATATTAGCAATTGGAGTCGCATGGATTGTTGCGCATATTATCAAATACAGTATCGCCGTTGCTAAAGGTAAGCGACTCGACCTAACTCACCAATTGTTTATTAGCGGAGGTATGCCTAGCTCGCACGCCGCAACAACTGTTGCTGTGTGGATGGTGGTGGCCCTTAAGGACGGTATAGAGTCTGGTTTATTTGGTCTTGTGACACTCGTTACTTTAATAGTCTGTTATGACGCAGTGAAGGTTCGTCGCTCAGTTGGCGAGCAGGGTGATGCGATTCGCGAGCTTATCGTAAGAACTGCAGAGAAGGTCAATATGCCGCGCGCAGCAAAGGGCCACACCCCTCTAGAAGTCGTCTCCGGAGCAGTCTTAGGGGCGCTTATTGGCTTGGTTGTATTTATCGCTACAAAATAACCAGGAAAAGGTGTTGACGCAATCTGTCAAGTGCGATACAATTGATCACAGTCTGATTGCGAGATGGTAAAAAGTTATAACTTTGTATCTGTTAAGCAGTTTGATATTTATGTAATTTAACAATTTGGTTGTGCAATAATCATCGTCAGTCTATTTTTGAGTAGACGTCTGTTGCAATACAGACACTTTATGGAAATGAGTACTATCACTTCAGTGATGTAGTTAACACCATATTTTTTATGGAGAGTTTGATCCTGGCTCAGGATGAACGCTGGCGGCGTGCCTAACACAT
>JAPUET010000001.1 GCA_027492465.1 Candidatus Saccharimonadota bacterium | reverse complement strand
GCGCAAAATCCAAACCTTCTGCCGCCTGCGCATGTGTTGCCCAAATATTTACCTCTACACCATTTTTAGTTGCGCCGGATTTTTTCTGCAGTTCGCCTACCACAAACGCAAGCAAGTAACTGCTCATACGGGGAGTTTGCATAAACGTCGTAATACAAGTATCGCCTGTCGTCTCGCTACTTGCGGCCGGCATATTTGAAAGCACCTCCACACCTGCGGCAGTTATAAGTTGCACATCGAACGTTGCTTTAGCCTCGGGTTCATCAATGCAGGGGAATGCTTCGCGGGCATGATGGCTTTCGAACTGGGTGGCGTAGAGCTCTTTTTTCGTACCATCATGTTCAAAATAGCAAGGGTAGATACCATGCATAGCATCGGTAACTTGCAGCGAGAATTCGATCTCAACAACAACTTTCCCCGTGCCTTTATGGGCAATTGTTAGCTTGTCGTCGTCACCGGCTTGGAACTTTGCTTCTTTACCATCTACCCATAATTTTGTAATCACAAGGTCTTTAGCATGAAGGGTGATGCCTGCGGGATTTTTCTGTTCACCTGTGATGGTGACGCTTCCAGTAACGGTGCGACTAGCGGCAGCGGTAAGATCCCACTTTACCGCATAATATTCGGGCATAAATTGTTCGTAAAGTCGTTGCATATACTCTCTAGTATAGCGTAGGTTATACTAGACTTTATGAGAAAACGGAGGGTATTTATAATTCTTTTTGCGCTATCGGCTCTCGTTGCGTGGGTGGTAGTGAGCGAACCCAAGGATGTCACTCCTTCAATTGAAATCGCGGGTGCCGCTAGTGAGGTGACTGGCGCAGGAGTCGAAGCACCAGTGGCCGGTTCAGCGCTAGCTGCACTCGATACCATAGTAATAAAAGGTCGTGCGCCTAAAACCGACTATAAACGAACACAGTTCGGGGATGGTTGGCAACTTGTCGGGGGGTGTGATACGCGTAATATTATTTTGCACCGAGACCTCACCGATAGCATAGTTAGTGAAGACTGCAAAATCATGAGCGGTACGCTCAACGACCCGTATACCGGTAAAACCATCACTTTTGTGCGTGGCGAATCGACAAGTGCTTTAGTGCAGATCGATCACGTGGTTGCGCTCAGTAATGCGTGGCAAACGGGGGCTCAGCAGTTATCACCTAATCAGCGCGTGGCGCTTGCGAATGACCCACTAGAATTATTAGCGGTTGATGGCGCTGCCAACCAGCAGAAAAGTGACGGCGATGCCGCAACGTGGCTACCGCCAAATAAGCCGTTCCGTTGCCAATACGTCGCCCGCCAGATTGCAGTAAAAATAAAGTATCAATTATGGATGACGCCTGCTGAAAAGCAAGCAGTTCAAACTGTGCTCAGTCGTTGCCCTGATCAAGCTCTGCCGGCATAGTAGTCGGCAAGAAAGTGCTGCTTTAATTCGTGAAAGCTACCGTCTTTAATAGACTCACGAATATCATCTACCAGCTTGACGATAAATCGTTCGTTATGGATGGTTGCAAGCGTGTTTGCCAGAAGTTCGCCTGAGCGAAAAAGGTGATGTAAGTAAGCGCGGGTATAATTTTGGCACGTATAACAGTCGCAAGTTTCGTCAAAAGAGCGGAAATCGCGCATAAACTCAGCCCGCCGAATATTAACGCGGCCATGACGAGTGTAGAGGGCGCCATTACGACCAACGCGAGCTGGGGAAACGCAGTCAAAGGTATCGGCTCCGTTTTCGATACAGGCGAATATATCGTCAGGCTCTGATATGCCCAACATGTGACGAGGTTTATCTTCGGGAAGTTCTTCGCACATCCAGCGCACGATTTCACCAATATTCTTTTTTTCTAACGCACCACCCAGGCCATAGCCATCGAAGTTCATACCCCCAAGGAATTTGGCGCTGCGGCGACGCAAATCTTCGTAGTTGGCCCCCTGAATGACACCAAATAAGGCTTGAGGCGGCCGATGAGTGCGTTCGGCATTTAACCGCTGATGCTCGGCTAAACTCCGTACCGCCCAGGGGTGGGTGCGGCGCTCAAGCGACTCTACCTGGTAGTGGTAATCGTGATGCAATGTGGTGAGTTCGTCGAACGCAAAAGTGATATCGGCCCCAATTCCATGTTGGATCTGCATTGATAGCTCTGGGGTGAATTTGTGCAGACTGCCATCGAGGTGTGACTTAAACCGTACACCATCATCATCAATCCAGGCCAGCTTTTCTTTCTTTTTTGTCACGTTTTCGGGTTCCTCACCGCTCATATCAATGACTTTTTTAAATCCCGCACCAAGGCTCATGACCTGAAACCCGCCACTATCCGTAAATATTGGTCCATCCCACTTCATAAACATATGAATGCCGCCAGCTGCATCGATAATTTCGTGGCCAGGCCGTAAAAATAGGTGATAGGCATTAGCGAGTACCGCCTGAGCGCCAGTTGCCTTTAATTGCTCAGGCGTTAATGCTTTTAATGTGGCCTTCGTGCCAACCGGAATAAAGGCGGGAGTTTCGATCTGGCCATGCGGTGTCGTAATAATACCAGCACGAGCCAAGGTATCAGCAAGTCGATTGCTAATTGTAAATTCTAGGGGCTTCTCCATCGGTACCAGTATAGCAAGCAAGGGAAGAATTGACAAAGTATCATAAAGTATGATATAATTAAATTTCAGACTCTGGCATGCTTTCAGTAAATCGACTAAATGCGTTCGCTAACTTGTTGTTGGCATTTTGATGTGTTATTCCATAGCGATTCACCAAGTTTGCTATTATTGTGCTCGGGGTAAAGACGCGGCCGTATGTGACCACCACCTCTGGCTTAGCTTGCACTCTGCGCATAGAGAGTATCCCTAAGTACATTGCGATTATTTCGCGATCTACCGTATCGGGCAGCACCTCATGCCAGCGTCTTTTCCCTACCAGACGTGCAGCATGCTCTCTATATGTACTATCGTCTGGACATTCGCCATGGTATGGGTATGGGTATACTGGCCGCAATATATCATTACGAGTCATATGCGTATCGTACTCCATAAGGGTGATTATGCAAACATAAGTGGTATAGCTATTGACAAAAGAGATAACGCTGATAGAATAATTACAAATTATGACAGAACGCCTAGCCATTGATGCTGATGCCGGCAACAGGTATGAAGATTTTAGTGCTGATTTGGGCGCTGCATGGGGAGCGCTTTTACTTCTGAGCATTCTTGCTTCTGATGCCGCTGGCCAAACTCCCAACCTAATAGATGATCAAATGTATGACATGCTAAGTGGTGATCGTAAAAAGTTAATACTTCGTGAGCTGCTGGCGGTTGGCTATATTGCAGACAATAACGGACAACTAGCCATCACTGAGTCGGGTATTGAAATAATTAATCAACAACGTAATACAAACTACCGAAAGCTACCTACAAGACCCACCACAAAATGGGAAATGTGGTAGATACCTCTCTATGCCTGAACGTGAAGTAAGGGCCGCAAGCCCCTTAGACAAACAGCCGAAGGAATACTTCAAATCGATATCACTTGCCTTTCATATGAATGAACTTCTACTTCATTATGGCGAAGACCACGATAAAGGTAGGCGTGATGTTACGTGGCACGACCTTTCCGAGAGAAGGCACTGCTTACTTATGAGGTATAGGGCTAATGATGAAATTTTATTTCAGCTTACCGTTACGGCTACAGTATCAGATGATGATGGCTACCAAGATGAATTTACCATTACATTCGCCGCAGAGAAAGGAGTTATCAATAAAAGTGGCGACTTGCCCGATGAATTAATCTCAACTGGAAAGGATGAAGTAGGGAAAACTATGGTGGGTTTAGTTTTTATAGAATCGATACTGACCACCTATTCATGATTGACATATAATACAAAATTGAGTACTATAAAAACGTACATATCCGGCCGGCAGGTCGGAATTTTTCGTAGAAAAGGAGAAATTACTTATGGAAGA